>DVOE01000035.1 GCA_018713795.1 Candidatus Limadaptatus stercoripullorum
GAGTGCGCCACGATAAGCGTGAGTATCGCACCCGCGTATGTCGTGCATGATACGGGGACTGTCCCCTATTCCGCGTGGGGGAGGAAAACCCGAAGGGAAGGAGGGGGTCTGTATTCCCATGCTCGGGGCAGTCTGCCGGATCGAGGGTGCTTGACTTCGCACTTCCTCATTCGAAGCTCTCCCGGGGTCCCCAAAAAGTACCGCAGGGCGCTCTGCGCCCGAGACTAATGCGAACTCGCACACACTTATTCGAAGCAATTCGGGGCCCCCAAAAAGTACCGGAGGCAAGCAACGCGAGCCGAGGACACTTTTTGGGGTAAAAAAGCCGCCCCGAAGGACGGCTTTGATTCTTGGTACCTCCATGGGGAATCGAACCCCAGATTCCGCCGTGAGAGGGCGACGTCTTAACCGCTTGACCATGGAGGCATATCCGCAGTGAGGTGATGATATCACATTATCTCACCGCGCGCAAGCGAATTCGCGTGTTTTTTGCAAACTTGCGGGCCGTCAGCCTTCGACGAGACGGCGTTTGCGGTCGGCGATGAGCTTCAGCCCCTCGTTGTACTGCTTCTCCACACCGTCAAGGATGTTGAACGCGAGCGAGCGCGCCTCGTAGTCCATCTTGATGTAATTGTTTTTCGCCTCTTCGCGCATGGACTCGGCTTCCTCGGTGGCGCGGCGGGTTATCTCGGACTCGGAGATGAGTTTGCGCGCGTGTTCCTCGGCGGCGTCCATGGTCTTGTTGGCGTACTCCTCGGCTTTGGCGAGGATGTCTTCGCGCTCCTTTTTGATCTGCTCCGCCTCTTTGAGCACGATGGGATAGCTCGCGCGGAAGCGGGTGAGCAGGTCGAGCATAGCCTGTCTGTTGACGAGGATATCCGTGGAGCTGAACGCGGCTTTTTTTGCTTTGAGCACGGTGCTCTCCATTTCGTTGAGCAGCATTTCGATGGTTTCCATAGGCGTTTACGCGGTCGCGTCCCCCTTTTTTCGTTTGTTGTCGAGGATGTCCCCGACTGTGATTATAGCACCTTCCGGCAGAAGACGGAAGTCCCCCTTTCGGAGAGCTTCGCGCGCCGCCGTGGAAGATATCTCTCCCGAGATGTCCGGCGAGACGAAAACGGTGTCCGCTCCCCTCTCGCGGTTGTAGTCGGACATTGCGCTCTCGTACTCGTCCGGCTCGCCGCCCCTGAGCCCTCTGACCAGGGCGTCCGCGCCTTCGCGCTTCATGGCGTCCACCGCCGTGTCTTCGGAGAAGATCACCCTTGCCCGCGGCTCGTCCGAAAGCGCCGCCCGCGCTATCGCCACCCTCTCATCGGGTGTGAACATGCACTCCTTTTCGGGGTTGACGAGGCACGCCACCACGACCTCGTCGAACAGCCTCAGCGCCTCTTTCACCACCGCCTCGTGCCCGCGCGTGAAGGGATCGAAAGTCCCCGTCACCATGCCGACCGTCTTCTTTCTCACGAAATCCACCGTCACGGCGCCCATCCTCTTCTCGCGGGAAACGGCGCCCTCCTGCGGTTCGTACCGTCTGTCCGAGGAATGCTCGTAGCAGATCACTCCGTCCTCTTCGAGCAGCCCGCGGGCAAAGATCTCGGAGACGGCTTTCTCACCGAGCCCCGACCCGTAAGGCGGATCGATAAAGACGATGTCGAAGCGTCCGTCAAGGCGTCCGAGCGCGGCGGCGTAGTCCGCCTGCACCACTCTGAAATTGCCGTCCAGCCCCTTGAGATTGCGGTGCACGAGCGCCACGCTCTCGGGGCTCATGTCCACGAAGATCACCTCGTCCGCACCGCGCGAGACGCACTCTATGCCGAGCGCGCCGCTGCCCGCAAAAAGGTCGAGCACGCGCGCACCCGGGATGCGCGGAGCCAGGATGTTGAACACCGTCTCCTTTATCCTGTCCGTGGTGGGACGCACCTCGTTGTCCCTCGGCGGGATGAGTTTGCGCCCGCGGTATCTTCCGCTGATGATCCTCATGCTATTCTCCGAAAAACGGGTTTATCTCCGCATTTTCGCCTCTTAAGATCTCTTTTTCGGTGATAATGAGATCGAGAGGGATATCGTGCGGCAGCGTTTGGACGCCGGTGACGCGCTGCGCGGAGAAGGCGAGCCCTATCTTAGTGCACTCCCTTCCCGCAAGGAATCTGTCGTAGTAACCTCCGCCGTGTCCCACCCTCCTCATACCGTCGAAGGCGACGAGGGGGACGATCGCGAGGTCGATGACATCCGTTGCCCTGCCGCGCGCGGGTTCCTCTATGCCGAAGCGGTTTTTGCGGAAATCGGTGTAGGGAGTTATGACCACCGCCTGCATTTCCCTCCCGACGACGCGGGGGACGCTGACCGTGCGCTCGAGCGCAAGCAACAGCCCCACTATCTCGTAGGTGTCGGGCTCGCCCTCTTTTGAAAGAAAGACGAAAGGACGGCGGGCGCGTTTGAACTCGTCGAGAGAAGTGAGCGCGTCGGCTATCGCACCGCTCGCCCATTCCCTTTCCGCGTCGCTCATCGCAGCCACCGCCGCGCGAGCTGCCGATCTCGCCTCACCTTTGGTCATCCGTATATATCCTCTTTGCCCTGCCGCCGAAGCCGGTCAGGATGTCGTAGTCCACCGTGCCCTGCATGTCGGCGAGTTCCCGAGCGGTCAGTTCCTCGCCCAGCAGCACCGCCGTCTCGCCGGGGCGCACGCATCTGTCTCCTGTGTCCACGGCGAACATATCCATGCAAACACTGCCGAGGGAGGGATATCTCACTCCGCCTATCACGGCTGCCGTTCTCGCCCTTCGCACTCCGTCGGCATACCCGCCGAGCACGACGGCTATGCAGGTGTCACGGGCGAGGGGCATGAGCCCGTAACCCACCGTATCGCCCGCCTTTGCCCGCCGCGAGGCGATGACTCGGCTCTCCACCCTCATCGCGCCCGCATACGCGGCATGTCCCACGCGCACCATGTCGTACAGCGCGCCGGGGAAATCAAGCGTCCCCGAAGAGGCGATGTGCAGCAGCGCCCTGGGAAATGTCCTCCGCGAAGCCGCCGCCACCCTGCCGAAGCGGGCGAGCTGGCTTTTGCTCGGAGCGCCGAAGTGCGAGTAGCACCCCTCGGGCGCCAGCCCCAGCCGGGCTGCGCGGGCGCACACTTTCGCCGCGTCCTCCGCAGGGAAACCCAGGCGGTGCATTCCCGTGTCGAATTTGAGATGGAAGGCGGGCGGACGGCGCATGGCGGCGAGCGCGTCGAGTCCCGACTCGTCGCACACGGCTACCGTGAGCCCGAGATCCGCCGCCTCGGCATATTCCGAAGCGTCCGCCGCCGCGACCAGCACGGGAGCGGTAACGCCGCTCTCGCGAAGCGCCCTGCCCTCCTCGAGGACGGCGACGCCGAGCATGTCCGCGTCGCTTTCGAGGGCGCGCGCCACCCTCTTCATGCCGTGCCCGTAGGCGTCGGCTTTGACCATGAGCAGCACCCTGCCGCCCGTAGCGGCGCGCACGGCGGCGACATTGCGCCTGATCCTTGCGAGATCGACTTTGATGAGCAGTTCCAAGACCCGCCTCCGCGCCCGACACGGCGCATACGGCACATCTTATGCCGGACTGCCCTCCGAGTTGTCAGCCGAGCAGCTTTTGAGCGCGTTCCGCCTCGTCGGTCTTGAAGAGGATGAGCGCCTTGCCGCCCTTTCTCGAATAGGAGTAGACATACTCGAGATTGACGCCCTCTTTGCTGAGCAAGCCGAGGGTGGCGGTGAGAGCGCCGGGAGCGTCGTCCACTTCGACGGCGACGAGATCGGTGTCCGCCACGGTGAAACCTGCGGCGGTAAGCGCCTTTTTGGCGGCGGGGTTATCGTCCGTGATGATGCGCACTATGCCGAAATCGCGGGTGTCTGCGATGTGGAGCGACTCCACATTTATACCCGCGTCGGACAGCGCGGCGAGCATCGCGGCGAGTCTGCCTTTACGGTTTTCGAGAAATACCGCTATCTGATTGACGAGCATGGTTCCTCCTTATCCGCTCAGATGGAGCGTTTGTCGATTATCCTCACCGTCTTACCGGTGGAAAGGGGCAGGCTGTCGGGGGAGACGAGGGTTATCTTTGCGCCGACGCCGAGGTTGCCCATCATGTCGTGCTCTATCCTGCGGCGCACTTCTTCCACCTTCCTGACCTCATCGGAGAACACGGAGGGCGCGAGCTCGACCTGTATCTCCATGGTGTCGAGGTTCTTCTGTCTGTCCACGATGATCTGATAGTGCGAGCCGATGATCTCTTTGATGTTCATGAGCACGGACTCGATCTGCGACGGGAAGACATTGACGCCGCGGATGATGAGCATATCGTCCGTCCTGCCGCTCACTCTCTTCATGCGGCAAAGCGTCCTGCCGCAGTCGCACTTGTCGTGATTGAGCGCGCTGATGTCGCGGGTGCGGTAGCGGATGAGAGGCATCCCCTGCTTGCGCAGCGTGGTGAACACCAGCTCGCCGTCCGTCTTGTCGGGCACCGGCTTCAGCGTCGCGGGATCGACGATCTCGGGATAGAAGAAATCTTCCATGACATGCAGTCCCCAGCCCTCGCCGCAGCTCATGGACACGCCGGGTCCGCTGATCTCGGAAAGCCCGTAGATGTCGTATGCCGTGATGTTGAGCTTGCGCTCTATCTCGCGTTTCATGTCCTCCGACCACGGCTCGGCGCCGAATATACCGCGCTTGAGCTTGAACTCGGAGATGTCCATGCCCGCCTTCTCGATCTCCTCGCCTATGACCATGGCGTAGGAGGGAGTGCACGCGAGCGTGGTGGCGCCGAAATCCTTGAGCAGCGTGATCTGGCGCATGGTGTTGCCGGCGGACGCGGGCACGGTCATGGAACCGAGCTTCTCGGAACCGTAATGCAGCCCGAGACCGCCCGTGAACAGCCCGTAGCCGTAGGACACATGGACGATGTCGTCCTTGTCGCATCCCGCCATGACGAGGGCGCGCGCGGCGCACTCCGCCCAGTCGTCGATGTCGCGGTTGGTGAGCCCGACGACGGTGAGTTTGCCGGTGGTGCCGCTCGATGCGTGCACCCTTGCGATCTCGCTCTTGGGGAGCGCGAAGCAGCCGAAAGGATAGTTCGCCCTGAGGTCCGCCTTGGTGGTGAACGGCAGTTTGTCTATGTCCTCGATTCCCTTTATGTCGCCGGGTTCAAGACCTATGGCGTCCATCTTGGCGCGGTAGTAAGGAGCGCCTTCGTACATCCTCTTCACCGCGTCGACCAGCCTTGCGGACTGCAACGCCGTCATCTCGTCGCGGGACATGGTCTCGTGTTTCTCGTCAAAATATCTCATATCTTTTCCTCGCAGTCGCAAGCGTATCCTCTGCCGAGCGCTATGCGGTTGATATCGTAGAATTTGGGTTTGACGGCGGCTTTGAGCGCCGCTTCCGCGTCGGCGATGTCCACGCCGAGCACTTTCGCGAGCGCGCCTATCATGACGACATTCACGCTCTTCAGGCTGCCCGCCGCCTCGGCTTCCGCCGCGGCGTCGAGCGCGTATACCCTGCCCGCCCGGGCTTTGAGCTCGGAAAGGATGTTTTCGGGATACTTCCGCGCGCCGGTGATGACGGGCATGGGCAGTATGCGCTGAGTGTTGACCAGCACCGTGCCGCCCTCTTTGAGGTAATTGATATAGCGCAGGGCTTCCAGCTCCTCGAACGCCAGGATGACATCCGCGTCGCCGAGACCCACGATGGGGCTCGCGACCTCGGGCGCTATCTTGACATGGGTGACCACGCTGCCGCCGCGCTGGGACATGCCGTGCACTTCGCTGAGCTTGCAGTCGCTCCCTAGCCTCTCGGCGAGAGCGCCGAGAATGCGCGAGGCGAGCAGAGTGCCCTGTCCGCCCACTCCTACGATGAGAATGTTGCTTTTCATCTTGCGCCCTCCTTTATCGCGTCGAACCTGCACACTTCGGTGCACAGCCCGCAGCCCACGCAAAGCGCGGGGTTTATCCTCGCCGAACCGTCCTCCTGTTTCTCGATGGCGGGGCAGCCGAGGCGCAGACACATCCCGCACTTGCGGCAGCCGTCCACCTTCATGGCGGGAGGATAGTTCCTGTCGAGCAGCGCGCAGGGACGGCGGGCGACTATGACGGACACCCCGTCCGCCGCGGTCTCTTCCTTCACCGCCTTTTCGACGGCGGCGAGGTCGTAGCTGTCCACGACGCGCACGCTGTCCGCGCCCGCGACCTTGCAAAACTCCACGATATCGAGTATCTTGGCAGGCTCCTGCTTGAGCGTGTAGCCCGTCGCGGGATGCTGCTGATGCCCGGTCATGCCGGTGGTGGAGTTGTCGAGGATGATGAGCGTGATATTGCTCTTGTTGTACGCCGCGTTGATGAGCCCGGTTATACCGCTGTGGATGAAAGTGCTGTCGCCGATGACCGCGACCGTCTTTTTGGACTGCTCTCTCCCGCGCGCCTTTTCGAAACCGTGGGCTATGCCGACGCTCGCGCCCATGCACAGCACGGTGTCCACCGCCGAGAGCGGCGGCTGCGCGCCGAGGGTGTAGCATCCGATGTCCGCCGACACGGTGAGTTTGAGCTTTGAAAGCACATAAAACACCCCGCGGTGCGGGCAGCCCGCACACATGACCGGCGGACGGACGGGAAGATCGAGCTTTTCGGCGTTCACCTTTTTGCCGAGAAGTTTTTCGGCTATGATCGCCGTGGACAGCTCGCCCTGACGCGAGAAAATGTTCTTGCCCTCGCAGGCGATGCCGGCGGCTTTAAGAGTGTCCTCGATGAAGGGCTCGAGCTCCTCGACGACGACCAGCCTGTCCACCTTGGCGGCGAACTCGCGCACTCTGTCCAGCGCGACGGGATAGACGATGCCGAGCTTGAGCACGGACGCCTCGGGGAGCGCCTCGCGCACATACTCATAGACCACGCCCGAACACACCACGCCGAGCGAACGCGAACGCATTTCCTCGCGCACTATGTCCATGCCGTTAACATCCGCGGCGAGCCTGTCCTCGCGCGCTTCGACGGCGACATGCCTGCCTATCGCCGAGGCGGGCATCATGGTGTACTTCTTTATGTCCTTGACATACTCGCGCAGGGGCACTTCGCGCCTCTCCCCCGTCTCCACGAAACTCTGGGAATGCGCAAGACGGGTGGTCGTCCTGACGAAGACAGGCGTGTCGTACTTCTCCGAAAGCTCGAAGGCGAGCTCGGTGAACGCCTTGGCTTCGGCGCTGTCTGCGGGCTCGAGGAGAGGGATATGCGCGCTTCTCGCGTAGAACCTCGTGTCCTGCTCGTTCTGCGAGCTGTGCATCCCGGGATCGTCCGCCGCGAGCACGACCAGCCCCCCGTTGACGCCGGTGTAGGCGGCGGTGAACAGCGGATCAGCGGCGACATTGACGCCGACATGCTTCATGCACGCCATCGCGCGCGCCCCCGCAAAGGACGCGCCGACCGCCACTTCGAGAGCGACTTTCTCGTTTGGCGCCCACTCGGCGTACACTTCGTCGTAGTGCGAAATGTACTCGCTGACCTCCGTGGACGGCGTGCCGGGATAGGCGGAGACCACTCTGACTCCCGCCTCGTAAGCGCCCCGCGCCACGGCTTCGTTGCCAAGCATAAGTTTTCTCATATTTCTTCCTTTCTCCGCGCAAAGCGCGGTTTATTGATCCTTTTAGTGCGGACGAACTCCGCGTTTTGTCATCTTGTGACCTGCACCTCGACGAGCGGCTCCGCCCCGCAGTACTTCTCGCGGAGCTTGGGTTTTTCGATCTTGCCCGTCGCGTTGCGCGGCACTTTGTCGAAGATTATGCGGCGGGGGCGCTTGTAGCGCGGCAGCCCTCCGCAGAACGCGGCGATATCCTCTTCGGTGACCGAAGTGCACTCGGGCTTGAGCTCGACTATGGCTGCGGCGATCTCGCCGAGACGCTCGTCGGGCAGCCCTATCACCGCCACATCGCGCACATAGTCGCAGGAGCGGATATAGTCCTCGATCTGCACGGGATAGAGGTTTTCGCCGCCCGTTATGATGACATCCTTCTTGCGGTCGACGAGGTAGATGAACCCCTCCTCGTCCTCGCGCGCCATGTCGCCGGTGTACAACCATCCGTCGCCGAGCACCGCCCGGGTCGCCTTTTCGTCCTTGTAGTAGCACACCATGACGCCGTCGCCCTTGACCGCGAGTTCGCCCACTTCTCCGCGCGGGACATCGCGGCGCTTGTCGTCCACGATGCGGGTCTGCCAGCCGTAGCCCGCCACGCCTATCGCGCCCACCTTGCGGATATTCTCCACGCCGAGGTGCACGCAGCCGGGACCTATGCTCTCGCTGAGCCCGTAGTTGGTGTCGTATTGATGGGCGGGGAAGACCTTCATCCACCTCTGGATGAGGCTTGGCGGCACGGGCTGAGCGCCTATGTGCATCAGTCTCCAATGCGAGAGGTCGTAGTCGGAAAGTTTTATCTCGCCGCTGTCTATCGCGTCGAGGATATCCTGCGCCCACGGCACGAGCAGCCAGACTATGGACACCTTCTCGTCGCTGACCGCGCCGAGTATCCACCTCGGGGAGACGCCTTTAAGGAGCACCGCGCGGCTGCCGCTTACCAGCGAGCCGAACCAATGCATCTTGGCGCCCGTGTGATAGAGCGGCGGTATGCAGAGGAAGACATCTTCCCTCGTCTGGGAGTGGTGTTTCTGTTCGGTGATCGCGGCGCGCATGAGCGCCTTGTGGCGGTGCAGGATCGCCTTGGGGAAGCCGGTGGTGCCGCTCGAGAAATAGATGGCGGCGTAGTCCTCGTCGTCGTAGGACACGGCGGGCTTTTCCGCGGACTCGGCTGCGGCGAGCAGCTCATAGCTCTCCGCGAATGACGGGCAATCCTCGCCGACGAACAGCATCCCTTCCACCTTTTTGAGCTCGCCGAACACGCTCTCCAGCCTGCCTATGAACTCCTTGCCGAACACCAAAACGGTGACATCCGCAAGGTCGAGACAGTACTTGATCTCGCCCTCGGTGTAGCGGTAGTTGAGGGGCACGGCGATGCCGCCTGCTTTGAGCACGCCGAAGTACACGGGCAGCCATTCCAGGCAGTTCATGAGAAGTATGCCCACCTTCTCTCCCCTTCTCAGCCCTTTGGAGAGCAGGAGATTGGCAAAGCGGTTCGCCTTCTCGTCGAACTCCCGCCAGGTCATCTCGCGGCGGTGTTCCTCGTAAGGGGTGACCTCGACGAGGGAGTAGTCCTTCCAGGTGAGGGCGTGTTTCTCTTTGAGTTCGGGGTTTATCTCGACGAGACAGACCTCGTCTCCGAATTCTTTTGCGTTTCTTTCAAGGAAATCCGTGATCGGCATATCCCTTTTCTCCTCTCCTCGGTCGTCAGCCGCGCTTGTAGTAGTTGATGAGACAGCCGTCGGCGACGATCTGCCGCTCGGTGTCCGTGAGCGCGCCCGTCTTCAGGGTGACGGGAGTGCTCTTTCCGCCGCGGAAAAGCAGCGCGGGGAACTCCTCCGCTCCGCTCTCGAGCAGCCGGCGCACGCCCTCGACGACGAGGATGTCGCCGATCTCGAAGGTCGCGCCCTCATTCAGGAAAGGCAGCATTCCCCAGTTGACGAGATTGCTGCGGTAGCGTTTGGTGGCGTACTCTCTTGCGATGTTCGCCGCGCCGCCGAGGAACCTCTGACAGCTCGCCGCCTGTTCGCGCGCGCTGCCGTCGCCGGGCTTGACCGCGAATATGGCGCTGCCCACCGAGAAACTCCCCTTGACGCCGCTCGCCTTGATCGCCGCCGCGATATCCTCGCGGCTGCCGTCCCTCACCTCTTTCGCGCGCCCGACATATGCGGGATCCTTCCTCGAAAGGGCGAACTCGGCAAGGCGCAGCGGGTTGCTGCGATAAGACGAAGTCTCGCCGGAGGGGATGAGCTCGTCGGTGGTGGTGACGGGATCGTCGATGACCGAGCAGATCTTGAGGGCGAGGTTGTCCCCGAGTTCTTCTATCGCGGGGATGTCGGTGATGTTGGGACCGTAAACGAGCTCGGCGCTCTTGTCGGGGGCGCCCCAACCGTTGTACACGCGGGACGCGTAAGCCGCCCCGTCATAGGCGAAGGGGACGATCTTCTCGTCGTAGTCCATGCCGAGCGCGGAGGTCAGCACGCCGCCGTTCGCCGCGGTCGCCGCGATGGAACGGGCGTCCATGAGCGCGACGGACGCGATCTGCCCTTCGGCGGGCTTGGAGCCCTCGCGCCTCTCGAAGTTCCTGGTGGTGTGGCGAACGGAGAAGCCGTTGTTGCAAGGCACATCGCCCGCGCCGAAACAGGGTCCGCAGAAGCAGGGTTTGAGCACCGCGCCGCTCTCCATGAGAGCCGCCGCCGCTCCGCTCCTCACCAGCGCGATATTGGCGGGCTGGGAGCCGGGATAGACGGTGAGATTGAACGCGCCGTTGCCGCACGACCTGCCGCGGAGTATGTTCGCCGCCACGGCTATGTTGTCGTAAGTGCCGCCCGCGCAGCCGGCTATGACGCCCTGGGAGACGATCACTTTGCCGTCCTTTATCTTGTCGGTGAGGCGGAAGGAGCCCTCGGGCAGTCCGAGCAGACGGCAGCCCTCTCTCTCCGCTTCGCCGAGGATCTCCTCGGGACGGGCGATGACATCGGCGAGCTTGTAAACATTGGAAGGATGGAACGGGAGCGCGATCATGGGCTCGACTTTGTCAAGGTCGATGACGACCGCGCCGTCGTACGCCGCGCCCGCCTCGGGAGCCTGACGCTTGTACTCCCCCTCCCTGCCGTAGAGAGCGAGATAGTCGCGCACCTTGTCATCGGTCATCCATATCGAGCTCAGGCACGCGCTTTCGGTGGTCATGACATCTATGCCGTTCCTGAACTCGACGGGGAGCGCGGATATCCCCTCGCCCACGAATTCGAGGACGGCGTTCTTGACGAACCCGTTTTTGAAGGTCGCGCCGATGAGCGCGAGCGCCACATCCTGCGGACCCACGCCGCGGCGGACTTTGCCGCGAAGCTCGACGGCGATGACGCGGGGATAAGCGATATCGTATGTACGGCGGAGCAGCTGCTTGACCAGCTCCGGACCGCCCTCGCCGACGGACATCGCGCCCAGCGCTCCGTAACGGGTGTGGCTGTCGCTGCCGAGCAGCATCTTGCCGGGAGCCGCGAACATCTCGCGCATATAGCTGTGTATGACGGCGAGATTGGCGGGCACATATATGCCGCCGTACTTCTTCGCCGCGGACAGCCCGAACACATGGTCGTCCTCGTTGATGGTGCCGCCCACCGCGCAAAGACTGTTGTGGCAGTTGGTGAGCACATACGGCAGCGGGAATTCGGTGAGACCGCTGGCGCGGGCGGACTGGATTATCCCGACATAGGTGATGTCGTGGGACGCCATCGCGTCAAAGCGCAGACGCAGCGACTTCATGTCGCCCGAGGTGTTGTGCGCGGAGAGCACCGCATAAGTCATGGTGCGCTCGGGGGAAACGCTGCCGGCATAGCTCGCGGCGTCGGTCAGCCCCGCGCCGTCCCATATCATCTGTTTTTTGAGAAGTTGGATCATAAAATACCTCGTACGAGGTCGATTATATTACATGCGCGCGCATAAGTCAACGCAAAATCCGCGCCGCGGGCGGCGCCCTGCGGCGGTTTTCGACGGGCTTTCTCCCGCCTGGCGGTCAGATCTTAAGAGTGAGATATGAGAATGTGTACTCCCCCGCGGGACGAGTGGCGCGAAGGACGAATCCGTGCTTTTCGAGGTTGCCGAGCGACGGCGCGTTGTCGAACTGCACCACTGCGCAGAGCGTCGCGGGAGACAGCATCTTCCTCGCCTCCTCGATGACGCGGGCGGTCAACCTGTCGGATATGCCGAGACCGCGATAGCGCGCGGCAGTCATAATGCCGCCGAGCTCATACCACCTGCCCTCACCGCCGCATATCTCGGCGAGCTTTGCGCCGTATTCCTCGTCGGTGTCGTAGGCGCAGGTCGAAATTATCTCGCCTTCGCGCACGGCGGCGAACATACCGCCGCCCTCGAGCACGCCGTGCAGTTCCTCCTCGGTGTAATTGAGGAAAAACAGCTTGTTCCTGAGCCCCTCGCGCTCGGTCACGAGGAAATTCCACACCCTGTCGAAATCGGCGTCCGAAAGGCGCACGATATCGTACTTGTCCGCGGGCATGGAGTGCCTGACGACGGGCTTTGAAAGCAATCTCCCCGTACTCGCCGCATAGCAGTCAGACACCGAAGAAGAGGGTTTAAGCACATATTTTTGCAACAAAAACGCCGGATTGTAGCTGAGTTTGGATTTTCTGAGCCCTTCCATCCCCATGTCTTCCTGGCGGTTGATATAGCGGCATGAGGAGAAATTCCGCGCGGCGAATTCGTGGGCGAGGAAGGAGTAGACCCCCTCATACGAGGCGTCCGCCTTTTCGTACATCTCTATGCCCGTGCCGGTGGGGGTGATCTCGCCTATCGCTATGCCGACCATCTTCCCGCCGACGCGCAGGATATCGCACCTGAGCTCCCCTCTCACGGCGGCGTCAAGCCAGCCGCCCACTATCTCGCGCTCGCGTTCGGCGCTGTCTCGTGCGGAGCCGTCGAAGTTCTTCGCCGCCATCCATTCCGCCTCGAAACGCGCGATCTCCTCGCGGTCGTCCGCCTTGATCCCGGATATGTCGTAGTCGTAGAGCCGGGTGAATTTGGCGATATGGTTGCGCTTGGCGTGGAAGCGTTTTCCGGGCAGTTCGATGAAATCGCGGGCGTCGTAGATATACTCCGCCCAGTCGCGGTGGGTGTAGATATAGTACCCGCCGTACATCTCGTTTACGAAGTCCTCGGTGCAGAAGGCGAACATGGCGTCGTCGGGGAGCGCGAGCGCCGCCTCCGCGCGGGTCACGGACGCCCCCTCGCGCGGGAGGGGCTGCCAATAGTACTCCTCGCCGTCCATGTGACAGCGCAGGTACAGCACCTCGGGTGTGACGAGATACTCCCCGTCTTCGAACCAGCTGAGGAAGGCGTGGTAAGAAAAGTCGCTGCCCGTGTAATCCGAGCCGCGCAGAAAGTCCTCCGTCACGCCTTTGAGGGCGGCGTCGAAGGGCTTGAAAGAGTCGAGTTGCGCTTTGGTGAGTTTTGCCGTCATGGAGCTATTTCTTTTCGGGCGGCTGTTTTTTTGCGGGCGGATCGAAGAATTCGACGCGCGCGAACGCGCATTTCTTTTCGAGCAGCGCGAGCAGTTCCGCCGAGCGGGCGGGAGAGATGTTGAAGCGGACAGTCACGGGAGCCTTACCCTCGGGGGTGTAGCGGAGAAAGATCTCCTTGCTCTCGTTGTTGACGAAGATGGCGTCCGCCGTCTCGTAGTCCGCCCTGTCCACAAAAAATCCTATCACCGAGACGAGTTCGTCGTCGTCGAAGCGGTAGTAGCTGTTGAAGGCAATGAGCGCGGCGAACACGGTGACGAGCGCTCCCGCGGCGAGCGACACCGCGGCGAGCGTGGTGTTGCCTGAGGTCAGCGAACTGACCGCGCCGGACAGCAGCACGATGTCGAGCACGATGACCGCCACTCCCGCGCACATCACGACCGCGAGACACGCCGTCTTGAACTTGCCGAAACTCATCCTTATCTTCATTTCGCGTCCTCTTCGCCCTTGCCCGCGGGAGCGTCCTCGCGCACTTGGGTCCTCTCCTCCCCCGACGAGGGGATGACTTCGGAGAGATAGTCCCTGCCGCCCACGATCTCGCCCGCGTCAGCCTGATTCTCGGCGCGGTAGCCGAATTCCACGGTGTCGACGACGGTGATGGCGTCGGTGTAGAAGCTCAGCCCGTTCATCTTGTAGTAGCCGACCAGCTCGACAAGTCTCAGCAGGAAGTAGTTGAAGGACGGCACCACCAGCACGACCAGCCCGAAGGTGGGCAGCGCGCAGGTCGCAACGAGCAGATAGGTGACGAAATAGGTGATGACGAAGGACTTGATCAGCCCTTTCATGTTGAGTTTGACGCCGCGCAGGCTGCGCGCGAACGCCGTGTAGACGGGCTCGTCGGGGTTGAAGAGCAGCCTTGGCAGCCACCCGCCGAGCAGAGTCGACTTTGCGGAGAACGCGAACACCCCGAACGCCAGCGCGAGGGTGAGCGCGAAAAACCCGATGAGGTCCCACAGCCCGAACGCGATGAGGCAGATGAGCACCACGATGACGGCGTTGAGCGGGACGGAGACGGTCAGGTTGCAAGCCGAATATCTGACCGCCTTTTTGAGGTGCATGGCGATGGACGCCGCGAGCCCTATGCGCATGTTGGAAGACATGAGTTGGTTGGCGGCGTAGGCGGTGGGATAGATGCATATCCCGACCAGGAAGACATAGAGGACATACAGCCCTATCGCCTCGAATATGAGCGCGGTGAGCAGACCCTGCGAATCCAGAACGGCGTCGATGAGCGCCTTGCCGTCGGTGATGATCGAGCGCACGAAGGTGGCGATGTCCGCCTGTCCGTCCACGAGGGAAGAGATGTCCGAGGCTATGACGGCGTAAGCGTCGCCGACCTCGCCGCCCACGGCGAGCGAGTTGATGGTCGGGATGAGCACCGCCGCGCCGATGGCGGCGACGATGAGCGCCGAGATGACCACCCACAGCAGTATCTTGAGCACGAATCCCATGTTGGAGAACAACAGGGACAGCGAATACTTAAATTCCATATTTCCTCTCCATCCGGAGTTTAACCGTCGGTTTCGTCGGTCTTATCCTTCTTTTTGAGCCACCGCCACGATCTCTTCGACCAGAGATCTATCTTGCGCAGGTCCATCCTTTCGGTGCCCGTGACATCGTAGAACACGGTGTACATGAGCACGACATACACGGTCAGCACGACCGAATAGATTATGCCGTCCGCGATGACGCGCCACACTATGTTGTCGGTGAGCGCGCCTATGAGCACGGTGAGGACATCGGCGGGCAGCACCACGAAAAAGAGGGCGACCGCCGCCGGCACCATCCTCCCCGACATCTGCCTCCAGCCCATGCGGAAAGCGTCGTAGGAGCGCAGTCCCGTGTGCAGCATGAAGGGCGCCCAGAGCAGCATCCGCGTGCTGATATATAGCTGCACGCCGGACACCAGCAGCCAGCTTATGATCGAGAAGACCAGCCACTCCGCCCCCGCGCCGAACGCCACCGCCCAAAGATAGTAGAGCACGGCGAGCAGCAGGTCGGCGAGCAGGAAGAATATCCCGTAGCCCAGCGAAAAGCGCAGCGCGGTCATGATGTTGTAGTTGAGGCGGGTCTTCGCCCTCTTGAAGGAGAGGGTGAACTCCCCTATCCTCATATGCCTGTCCACTATGCCGAACATGAGCGCGAACGCCACGACATAGAAGACCATGCCGATTATGCCCACATAGAAGAAGTCGTAAGGCAGGCGGTGGATGTCGGCGTACATGACGCCGAAGTCGGCGAAGTTGATATCGCGGTAGCGCAGCAGATAGTCGAGCGGCGCCGTGGGCGAGAACAAGAGCGCCGTGAGCAGCGAAGGCAGTATGGACAGAAGGACGAGGTAAGGTCCCTTGTCGAAGAAGTATTTGCAAACCGACTTCGCGTATCTCAGCATATCCCGCCTCTACTCCCCGAGAGCGGCGAGCTTCTCGGTGAGGATCTTAACTTTTTCGTCCGCGCGGGCGAGCTTTTCGCGTTCGCCCTCCACGAGTTTTTGGGGAGCCTTGGCGACGAACGCGGCATTGGCGAGCAGCTTGCCCAGCCTGTCCGCGTCGGCGCGCGCCTGCTCGAGCTCGCGCCCCAGCCTCTCGCGCTCCTTATCTATGTCGATGAGCTCGCCCATGGGCACGAGTATCTCCGCCATGTCCGTGACCACGGACGCCACCGCGCCCGTAACTTCGGACTTTTGCTCTATGAGGTGCACGGCGGATATGCCCGCCAGCCTCTCGAGCAGCCCCGAGACCGCCGTAACGAAAGCGGGATCGCGGGCGATGACGAACGCCTCGAACTTCTTCGACGGCGGCACATTCATCTCGGCGCGCATATTGCGGATCGCGACCACCGTCGCCCTCAGCGCTTCGAAGTTCCTCTCCTCCTTCCTGAACACCGTCTTCTTGTTGTAGGACGGCCAGTCGGACACCATGAGCACGCTGCCCTTGGGGGCGTACTTGGAGTAGATCTCCTCGGTGACGAAGGGGATGAAGGGGTGCAGGAGCTTGAGAAGGACGGTGAGCACATGGGTGAGCATCGCCACGGCGTGGGAGTGATCCTTCTTGTTGCCGCCGTAAAGCAGGGGCTTGCTCATCTCGATGTACCAGTCGCAGAACTCCGACCAGGTGAAGTCGTACAGCCGCGCCGCCGCGAGACCTATCTCGTACTTGTTGAGGTTGATGGTGACATCCTTGATGACATCGTTGAGACGAGTGAGGATCCACTTGTCCGCCCCGTTCAGTTTGCGCGGGAAGGAGAGATCGTCGTCCTTCTCGATGTTCATGACCACGAAACGGCTGGCGTTCCACAGTTTGTTGACGAAGTTGCGGCAGCTCTCGATCTTGCCCTCGGTGAAGCGGGTGTCGCTGCCGGGAGCTATGCCCGACGCGAGCGAGAAACGCAGCGCGTCCGCGCCGTAGCGGTCGATGAGCTCGAGCGGATCCACGCCGTTGCCGGCGCTCTTGGACATCTTCTTGCCGTAGGGATCGCGCACGATACCGTGGATGAGCACCTCGGGGAAGGGGGGCTCGCCCATGATCTCTATGCCGCTGAATATCATCCTCGCCACCCAGAAGAATATGATGTCGTACGCCGTCACCAGCACGCCGGTGGGATAGAAGTAAGACAGATTCTTGTTCTTCCTCGGATAGCCGAGGGTGCTGAACGGCCACAGCGCGGAGGAGAACCAGGTGTCGAGGACATCCTCGTCCCTCCTCACCGGCGCGCCGCACTTGGGGCAGCGGTCGATCTCGGTCTTGGACACCGTCATCTCACCGCACTCGTCGCAGTAGTACGCGGGGATGCGGTGACCCCACCACAGCTGACGGGAGATGCACCAATCCTTGATGTTCTCCATCCAGTTGAAGTAGGTCTTTTCAAAGCGCTTGGGGATGAACTCCACCTTCTTGCTGCGCACCGCCTTTATGGCGGGCTCGGCGAGGGGTTTCATCTTGACGAACCACTGCTTTGAGACGATGGCTTCCACCGTTTCGCCGCAGCGGTAGCATTCGCCGACATTGTGGGCGTACGGCTCTATCTTCTCGAGATAGCCCTGCTCTTCGAGGTCCCTGACCACGGCGGCGCGGCATTCGAGGCGGGTCATGCCCGCGTACTTGCCGGCGTTCTCGTTCATTATCCCGCCGTCGTCGATGACTCTTATGACCTCCAGCCCGTGGCGCAGCCCGAGCTCGAAGTCGTTGGGATCGTGGGCGGGAGTGATCTTGACCGCGCCCGTGCCGAAGCCTATCTCGACATAGTCGTCCGCGACCACGGGGATGACCCTGTCCGTGAGCGGCAGACGCAGCATCCTGCCCACATACCCCGCCATACGCTCGTCCTTGGGGTTGACGGCGACGGCGGTGTCTCCGAGCATGGTCTCGGGACGGGTGGTGGCGATGGTTATGCTCCCCTCCCCGTCTGCGAAGGGATAGCGGTAGTACCAAAGGTTGGACTGCTGCTCGCGGTACTCCACTTCGGCGTCGCTGAGCGCCGTGCGGCAGTGCGGGCACCAGTTGATTATGCGGTCGCCGCGGTAGATGAGCCCTTTCTTGTAGTAGCGGACAAAGGCGTCAAGGACTGCTGCCGAGCAGTTCTTGTCCATGGTGAACGCCTCTTTGGACCAGTCGCAGGAGGTGCCGAGGCGCTTCAATTGCTCGGCTATCCTGCCGCCGTACTTCTCCTTCCACGCCCACGCGCGCTCGAGGAAACCTTCCCTGCCGACATCGGCTTTGGTCAGCCCCTCTTCCTTTTTCATCTGCTCGACGATCTTGACCTCGGTGGCTATGGAGGCGTGATCGGTGCCGGGGAGCCACAGCGTCTCAAAACCGCTCATGCGCTTGAAACGCACGATTATATCCTGCACGGTCTGGTTGAGGGCGTGCCCCATGTGCAGCTGCCCGGTGATGTTGGGCGGCGGCATCATGACGGTGAAAGGCTCCTTGTCGGGGTTGACATGAGCCTCGAAATATCTGCCCTTCATCCAGAAGTCGTAGATCCGCTTTTCAAACTTCGGATCGTATGTCTTGTCCATCGTGTTCATATCGAGATCCCTCGTTTCCTGATTATTCCTCTTCCCCGCCGTGCGTTCCGTCGGCGCCGTCCGCCGCGTCCTCCGCCGCTTCTGCGGAATAGGCGACTTTGCACTCCTCTTCGGGCTCCGCGCCCGCTATCACATTGTTGCCGCTGTCGGTGTACCTGACATTGTCCGAAGTCGCCGACTGCATCTCGCCGGCGTTGATCTTTTTGATCTGACGGATGATGTCGGCAAGATAGTTTATCGCCGCGCCGTAGCTCAGGCACACGCCCCAGGCGAGCACGCCCCAGTCGGCGTAATAAACGAAGGGATGGAAGAAGCTCATGATCACGCCCGCCGAGACGGTGACCGACGCGACCTTGCCCATCCAGTTCGCCTGCACCTTCGCGCCCTTCTTCATGACGAGGGGCGCCGCGCACACCATGATGCCCTCCTTGAGGAGCAGCAGGATGACGAAGGCGTAGTGCACATACCAGCCGTCGCTGTACGCCGCCGTGTCCGCGCCGAGCTTGGTCAGCCCCGTGCACAAAGACAGGCAGAACAGCACCGACACATGCATGAGCTTGTCCGCGAGGGGATCCAGCACCATGCCTATGCCCGAGGTCATGTTGAAACGCCTGGCGATCCAGCCGTCCACCAGGTCGCTCGCCGCCGCCACCACGAACACCGCAAAGGCGATGTAAAGCAGAGTCGGCTGCGACTTCACGCCCGCGAACGCCATGAGCACTATGTAGGCGGGTATGCAGAGTATGCGGAAGTAAGTGATGAGATTCGGGATCGTCCAAAGCTCTTTTTTGTCGATTTGTCCCATTCCCTTATACGCCATAATTCACCGTCCGGGTCAGTCGTATTGCCGCCATTATATCACGCCCGCGCGCATATGTAAAACAAATTGCGCCCCTCGCGCCCGCTTTATTGCGCGGGAGCGCGAAAACGGCTCCCTCGAGGGAGCCGTCATGATCTTTTTTGCCGCCTTTTTCCTCAGCCGAGGACTATGCGCGTGAGTTCTTCGGGGGTCTCCGCCAGCATGTCCGCGCCGTGCGCGAGGAGTTCCTCCCTGCTGCCGTAGCCCCAGAGCGCTCCGCAGGCGTCAAGTCCCGTCAGCTTCGCCCCGTCCATGTCGTAGAGCCTGTCGCCGACCATGAGCGTGCGCCGTCTGTCCGCGCCGCCCAGCCCTTCGAGCACATACTCGATGACCTCGCTCTTGGCGTCGCGAGTGCCGTCCGCCTCCGCTCCGCCCACGAAATCGAAAAAGCGCTCTATCCCGAGACCTTTGACTATCATGTTCGTGAACCTGAGAGGCTTTGAGGTCGCGACTGCCAGTCTGACGCCCGCCGCGCGAAGGTCGCTCATCATCTTCTCCACCCCGGGGAAGAGGTCGCACATCCAGCCGCCGTTCTCGTACTTGGTGCGGTAGAGCTTTATCATCCTCTCGACTGTGGGCTCGTCGGTCACTCCGTACATCTCGCGCATCGCGACGCGGAAAGGCGGCCCCACCATCAGGCGGAGCTGCTCCTCCGTGTAAGGTATGCCGACGGTATCCATCGCGTGGCGTATGCACACGAGTATGCTCGGCATGCTGTCGGCTATGGTGCCGTCGAAGTCGAGAAGTACGGTGTCGTATCTCATCTCAAAGGGTGTGCGCGATATAGTCGAGCCTGTCCTCGTCCGTCAGCGCGACTGCGGGGATGTCGAGGATGGTGAGCGCGCCCCTTCTGCCCGCCGCGTAAAGTCTTGCGGACGCCGCCGCGTACGCCATGAGCACGGACGCCGTGAAGTCGGGGTTGCTCTCGAGTTTGAGGGCGAATTCCAGGCTGCATCCCTTGCCCGAGACGCTGCCGCCGCGCAGCACGAAACCGCCGTGAGGCATAGCCGTGTGATCGCGCTCGAATTCCTCTTCGGAAATGAAATGCACCACCGTGTCGTACTCGTCGAAATAGTTGGGCATGGTGACGATCCGGCGCTCTATCTCCGCCTTGTCGGCACCGTCCGCAGCCACCACGAAGCATTCCCTGAGGTGCTTGTCGCGGGTGGTGAGTCCCTCTCCCCGACCCGCCCTTGCGGCGGCGAGAGCCTCCTCCTTGGGGATGGTGTACTGCACGCCGCGGCGGACGCCGTCTATCTTCCTTATCGCCTCGCTGTGTCCCTGCGAAACGCCCTTGCCCCAGAAAGTCTGGGTGTTGCCGTCCTCGAGCACTCCGCCGAACACCGCGCGCATGAGCGAGAACAGACCCGGATCCCAGCCTATGCCGATGAGTGCGAGCGTGCCGCTCTTCTCGGTCACCGCCTGCATATCCGCGACATACTCGCGCATACGGGCGTGGGTGTCGAAGCTGTCCACGGTGTTGAACTTCGCCGCGCAGCGTTTGCCGAGGTCGGTGAGGTCGTTCGCCGAGCCCGTGCACAGCGCGAGCACATCTATCTTCCCCGCGAACATCTCTATCTCGTCCTGACCGTAAAAGGGAGTGCCGAAGGGCGAAGTCATGCCCGCGGGGTCGCGGCGGGTGAAGATGCCGACGAGCTCGAAGGTATCCTTTTTTGATGCGGCGATGCGTTCGCACGCTCTGCCGAGGTTGCCGTAGCCCACTATGCCGAGTCTTATCATATCTCCTCCGTAAGTCCCGATGCCCGGAACGCTGACGATTTTACCCCAAAACCCGCCGCTGCGCAACTTATTTGGGCGGGAAAGCGTCAAAAAATCCGCGCGCGGGCATACCTCGCCCGCGCCCTCCCCGTCTGTCACGCCGCGCCCGCGCCGCATATCTTGTAAAGGCGGCGGACGGCGGGAGGGAGGCTGTTATAAAACCCGGCGTTTGGGCAATGCTTCGGGGGTATGGAAATGATAAGGCGAGGTGAGATCTATTACGCCGACCTCAGCCCCGTGGTCGGCAGCGAACAGGGCGGGGTGCGCCCCGTGCTCGTCGTGCAGAACGATGTCGGCAACAAGTTCAGCCCCACCATCATCGCCGCCGCCATAACCTCGCAGCTCGAAAAAGCCAAACTGCCCACGCATATCGCCCTGCCCGCCGAAAAGTTCGGACTGCCCAAGGATTCGGTGGTGCTGCTCGAACAGATCCGCACCATTGACAAGCGCCGCCTTAAGGAAAAGATAGGCGCCCTGCCCTCTGATATGATGAGCCGCGTCAACGAGGCTCTCCTCGTCTCACTGGGCTTCTTTCAGATGTGACATCGCGCAGACAAATGTCCGTCCGCCTGCTGCTTCTGTCCGTCCGCCTGCTGCTTCCCGGGGCGAAAGCGCGCCTTCTCTCAAATGCGCGCCGCCGCATATGAGAGCGCCAAATCGGCACTTCAACAACCAAAAACGCCGCTTAAACGGCGTTTTCTTACAATTTTCCAAAAAAAACGGAACTGCGGATCAGTCCGGGATACCGGGCGAGTCCGCCCCCTCTCCTCCGAGGCGCATGACGCCCTGCAGCTCGTCGAACACGAGCGGCAGGCAGTACATGATATCGTCGGGAAGATGGGACACGGCGTTCATCTTGCTGAATTCGGCGGCGCGCCCGAGCGCGTACGCGCCCACCCTCGCGGCGTGGAGCGGCTGCACTTTCCAGGCGAGCAGACCGCCTATTATGCCCGAGAGCACATCGCCGCTGCCGCCCTTTGAAAGTTTGCCGTTGCCCGTGCGGTTGACATAGACCGACTCCCCGTCGGATATATAGCTCTCGTGGCCTTTCAGGATGACGACGGCGCTAAGCTCGCGCGCCGTCTCGCGGCATATCTCCGCGGGACGGGCGGAGATCTCTTCCGTCGTCAGCCCCGTCAGTCTCGCCGCCTCGCCGATATGCGGAGTGAGCACCGCTCTGCCCCCGAAGTCGCCTATCCCCCGCGCGCATTTCAGCCCGTCGGCGTCGAGCACGAGGGTCGCGTCCGTCTCGTCGAGCAGCAACCTAGCGTAGGAATAGGCGTCGCCGTCCGCCATGCCCATGCCCATCGCGACCGAAGTCGCGCCCCTGAAAAGCTTTTTTGCCGCTGCCTCGTCAAAGACGATGTTGCCGCCCGAGGAAGGCAGCGCGAAGGCGGCGGAATATCTCAAATGCGGATAAAGGGCGGGGAGCAAAATGTCGGGAAGGGCGAGCACGGTCGTGCCCGCTCCCGAGCGCATGGCGGCTTCGCCCGCGAGGGCGAGGACTTCCGCCGCGCTCTCCGCCGCAAAACAGGGGGCGCCGACGAAGGACGCGCTGCCGCCGACTATGACCGCGCGCCCGAAATCCTGCTTTGCCCCCTCGTCCGTGCGGAACGGGAGAGTGAACTGCAAACTTTGGAGGTCATTCGGCAAAAGCCGGATATCATCAGCCTGTTTTGTCATATAAACCCCCTTTTCGGTCATCGGAATTCATCGCCGCCATTCTCCGAAAGGCTGTCCGACAGCCCGGATATCACGCTGTCCGCTATCTCTCTGCCGTACCCTCTGCTGTACAAAAACGCGCCGACTTTGGGGAGTTCGCGCCGCTCGGTGATACGCTTTGCGGCGACGAATTTCTTCGCCGCGGCGAGCGCCGCTTCGAGTTCGGCGTCCTCGGAGAAGGCGTCCGCGACCGCGTTTTCGGCGGTCTCACGCGCCACGCCCTTTTCGGTGACGAGCTTGAAAAGCATCTTCTTGCGCCCCAGCTTTCCCGAGTTGTACTCGGCAAAATCGGCGGCGTACTTCGCGTCGTCGATATAGCGGTATGTTTTGAGTTTGCGGACGGCTTCGTCGATGTCGGCGCGGGAGTAGCCCTTTGCGCGCAACTTCTCTCTCGTCTCCTTTTCGGTACGGGGCGAGGAGGAGAGATATCTCAAAGCCGCGTCGAACGCCGAAACGGGCGGAGCCTTCTTTTTTCCACCGCTTTCGGGAGCCGCCTTTTTCTCTTCGGACATACTGCCCTCCTCTTCCCCGGGACCTGCCGCCCGGGAAGTCAAAAACGCCGCCGCATATCGCGGCGGCGCTGCCTTACCCAACTCTGTACACCCAACCGAACTCGTCGGGATAACGCTCGGTCTGGATGCCCGTGATCCTGTCGTACAGCCACGCGGTGATGTCGCCCATCTTGCCGCCGTTGATCTCCATGATGAGATCGCCGTACGCGATGGTGCCGACGGGAGAGATGACCGCCGCCGTGCCCGAACCGAACGCCTCGTCGAGCTTGCCGTTCTTGTAAGCCTCGACCACTTCGGCGATGGGCACATGGCGCTCCTCGACCTTATAGCCGTGCGCGCGCAGCACCGTAAGGGCGCTGTCGCGGGTTATGCCGCGCAGGATGGAACCGTCGAGCATGGGGGTGACCACCGTGCCGTCGATGACGAAGAACATGTTCATCGCGCCGACTTCCTCGACATACTTCTTCTCCGCGCCGTCCAGCCAAAGCACCTGATCGTAACCCTTCTGCTTTGCGCGCTCGCCGGCGAGCAGGCTGCAAGCGTAGTTGCCCATGCACTTCGCTTCGCCCGTGCCGCCCTTGGACGCGCGGGTGAGCTCGGTCTCGACGATGAGCTTTGTGGGCTCGAGCCCGTGCTCATAGTAGCTCCCGACGGGAGAAAGGATTATGCAGAGCGTGTACTTGTGGCTGGGATGCACGCCGAGGAAAGGCTCGGTGCCGAACATGAACGGACGGATATACAGCGCGGTGCCGGGAAGGGTGGGAATCCACTCCTCCTCGAGTTTGACCAGCTCGACGAGCGCGTTGAGCGCGACATCGCTGTCGAAAGTGGGCATGCACAGCCTCTCCGCGCTCCTGTTCATCCTCACGAAATTGTCGCGGGGACGGAACATGGTGACTTCGCCCTTCGAGTTTTTGTAAGCCTTGAGCCCCTCGAAGATGCCCTGACCGTAATGCAGCGAGCTGCAGGCGGGATTGACGGAGAAGTCGTCGAAAGGAACGATCTCGGGCTCTCCCCAACCGCCGGCGGCGCCGTCGTAATTCATGACCATCATGTAGTCGGTGAAGTACTTGCCGAAGCCGAGCTTAGAAAAATCAGGCTTTTGCTTTCTCTGTTTGACGGGTGTGATCTTCATATCATGCTCCTGTTTCGTACGCCCCGCGGAGCGGGACGGCGCATTTTCGTTTTGTACAGTCAATAATTCTAAACCCGCCCGCGAGCGAGCGCAAGCGTTTTCGACCTATTTTCGCCCGGGCGTAGCCGCTCGCGCGCCAACCTGCGGCGCGCCGAGCGCCTCGATCACAAGCCGGCAAAGGAAAACGGAAATACGATAAGTGTTTCGAAGATCCGCCGTTAACAATCGCACCGGGAAAAGTAACGCCGTCCGACGGGCGACCCGATCGTCTCGCGCCGCCTGAATATATGAGAAGAAGCGCTCGCGGTCGCAAAGCGCGCCCTTGCAACGCGCGCGCTGCGCTACCCGAGGCAATGACTGCCCTTCGGCGGATATACGATAAGTGTTCTATTGGAGAAAATGATAGAAACACGAAAAGTGTTTTTGCAAGGGATCGGTCAATTTGCCCGCTCGGGAAGGAAAATATGACCCGTCACAGCCGTGCGAGCGGCCCCCGAGGTCGCTTCGGACGCACACGCGAGCGCACGCGCTTCCGCGTCCGCTTTCACGGCATAGACCGCGCGGACGTCTTCGCCGTAGTCAGCGCTCATCCTCTCCGCGCCGAGGCGGATGAGAGCTGAATCGGCGCGCGAGAATTCCTGATAGCCCGCCCGCACTTCGACGAGCGAGCGCTCGGTCATGGTGACCGTGCCTGCGGCGTCTATCCCCGAAACTACGCTGTCCGTGTAAGCGGAGACCAGCCCGCCCGCGCCCAGCTTTATGCCGCCGAAGTAGCGGGTGACCACGACGGCGACCGCCGTCAGCCCGCGTTTTTTCAAGACTTCGAGCATGGGCTGTCCCGCCGTGCCGCCGGGCTCACCGTCGTCCGAGAACCTGACCGAGGGATTTTCCACGCCCGCGATGTAGGCGTAGCAGTTGTGCGTGGCGTCCGGGTATTTTGCCCTGACCGACGCGACGAAGGCGTCCGCCTCTTCGGCGGTAGCGGCAGGCGACACCGAGACAATAAAAAGCGACCGACGGACTTCCGTCCTCGCTTCGGTCGCCTTTTCAACGGTCTTGTAGCTTTTCACCGCTCAGCCCACGGTGACTTTGTAGAAGTGCTTCTTGCCTTTTTGGAGCACGAAGCCGTTCGCCGCCTGGCTGTCCGTGATCGCTGCGGCGATATCGGTGACCTTTGTGCCGTCGATGCTTATGCCGCCGCCTTGGATGAGCCTGCGCGCTTCGCTCTTTGACGGTACGCCCGCCGCGGCGACGAGGATGTCGGCGACGAGGCGCATATCCGCGGGCACGGACGCGGTCGGCATACCTTCGGCGTCTCCCGAGAACGCGGCGTGCGCCTTTTTGAGGGCGTCCTCAGCCGCATCTTTGCCGTGCACCATCTCGGTGAGCTCATAGGCAAGGCGCTCTTTAGCGGCGTTCATCCGCTCGTCGCGGTGCTTGGTGAGCTCTCTGATCTCGTCGAGAGGCAGGAAGGTGAGGAAGCGGAAGACGGTGTCCACATCGTCGTCCTGTATGTTGCGCCAATACTGGAAGAAGTCGTAAGGCGAAGTTTTGGCGGGATCGAGCCATACCGCGCCGCGGGCGGTCTTGCCCATCTTGATGCCTTCGGTGGTGGTGAGCAGACCGAATGTTATGGCGAACGCCGCTTTGCCTTCCTTGCGGCGGATGAGATCGGCGCCGGCGAGGATGTTCGACCACTGGTCGTCGCCGCCGCATTGCAGCACGCAGCCGTATTTCCTGTTGAGCACCAGGAAGTCGTAAGCCTGCATGAGCATGTAGTTGAACTCAAGGAAAGTCAGCCCCTTTTCCATGCGCGCCTTGTAGCATTCGGCGGTGAGCATCTTGTTGACGGAGAAGCAGGAGCCTATCTCGCGCAGGAAATCGATATAGTTGAGATCGAGCAGCCAATCGGCGTTGTCGACGATGATGGCACCGTTTTCGCCTTCGAAGTCCACAAAACGGGACATCTGCTTTTTGAAGCACTCGACATTGTGCTTTATCGCCTCGCGGGTGAGCATGCTGCGAAGGTCGGTGCGCCCCGAAGGATCGCCGATCATCGCGGTGCCGCCGCCTATCAGGATGATGGGACGGTGTCCCGCCTGCTGCAGACGGCGCGCGACTATCATCTGCACGAAATGCCCGACATGCAGGCTGTCCGCGGTGGGATCGAAACCGATATAGAAAGACTGAGGACCGCTGTCCAGGAGCTCTTTGAGCTCATCTTCGAAGACGGTCTGGCGGACTATGCCGCGCTCTTTGAGTTGGTCGATGACATTAGCCATAATTCTCCTGACGCTCCGCCTCGGCGCCGCCGCGCGCGGAACTCGCTTTTCACTTTATAAACGGGAGCGCGCCTTATCCGCGCGCTCCCGTGCAGGATCGTCTGTTGCCGCGGGACTTATTCCTCGGCGAACTCGTCCTTGCCCACTCCGCAAAGGGGGCAGGTGTAACCTTCGGGCACATCCTCCCAAAGGGTGCCGGGCTCCACGCCGTTGTCGGGATCGCCCAGCTGCTCGTCGTAAACATAGCCGCAGACCTGGCAGATATATCTCATGTTGTCCTCCTAAGTGACTCCCGCTCAACGGATGACATCCGTCTGCGCGAAGTATTTGACTGCTTTGATATTTTCTTCGGCTTCGGCGCGGGTCGCCTTGTCGGGGCCGAAGTAGGTGTTCATGTTGCGGACGATCTTGAACCTGTACGCGCCGTCCTCGCCCTCGACGGAGAAGGACCCGACGAGCACATGTTTCTTGAAGCGCGCGATCGCCTGCAGGCAGAACTCGCGGCTCCTGTAGTTCTCGCTGGCGTACAGCAGCTCGCCCTTGTTGGAATAGAGGGTGAAGTAAGCCTCGTCGCCCTGCGTGCCGACGACATACTGCCCGTAGATGGAGGCGGCGATGTCGGGTCTCGCGGGAAGGGGCGCGCGCGGCGCTTTGGGTTTGGAAGTGATGGGCGCCGAGGGGGGCATGACCTTCTTCACGATGGGAGGAGGCGGCACGGGCAGATAGGTCTTCTGCACATAAACGGGCGCCTTGCCCGGGAAGTAGCACCCCTCGAGGGGATCGTAGTAGTAGCCTGCGAACTCGCCCTCGTAGTTGCTCCAATCGCCCTGACGCTCCTCGACGGGGCGGGTGTTGCCGGCGATGGGCTCATCGGGAGAGAGCTCGAACACGGTCTGATCGGAATAGGTTTCCTCGGGACGGTTGCGTCTGAGGGCGGCTTCCTGCGCCTCGGGGGTCACCCTGCGGCGGCGGACATAGCCTTCGGGGACATAGAGCGCGTCGTCCGCCGAGACGGCGCGAACGGGCTCGGCAGCCGAAGACGAAGCCGTTGCGCCCGGCGCGGAGCCCGACTCGGAGCTCGCGGGCGCGGGTTCGGTGTCGCGGTGACGCTTCGCGTAAACCGCCGTGACGATGATCATCGCCACCGCGAAAACGAGCGCCAGCGCAAGCGCGGCATAAAGCACCAGTTGCGGTGTGGTCAGATTCTCAAAAAACGACATGCCTATCCCTCACTCCGCCGGAGAAACATATGCGCACGGGCGCACGATACTCCCGACACGGGCATTGTATCACACACGCGCGCATATTGCAAACTTTTTTTGTGCCGGATCAAAGCAATGAAAAAGGCACCGAGAGACAGAGCGCGACGGCGAGCACCACGATGACGGCGATCGCCTTCTTGCGCCGGGGAAGAAAGATGAAGGGCGAGACTATGACCGCGATGAGTTCGGCGGCGATGACGCCGACCAGCATCAGAGGAGCTTCCACCGACGCGAAGGATACCCCGCCCACCGCACGCGCCACGGCGGTGAACGGAAGGAGCAGCGGCTCGAATATCCCCGCAAGTCCGTAAAGTCCGGTTATCAGCGCAAACGGGGTTATCACCATCAAAAACGCGTAGATAAACATCATGTACGGCAAGATGATGAGGTTTGAGATTATGAACAGCGTCTGCACGCTCCCGAAGAAATACGCGATGAGCGGCGCTGCCGTGAGGTTTGCCGAAACGGACACGGAGACGGCATCGGCTACGCCGGTGAGCGCGCGGCGGAGGGGTCTGTCGCGGACGGTCATGTATTTTTCCGTGACATGGTCGTACACCTTCACGCTGCCGCGGGCGAGCGCGGAATCGCGGTCGTAGTCCCCGCTCCTCAGCGCGGGCACGGGAGACGAGGCAAAGGCGGCGGAGCCTTCGGCGAATCTCGAGGGACAGATCTTGTCCACACCTTTCATCATCAGCCGTTTGAGCGGCGAGGCGAGCAGGAACATCCCCAGCACCGCGAACACGGACAGCTCGAATCCGACATGCAGCACCGAAAACGGCGAGAAGATCGTGATGAGCACCACCGCGACCGCGAGCGAGGACATCATGTCGCGTTTGGTCCCGAACGCCGTCGAGAAGTTGAGCACCAGCGCCATCACGAAGGAGCGCAGCGCCGAGGGCGTGAACGCGCACAGTCCGACATAGACGAAGGTGAGCACCCCGACCACGACAAAGGATATCTTGGCGTTCACCTTGCACTTTCTCAGCAGCCACATGACGACGGTCGCGAGCGCGGTGACATGCAGTCCGCTGACCGCGAGCACATGCGCGAGACCACTGTCGCGGATGCAGTCGTAGAGCTGTTCGTCGAGCCCCTGTCTGTCGCCGAAGACGAGCGCGGTGGCGATGGCGGCGGTGTCGGAGTCGGTGTTCAGATAGAACATGCGTTTGGTCTCGTAGAGAATGCGCGAGGCGAGCGGCAGATCGCCGTCCGCGAGCTTCCCTACCGAGTCGGCGTAGATGCGGAAAGTCTGCCCGTTCAGCGCCGCCGAGGCAAAGTAGCCGTCAAAGGACGAGTGCTCGGTGGGGAGCAGTTCGCCGCGTATGACGACCGTATCACCCGCGCCGTACGCGGGCGCGGTGTCGCCTTCGATATACACTCTGCCCTCCCCGTTAAGTTTAACGCCGTCCTCGCCGTACACCTCGGCGATATAAAAGGACAGTCTGCCGTCCTCGGCATTTATCTCGCTGTCCACCCGGGCGGTGAAAACGCCCGTCCCGCCCTCGGGAAGGCGGCTGTCGTAGATATCGCAGGCGGCGGACATGGCGACGACGCCGATGAGGAAGAACACGGCGATATAGCCGCGTTTGCGCGTCTTCGGGAGAGCCAGAAGCACCGCGGCGACCGCCGCGGCGATGAGCAAGGGTATGAGCCTGAAAAGAGGGTTTGCCGGATAGATGCCCTCGACGGTGACGACGCCGAGAGTAACGGCAAGCGCGGCAAAACACGCGGGACGGTCGTTGAACAGCCGTCTCCGCTCCGCTTTCATTTTGACGCGTCAGGGACGCCGGTCACCACGATGTCGCTCGCAAGCCCAAGAGCGTCCCTCTCGATGATATCGCCGGGACGCACGCCGGCGGGCGCGACCAGACCTCGGATGTGCCTCTGAAAATCGGATATCCTGTCCTTGGGGATGGGCGAAGAGGTCTTGACCGAGACCACCGCGCCGTCCTCCCTTTTCACGAGCGTGGTGATCGTCCTCACGGGACGCAGGAACTCGGTGACGCCGTAGTCCCTTCCGCGGGCGCAGGTGTTGCCGGTGACGACTATCCTGCCGCCCATCTCATTGACTTCTATGCTGCACCCGAGCGGGCAGTTGATGCAGATCGTCTTCATATCTCAAGCCTCACGGTAACGGGCGCCGACAGCCCCGCGAGCGGGAAGACGACCTTCTCCATCTCCCCGGGAGCCACGACCATTCTTCTGCCCGAATAAAGGGTTTTTCCGCCGCTTTCGACCACTATACGGCAGGAACGGTAGATATTGTCCACGCGGAAGAAGAGTTCCGCTTTGTCCTCGGAAGCGTGCAGGAGCTGCGGCAGAGCGTATCTCACGCCGCTGCCCGCGGTGACCTTGAACGCCGGCGTGACCGCCTTTTCGCCCGCCAGCGCATACCGCGCGGCGCAGCGTCCCGCGGTCTCCGCCTCGCGCGAAACATTGTCCACGAGATCGTGCACATGCAGCACATTCCCGCACGAGAATATGCCCGGCACCGATGTCATCCTGCGCTCGTCCACCACCGCTCCCGAAGTGACCGGGTCCCGCTCCACGGCGGTCCCGACCAACAGATCGTTCTCGGGGATGAGCCCGACGGACAACAACAGACAGTCGCATTCGATGAATTTTTCCTCCGCCGTCACGGGACGCCTGTTCTCGTCCACGGGGGCGTAATACAGCCCCGTCATACGCGGCTCGCCCACCACGCGGGTGACGGTGTGCGCGTAATTTATGGGTATGCCGAAATCTTCGAGGCACTGCACGATATTGCGCTTTAGCCCGCTCGAATACGGCATGAGTTCTATGACCCGCTCGACCTTTGCGCCCTCGAGGGTCATGCGGCGCGCCATGATCAGCCCGATATCGCCGCTGCCGAGGATGACCACCCGCCTTCCGACGAGCTGCCCTTCTATGTTGCAAAGCCGCTGAGCCGCGCCCGCCGTATACACCCCCGCGGGACGGCTGCCGGGCAGATTTATGGCGCCCGCCGTGCGTTCGCGGCAGCCCATGGCGAGCACCACCGCGCCTGCCTTTATCCTCGAAAGCCCTCGCTCGGGAGAAAGGAAGGCGACCTCGCGCCCGTCGGTCAGCGACAGCACCATAGCTTCGAGACACACCTCGACGGAGGACTTCCTCACCCGCTCCGCGAACCTCGCCGCGTACTCGGGTCCCGTCAGTTCCTCGCCGAAATAATGCAGTCCGAACCCGGCGTGTATGCATTGGTTGAGTATGCCGCCGAGCCTGGTGTCGCGCTCGAGCACGAGCACCTTCGCGCCCTCGGCTTCCGCCGCGAGAGCGGCCGCCATCCCCGCGGGACCGCCGCCTATGACAACGACATCGTAATCAGTCATTTTCAGTCTCCTTCACGGCGGCGACCGCTATCTCCGACCCCGCGCCGCCCTTTCTGACGGCGGAGAACGGGACGCCCGTCTCGCGGGCGATGATTTCCATCACGCGCGGCATACAAAATCCGCCCTGGCACCTGCCCATGCCCGCGCGCACCCGCCTCTTGACCGCGTCCACGGTGAGCGCGGGAACGGGGGAATGCACGGCGGCGACTATCTCCGCTTCGGTGACCTTCTCGCAGCGGCAGACTATCCTGCCCCAGGCGGGATCGGCGGCGACGCGCGCGTTGATCTCCTCGTCGGACATCTCGGTGAGACGAGGGGCGTGCGGCAGCACGACCACCGGCTCGTGCAGGGTGGGCGTGAGCCGCGGGAGCACGAGCCCCGCGAGATACTCGGCTATCGCGGGAGCCGCCGTGAGTCCCGGCGAGCATATGCCCGCGGCGTAGAAAAATCCTTTGACTTTGTCCGACTCTCGGACGATGAAATCCTCGCCGACGATGGAGCGCACGCCCGCGTAAACGCGTATGCTGCGCCCGAAAGCGGGACGATCGTAAGTCAGCGGCACCGAGCGGCGTATCTCCGCGAGCGCCTCCGCCGTGACCGCCGTGTCGGGAGCGTCCTCGGGCACCGAAGTCGGACCGTAGATGACATTGCCGTCCGCGGTCGGAGCGACGAGGATGCCCTTGCCCGCCGCGGTGGGCAGCGGGAAGATGACGGTGGAGACATTCTCTCCTTCGAGTTTGTCGAGCACGAAATAATCGCCGCGTCTGAACTCGGTCCCGAAGCTCTCCGCGCCTGCTGCGGCGTTCACCGCCTCGGCGCCCGCTCCCGCGGCATTTATCACAAACAGGGACTTAAACTCCCCTTTTGAGGTCGTTAAAACAAAGTTTTCGCCGTCATGCGCTATCCCCCTCACCTCGGCTTCGGTGACCACGCGCGCGCCGTTGAGCACAGCTCTTTCGGCGAGGCGGATGGTGAGTTTGTAAGGCGAGATGACGCCGGCGTCCGGAGCGTACAGGCAGGACGACACGCAGGAAGCGAGCCGAGGCTCGACGGCGAGCGACTCCGCTCTGCTTAATATCCTTACGCGCACCCCGTTGAGTTCCGCCTTGCTCGCGAGTTCGCGGAGCCCGTCCTCCGCCCCCTCGGGAGCGGCGACAAGACTGCCGCATTTCGCGTGCGGAACGCCGAGTTCGTCCGCGAGCTTCCACATGAGCTCGTTGCCGCGCACATTGAAGCGCGCCTTCAGCGTGCCGGGCTTGCAATCGTAACCCGCGTGGACTATGCCGCTGTTGGCGCGGGACGCGCCGACCGCCACATCGTCCCCTTTTTCGAGGAGCAGGACGGACACGCCCGCCCGCGACAAAGCGTCCGCCGTCGCGCAGCCGACCACGCCGCCGCCGATAACCGTGACCTGAGTTTGCAAAGCGTTCTCCTATGTTCGGGGGCTACTTCTCCGCCGCGAACTTCTTCTTGTACATTTTGATGTTGTCTTTGACTATGAGCTCGGCGAAGGCGCGGTCCTTGACCTGGAACACGGTGGTGTCCTTTCCTTCGAGCTGCTTGTAAACGCGGAAGAAATGCGAGATCTCGTCCATGATGTGAGGAGGCAGCTCCTCGATCTCCTTGTAGATGTTCCAGTTGGGATCCTTGAAGGGTATGGCGATGATCTTGTAGTCCATGTCCCCGCCGTCCTGCATCATGACCACGCCGATCGGATAGCAGCGCACGGTGGCGAGCGGGACTATGGTCTCGGAGCACAGCACCAGCACATCCAAGGGGTCGTTGTCCTCGGAATAGGTGCGCGGGATGAACCCGTAGTTGGCGGGATAGTGAGTGGAAGTGGACAGCACGCGGTCGAGGATGAGCAGTCCGGTGTCCTTGTCCAGTTCGTACTTATTCTTGCATCCCTTGGGGATCTCGATGACCGCGATGAAATCGGTCGGGGTTATCCTCGACGGATCGATGTCGTGCCAGATGCTCATATCCTCTCCTTGTCCGCGGCGCCCCGCGGGGGAATTTTATTTATATCCCTTGATATATGTCTTGAAGAACTGCACCGCCCCGACGAGCGCGGACATGTCCACATTCTCGTCCGCCGCGTGCATCGACGCCAGCTGCTCGGGGGAGAGCTTGCAGGGGGTGCAGCGTATGGCGCAGGGGGTGATGGTCTGCATGGTGCGGCAGTCGGTGCCGCCGAACAGCAGGTAAGGCGAGACGCCGATGTCCGGGAACACCTTGCGCACGGTGTCCGTGAAGTAGCGAAAATCCGCGCTCTTGGTGTCCACCTCGGGGGAATGCTCGCGGCATTCCATGACCACGGTCTCGAGGTCGTAGCGAGCGGCTATGGCGCGCAGTTTCGCCACGCAGTCGGTGCTCTTGTCGCCGGGGGCGAAGCGGAGGTTCGCGACCACATACGCCTCCTGCGGGATGACATTGGGAGCGCCCGAGCCCTGCGCCATGGTGAAGGTCATGGTGGTGCCGGTGAGCGCCGCTCCGAAGGGGGTGAGCCTCGGGAGCACCGCCGTGATGAGCGGAGCGAAGAGGCCCGCGTGTTTGGTCACGAATTTAAGCGCGCCGCTGAGCCCGTCGGACAACCCGACCAGCATCTCGCGCGCGGGCTCCGAGAGCCGGCGTTTGAACACGGTGTGCGTCTCGCAATAGTGCATGAACGCGGCGAGCCTCGCGAAGGGAGTGTGCTTGGGCGGCGAGGAAGAGTGCCCGCCTTTGCTCCTCGCCACGAACTTGACATCGCAATAGCCCTTCTCGATGAAACCCACCATCGCGAAAGGCTTGGTCATGCCGGGGAACGCCTGTTCGACGATCGCGCCGCCCTCGTCAATGGCGACGGCGGGAGTGACGCCCGCGCTCTTCAGCCAATCGCGGCAGTAGCGCGCGCCGGGGCCCGAGGTCTCCTCGCTGTCCGAGTAGCAGAGATAGACATCCTGCTCGGGGACGAAGCCCTCTTCGATGAGCTCGTTCACGCTGCGCATGGTGGCGAAGAGGGTGTTCTTGCAGTCCATCGCGCCCCTGCCCCAGACCTTGCCGTCGGCGATGGTGCCGGAGTAAGGCGGATATTTCCAATCCCCTTCCGCGGGGACGACATCCTGATGCGCCATGAGCACCAGCGGACGGCGGGAAGACTTGCCCTTCCACTTGAATATCAGCGCGTCGCTGTCCTCGCCGCCGGGGCGGATGACATCGCACGCGCGGTAGACGGCGGGGAATTCCTCCGCCAGCACTTTTCTGAAATTCACGAAATTCTGCCTGTCGCTGCCCGTGACGGTGGGCACCTGTACGAGCCGCGCAAGGCTCTCGCCGTAAGCCCTTGCAAGATCCGGCATAACTATCCTCCGAAGCGCCTTGGCGCATATCACGCGCGCGCGAAACGCCCGCGCGCCTTTATTATGTCATTTTAACCCGCGCGCCGTCCGCTGTCAAGATGCCGGGAAGGCGGCGGAGCACAAAATCACGCCCGAAAAGCCGCTTTTTTCAAAACAAAACCCCGCCTGAGCGGGGTGCGGGCGGCGGTCGCCGTCATTTGAGCGGATCGGCGATGCCATGAAGGAGCGCGGCTATCTTCTCGTCCGCGTGTTCTATCATGCCTTCGTCCACCACCGAAGCGAGGTCGGGACGGATGGGCAGACGCGCGGTGCGCGGGATGCCGAACTTCTTCGCAACCTCCTCGACGCGGCTCTTTCCGAATATCTCCGTACGCTTGCCGCAATCCGGGCATTCGTAGTAAGAGAAGTTCTCCACCAGCCCGAGCACGGGTATGTCCATCATCTTCGCCATGGAGACGGCTTTTGCGACTATCATGCCGACCAGCTCCTGCGGAGAGGTCACCACGATTATGCCGTCGAGAGGCAGAGATTGGAACACCGTGAGCGGCACATCGCCCGTTCCCGGAGGCATGTCCACGAACATGACATCGATATCCCCCCACGCGACATCCCGCCAAAATTGCTTGACGGTCTCGGCGAGGATGGGTCCGCGCCAAATGACCGGCTTGGTCTCGTCGTCGATGAGCAGATTGAGCGACATCATCTCGATGCCTTCCCGGGTGGTCACGGGCAGGATGAACCTGCCGCCGTCCATGCCCATGGCTCTGTCATGCACCCCGAACGCGCGCGGGATGGAAGGACCGGTTATGTCCGCGTCCAGCACCGCCACCCTCTTGCCGTCGCGCAAAGCGTCCACCGCAAGCAGCGAAGTGACGAGCGACTTTCCGACCCCGCCCTTTCCGCTGACCACGCCTATGACGCGCCTGACATCGCTGAGCTCGTTCTGCGCGACAAGAAAATCCGCCTTCGCGCACTTGGACGAGCAATTACCGCAATCGTGCGAGCAACCTTCGCTCATATGCACCTCCGTGAAACAAGTGATATTATCGTCCTCCGCCGCCCCAAAGTCAAGCGTCTGCACCGCCCGATCGCGCTCCCGCCGCCCACCTCCGATCGACCCGCGCCGCCGCACCCCGAGACCTCGCAAACAAAAACCAAAAGCGCGCCCTAAAGCGCGCTTTTGTTTGCTCACAGCTCCTCGAACGCCGTCAAACGGGAACCACCCCGTCCGAACACTTTACCTCTGTGAACGGGCAATGATTCTTCCACGACGAGACCTTATACACCGCTCGGGATGGTGACAGAGGCAAGTGAGGTGCACTTCTCGAAAGCAGACCACCCCATGCTCGTCACACTACCCTTCGTCTACTCCGAATTCCTTAAAATCTTTGACCGCAGTGATCTTAAAAACATTTTTACTGTAGCCCATTATTTGACCAATCGCCCAATCTCCCATTGAGGGAGGCATTGCGTTTTCAAGGCGCGCCGTGTAAATTTTATCCCCGTCTATAACCGGAAATTGGATATACTTCCCTCCATATGCCGAGCCATCGCTTATATATTCGGAAATATATAAAATCTCCGCACCTTCGCCAAAAGAGACGCTTTCTTCGCCGAACGCGTAGTTCTGCTTTAAAAGATAGTTTGAAAATTCGGCGTAAACCTCCGTGGAAAGGTTATTCTTTATAGATGTTTCCAATTTATAGTCAATTTCAAAATTGCCATTTTTTAAAATCTCAAAAATCCGATTTTGTTGATTTTTTAAAAAATTTTCTGATAGCTTGGCAACAAAGAAAACATTA
>DVOE01000036.1 GCA_018713795.1 Candidatus Limadaptatus stercoripullorum
CACAGGCAAACCCATCATTATAAATTACTTCTATCATTCGCAGATAAAGCAATCTGCTAAAAAATAATCGCAGTACCCGTCAAAACCCTTTTGAAACGAAAAATTGAATTTGGTGGTGTAGCAATACTTGATAAAAAGTGTCCATAAAAATATGTGACAGTTCAAACACGCTCCGAAGCCGGACAGGTTCGAATACGCCCGCGGCGTACAAGAAACCCGCTCACGATAATGAGCGGGTTTTGTGGAGCTGGTGGGCGGATTCGTAAGGAGCGCGGAGCATAGCGGCGCGCGACGGAATAGCGATCGCTGCACGGGAACCGCGCCGAGAGCCGGACAGCAAGAAACATGGGTTTTCGTTCCTGCATAGCCGCCAATTAGGGACGGGGCTGCCCTGGTACGCGCTCCGCGCTACCAGTCATACCCCCGTCCCTAATTGACTTATGGGGATGCAACCTCTGCGACAGCAAAACAGCGCGCTACCGCGCCGATCGCGTAACCGGACAGGTTCGAATCCGCCCACGGCGTACAAGAAACCCGCTCACAACTATGAGCGGGTTTTGTGGAGCTGGTGGGCGGATTCGAACCGCCGACCTATTCATTACGAGTGAATCGCTCTACCTGCTGAGCCACACCAGCACTTGCCTTGCGATTATATCAAAGCGCCGGGCAAAAAGCAAGCGTTTTCGCAATGCGGAGCGGCGGGAGCCGCGCGTCACTCTCCGCGGAGGACGCTGTAGCAGAGGTCGGGCTTATCGGACATGATGCAATCGGCGCCTATCGATTGCAGGTGACGCATGTCCTCCTCCTCGTTTATCGTCCAATATTGCACGGCGATGTTGTACTTATGCGCATACTCGATCAATCCTTTTGTGCCGAGGAATGAGATGGAAGAGCTGTAAGGGATCTGCAGCGCGCAATAGCCCACTCCCCTCTTGGAGAGGTCTGCGCCGGTGCGGTAGGCGAGCCAGAAGTCCAGCACTTCGCAGATGGATGAGGAGCGCAGCATATCGGGATAGTGGGCGTCCACATAGTCGCTGACATTCTGATTGAAGGTGCCGAAGACGACATAGGGGAGCAGCCCGCGGGAGGCGAGTTCGGCGTAAAGCAGATCCGCCGCGCGCTCGCCGAGCTTGCCGCTGTTCTTGATCTCGATTATGTAAGAGAACCTGCCGTCGGGAGCCGCAGCGCGCGCCTCGTCGCTCTCCATGTAATCGAGCACATCGCCGAGCGTGCAGACATCGAGCCCCGCATCCGTCACCTCTTCGGGAGTGAGATCGCGGAAGGGATATTCGCCGTTGAGCTCGAAATTGTGGCCCATATTGAGCTTTTTGAGCTCGGCGAGGGGGTAGTCCTCGGGGCGGGCGTCCTTGACGCCGAAGACCTGCTCGGAATCGGAGGTGCGGTCGAGGGTGTGGTCGTGGAGCAATATGAGCTGTTCGTCAGCGGTGATATGCAGGTCGAACTCCCAAATGTCCACCTTGTATCCGCCCGTGGTCGCTTCCTCGATGCCGAGTTCGAAGGCGTGGAGCGTGTTTTCGGGCGCGACCGAGCTGCCGGCGCGGTGAGCGGAGACCATGGCTCCGTCCGCCGAGATATAAGGATTGGCTTCGCCGCCGAAATAATCTTCGGCTTCGCCGGTGTAGGAGATGCCGACGACGCAACACATCACGAGGCTTATCGCGATGAACAAGCCGCCGACGACACCTATAAGTACCTTAAAACTCTTTTTCATACGGTCCTACGGGCGCCTGCGCTCACTCCTCCGTCTCCGCGGGGATCGCGGGGACATGGTTTTTGCCGAGGCACTTGAAGTGCTCGAACTTGAACACGACTATCTCTCGGGCGAGCATCATGGACAGGAACGCGATCGTGCCGCCGAACAGCACATCCGAGAAATAGTGCGCGCCGACCATTATCCTGCTCACCGCGACCAGCCCCGTGAACAGCACCGGGAAGATCCAGCACAGCGCGCGGAGCGGCTTGTTTTTCATCTTCAGGATGTCGGGGAGCATGATGAGCGCGTAGGTCATGCCGGCGGCGCAGGTGTGCCCCGAGGGGAAGGACTTGAACGCGTCGCTGACTCCGTACCACTCCTCGAACGCCTCGAGGACGGACGCGTCGGGCTGCCCGTTCATCTTGTACCACGCGGTGAAATTGTCAAAGCCGCCCATCGTCGCGCCGAGCGCGCTGTTCATCGCGCGGTAACGCATCCTGCCGGCGGGTTCCTTTATGATATGCACGAGCAGGTTCGCAACAGCCGCCATGATGATGAACGCGATGACGAATTTCATGAGCGAACGGAGAGTATCGTCCTTCATGCCGCGCAGCGCGAACACCACCGTGCAGGCGGCGAGCAGCGCGCAAAACACCGCGACGAGGGTCATGGCGTTCTCGAGATAGGTGTCCTCCATGCCCGCGTGCTCGGCGATGTAGCCGAACATGTCGTTGAAGAACAGCCAAAACGCCAACACCACGCCCGCAAGCAGCACCGCGCAGGCGATCTCACGCAGAGGGCGCAGCTTGAAAAAGCGCCATATGTACATCATGAGCAACGCCGCCGCGAAGCCCGCGATGATATACACCGGCGACGAGCCGAATATCTCGAGCGCAACGCCGAAGGTGTCGGACGCGAGATACTCGCCCTCTTCGAGTATGCCCTTCGTCAGCATCTTGCTGACATCGAGGTCGGTGTAGGTCGCCGCGACCACGAGCGCGGCAAACACCAGCACGAACAACGATATCGCGATGATGGTCCTGTTCTTTTCGGAAACCTTGGAAAAAATCATGATATCCTCCCCCGGCGCGGGCGCGCGGGTGTTCTTTTTGTCAATGATAACACTCCCCGCCCCGCTTTTCAATATGCAAAGTTCACTTGTTAGGCGCATGTTAGGCACAAAGTAGGCGCAAAGCAAACACTTCCGCCGCCGCAAATGCCCTCCCCCGATCGAGACCGCCCCCGCCTCAAGCCGAAATTATTAGGGGCGTTCTAATTCCCGCACTACATTTTTTCGAAGACGGAATCACGCGCCAGATCCCGCACCACCCTTATTCGGAGCGTGTTTGAACACGCGCTAAACTTTTTCGAAGACGGAATCACGCGCCGCTCAGCCAAACTTTCACAGGCGGCAAAGCCGCCGCTTGAAAGTCGCGGTGCGCTCTCTGAGCGTCGCACCGAAGGTTAAGCACATTATTGCGCGAGTGCGCAATAATTGCTTCGCGCTAACGAAACTTTAAGTAGACACGGGCATAGTGCGCGAGACCGAATTCCTCGCCCCACGCGGGGATCTCAGCCGGTAGTGCCCGCCGCTTGAAATAAGTAAGTGCGCCACGATAAGCGTGAGTATCGCACCCGCGTTTGTCGCGCATGATACGAGGACTGTCCCCTATTCCGCGTGGGGGAGGAAAGCCCGGAGGGAAGGAGGGGGACTGTATTACCACGCTCGGGGCACTTCGCCCGATCGAGTGTACTTGGGTTCGCGCCACCCTCATTCGAAGCTCCCCCGGGGTCCCCGCAAAGTACCGGAGGCGAGCGCAGCGAGCCGAGGACACTTTGCGGGGGTGAAGCCGAGGACACTTTGCGGGGTAAGGTCATACGATACCGTATGGAGACTGCTTTGAACTGTTACACGGTGTATCAGACGGACGAAAGGATGTTTTTCCTTAAAAAGATCTTGGACGGCAAGCGGGCGCCGCGCGCAACGCACATATTCGCGCCCAACCTTACACTTTCCGCCCGCGAGTTGCAAAATGTCCGCCCGGGAGAGGTGCTCGTCTGCGGAGCGCTCGACGAGAGCGGACGACGGTATACGGAAGAGAATTCCGTCACCGTGCGCTGCCTGTCCGAGGACGAGGATTTCCTCGCGTACAACGCCGCGCTGACCGCCGAGGGTGCGCTCGGCGTGCTCATCGAACACAGTCTGCTGTCTCTTGAAGAGATGCTGGTGCTCGTCATAGGATTCGGCAGGACGGGCGCGGCGGTATGCCGTCTGCTGTCGCTGCTCGGCGCGCGCGTCCATGTCGCGACCACGGCTTCTCCGCGCCCGGCGAGGGCGTTTGCGGAAGAGGTGTTCCCGCCGGAAGAGGCGGAGCTTTCACGCTACGACGCGGTGGTGAACACGGTGCCTAAGCTGCTCTTTCCGGGCGAAAAATCGCTCGCCCTCGCCGAAGACGCCGTCTATATCGACCTCGCCTCCCGTCCCGCCGTCGAGCTCTCCATGCTCTCGGCGCTGGGGCTGGACGCGGCGTCCTATCCCGCTCTGCCCGCCAAATGCTCGCCCGTATCCGCGGCGCGCGCCATGGCGCGTTTCGTGACCCGGGAGGCGCAAAATGATTAGGATTGGACTCGGGGTCACGGGCTCGTTCTGCACCTTCAAAAATCTGCTCGCCGCCGCCGAAGATCTCATTCTTCGTGGCTACGACATCACGCCCGTCTTCAGCTTCAATGTCGCCTCGCTGGACACCCGCTTCTTCAAAGCGGCGGACTTCGCGGACGAGATCGCCCGCCTGACCGGCAAACGCCCCATAACCTCAATCGTGGACGCCGAGCCCATCGGCACTTCCATGGGCCTCGAACTCATGCTCGTCGCCCCCTGCACCGGCAACACCCTCTCCAAGATCGCCCACGGCATAACCGACACCCCCGTCACGATGGCTGTCAAGGCGCAGCTAAGGAACAACCGCCCCGTGGTGCTCTCGGTCTCCTCCAACGACGCCCTGGGTGCCAACGCCAAAAACCTCGGTTTGCTGCTCAACACCAGGAATGTCTACTTCGTGCCCTTCGCCCAGGACGCCCCGGAGAGCAAATCCAACTCGCTCATAGCGGATACGACGCTCATCGCGGACACCTGCGACGCCGCCCTCCGCGGCAAACAGCTGGAGCCCGTCCTGATATAAAAAAACGCCGCATAGTGCGGCGTTTTTTTAGTGGTTTGATCAAGCCTTACTTCGCGTCCTTGACGCCCTGCTCGGTGCCCACATAGACAATGCTTCCGACGCGATCCACGGCCATGCCAAACGCTTCGGCTGCTTCGGCAGCTTCCTTGGCATCATCGGCTTTCGCGAACTTGACGACGGTAACGAAATCAAGGCCATCGAGCTTGCCGGCAGAGACGCCCCACTTGATCTCGGCGTCTTCGCCGAACTCTTCGCTGATGTCGTCCGCGCTCATCGCGACGGCTTCGTAGCCCTTGTTCTCGAGCTTCTTCGCGATGGAATCGGCATTGCAAGCGGTCAGGCAGACTGCCACGATTGCGATCAGAGCGACGATGGCGACGATCGCGACTATTTTCTTTTTCATTTCAACCCTCCTTAAGGTTTTGTGATACTGTCATTATACGGCGGCGCCGCTCCGCTGTCAATAACGAAACCGCATTTGTCCTCCCACATCCTGAAAATTTTTCGATATTACGCCGCGCGGATCGCGCTTCCCCGAAGCCTCCGAACCCGTACTCACTTATTCGAAGCGCTCTTAGACCCGACGCGCCCTTATTCGGAGCGTTCCTATACCCGCATTACAATTTTTCGAAGGCGGAATTACGCGCCGCTCAGCCAAACTTTCACAGGCGGCGAAGACGCCGCTTGAAAGTCGCGGCGCGCTCTTTGAGTGCCGAGCGCTAACGGAACACTAAGTAGGCACGGGCATAGTGCGCGAGCGCCGAATTCCTCGCCCCGCGCGGGGATCTCAACCGGTAGTGCCCGCCGATCGAAATAAGCGAGTGCGCCACGATAAGCGTGAGTATCGCACCCGCGTATGTCGTGCATGATACGAGGACTGTCCCCTATTCCGCGTGGGGGAGGAAAGCCCGAAGGGAAGGAGGGGGTCTGTATTACCATGCTCGGGGCAGTCAGCCCGATCGAGAGTGCTTGAGTTCGCACAAAAATTATTCGAAGCGTGCTTGAACACGCGCAAAACTCATTTAAGTCGCTCCTATCCCGCTCTGCGCCTTTTTCTATCGGGCGCATTGGAAATTGACAAACCGGCGGAGCAAGGTTATAATATGCCTGTTGCAAAGGGAGATACAGTTATGAAGAAGAAAGTTGCTCTTATCGTGCTCGTGCTTGTCATAGTCGTCGCTTCCGTGGTGGCGCTCGCCGCGTGCAACAACGCGACATCCATCGAGAAACGCCTCGTCAAAGCGGGATTTACCGTGGAAGGCGGTTATGTCGGGGATTCGCAGGACGCCGAAATGCCCGAAGGGATACAGTGGTACCTCAGCGCAGAACGCGTCAATCAGCTCACCATGACCGAAGACTATGTTGCCGTTTATTGCTTTGAAAAATCCGTTCAAGCCAAGTCGTACGCATCTCTCATCAAGCGTGAATCGGGCATGGATCAGAGCATGCAGATCGAAGTCAAAGGCAAGCTGATCTTCGTGGGCACCAAGAACGGCGTCGAAGCCGCCATGTGACCGCCCTATCAAATCGAACGACAAAAACGCCGCACCCGCGGCGTTTTTTTATTACCCCACAAAGCGTCCCCACTCGGTGAACCTCGCTGTGCTACTTTGCGGGGTAAAGCCCGTCCTCCGTTTGCAGCACGGAAACCTATGTCAGTCCCCTATTTAACCGCCAATTAGGGACGGGGTAGAACTGATACGCGCTGTTTGAACTCGCACTTACTTATTCGGAGTTCCCCGAGGTCCCCAAAAAGTACCGGAGGCGAGCAACTCGAGCCGAGGACACTTTTTGGGGTTAAGACCCGTCCCTCCTTGGCTGATGGGGATGAAGTCAAAGGCTCAAGCAGCAAAATACACTCCTTCGGAGCGTGTTTTAACGCGCACTTACTCAATCGAAGCGTTCTTAGACACGACGCGCCCTTATTCGGAGCGTTCCTATACCCGCATTACAATTTTTCGAAGACGGAATTACGCGCCGCTCAGCCAAACTTTCACAGGCGGCGAAGCCGCCGCTTGAAAGTCGC
>DVOE01000037.1 GCA_018713795.1 Candidatus Limadaptatus stercoripullorum
ACGCGTGTTGTCGGTGGGAGCGGAGGAGATAAAGCTCGCCGTACGCGGCGGCAGCGTGTCGGTGACGGGTGTCGGACTCATGATCGCGGAGATAGGTGGCGGGGATGTCTACATCAAAGGTGAGATCGCGGCTGTTACGGCGGAGTGAGCCGGGCGGCAATGCGGAGCGCGTGCGCGGGCGCGGCAAGGGCGCGCAGGATGAGCGCGAACGCGCGTTTGACGGCTCGGGCGGGATGTTTGAAGACAGGCGGGGAGGAGATGAGCCCAAAAAGGCGAAGCCACGCCGCGTGCGGCGGCGCATAGACGCGTCTAAGCTGCCTTTCACGACGACCGGATTCGAAGTCAGGGGACTCAATCACGCCCGTCTTATCACCCTGCTCTCGGAGAGGGCTGTGATCCGCGGAGTGAAGTCGGAGGAAGGGCTTCTCCGCTTTCGGGCGTCCTCCCGCCGAAAGGGCGAAATCGTTGCATTATTGGATACCCTATGCTATGATTATCAAATAACGGCGGAGCGGGGTCCTCTCTTAGCGCTCGTCCGCTTAGCGGGCAGGGCGGGAGTTGTTGCGGGGACGCTCGCGCTGACGGCGGCGCTCATCCTCTTTCCGCACTCGGTAACGAGCGTGGAGTTCACGGGAGAATGGAGCGCCGAGGCGGCACGCATACTAAGCCAAAACGGCGTCGAAGAGGGGAAATTGCTCTTTTCCTTTGACGGCGACGCGCTGGCGGCGCGGATAATGGAGCTGGACGGGGTGTCTTTCGCTTCCGTCCGCAAAGTGGGCACGCGCGTGTATGCGGACATACGCACGGAGACGCGAGGGGGCACCCTTGCGGGAGTGCCGGGAAAGTCGGTGAGAGCCGCACGGCAAGCCTCCGTGACGAGGGTGATAGTCTTTTCGGGCACCGCCGCCGTGAAATACGGCGATGTGGTGCGCGAGGGCGATGAGCTCATCTCGGGGTATGTGACGGCGGGGGAGGAGAAAGTCCCTTCGCCGGCTGCGGGGGAAGTGTACGGAAAGGTTTGGCGGAGAGAGGCGCGCTTTTTCCCCGAAACGCGCATAGAGGCAGTCCCGGGAGAAGTGAAAGAGTACGCCCGCATCTCTTTCGGGAGCGGCGTGCCGAAGGCTCCCGAGCCGCCTTTTTCCGACTATACGCTCGAGATATCCGCGGTGCGGAACGGGCTGCTGCTGCCGTACACGGTGTACACCTTCCGCTACACGGAAGTGACTTACAGGGAAGTGAGTTCGGAGCTTGCTCCCGAACAGGCGGAGCGCATCGCGCTCTCGGACGCGGTCACGGAGCTTCCCGCGGGAGCGGTGCTCATCGGAGCGGACGCGGAGAGCGAGCGTGCGGAGGGCGGAGTGCTCGTCAAAGTGACGCTCTGCACGGAGGAGAGGATAGACGACGCCGGTTGACATGAGAGAACTGAGACTGGACATCTACGATTACGACGCTTTCAAGGAGATCTTCGGTGGGTTGGACGGAAATGTCCGACTCATCGAGAACGCCTTCGGCGTGGTGTTTTCCGTCCGTGGGGACGGGCTGTATGTGCGCGGGAGCGAGGCGGGAGTGACCGCCGCGAAGACCGCGTTCGACGCGCTCACCGAGCTTGCGGGCAAGGGCATAATCGACGAGCGGCGTATACGCGCCGTCATCGAGCTGGTGAGAAAGGGCGCGAAGGATGTGACGGGCGCTCTCTCTTCGCCGCTCACCGTCGGCTGGGGCAAACCCGTGTATCCGAGGAGCGCGGGGCAGGCGGAGTACTGCGCGGCGATAAAGTCGCACGCCGTGACTTTCGGCATAGGACCCGCCGGCACGGGCAAGACCTTCCTCGCGGTGGCAGCCGCCGTCGAGGCGCTGAGAAAAAAGGAGGCGGAGAGGATCATCCTCTGCCGTCCCGCCGTCGAAGCGGGCGAGAAACTCGGCTTTTTGCCCGGCGACCTCGCGGAGAAGGTGGATCCCTATCTCCGTCCGCTCTACGACGCGCTCACAGATCTCATGGGCGAGACCTATCAGAAGAACATCGAGCGCGGCACGGTGGAGATAGCGCCGCTCGCATATATGCGGGGCAGGACGCTCAACAAGAGTTTCATCATCCTCGACGAGGCGCAGAACACCACCCGCGAGCAGATGAAGATGTTCCTCACCCGTCTCGGGGAGGACAGCAAGATGGTCATCACCGGCGACGACACCCAGATCGACCTTCCCCGCAGCGTTCCGAGCGGGCTCAGACACGCCGAGCATGTGCTTCGCGGCGTGGAGGGCATAGCGGTGGTGCGCCTGGGGTGCGGAGATGTGGTGAGGCACGACCTCGTCAGCCGCATAATACGCGCTTACGAGCGCGCCGAAGAGCAGGAGGAAAACGGACGCGAACGCGGCGAAGATCCGCGCGAAGCGCCGCCCGAAGACAAATGATAAAGAAGAATTTCGCAGCCCTGACGGGCATTGAAAAAGCCGCGCTCGCGGCGCGCAAAAAGGTGCTCGTCACCTTCTTCAAGACCTATCCCGCGGCGCTCGTGCTGTCCATGCTGCTGTCGCTGTTCGCCATATTCGTGACCACGGACGATTTCCTCGCGCGGTTCACCCCCGAGATGGCGACGGCAACGAGCGGACTGTTCACCCTTAACGCCTTCATGCTCGGCGTGCTGTTCTTCGCGACCTACGCAAAGTCTGAGCCAGGCGGCACGGCGGCGAGGGACTATCTCCTCTGCATAGCCATGGTGACGGTGACCTACATCGTCGCGGTTTCGACCTGCGCGAGACTGAATGTGTATGTGCTGCCGCTCAGCCTCTGCGCGCTGGTGCTCTCCGAGGTCAGCAACCGCCGCAACGCCGTGTCCGTCACGCTCATCACGGGGGGCATGGTGCTCTTGCTGTTCATTTCGGGCGTCAACGACTACACGCCGCATATGAGCGACATCACGGTGTCCGTGCTGGGGGCTTTCGTCACTTCGCTCACGGTCAGCGAACTCAAAAACAGGCATCTTTCGCGGTTCAGGTTCATCCTGAGCGCGTCGGCGGCGTCCCTCGTCGTGGTGCCGTTCATAGTGCTTTGCAACCTCGCCATGGGCATCCGCGACATCTCCCTCTTGTACAATCCGCTGTGGGCGTACTGCGCGGCGGTGGGCGCGGTGGTGGTGTTCACGCCGCTGGTCGCGGTGTTCGAAGGGGTGTTCAACATCGCGGACGATTTCAGGCTGGACGAGCTCACAAACCTCAATCAGCCGCTCCTTAAACGCCTTGCGAGCGAGGCGCCCGGCACCTTCAACCACTCCCTCGTCGTCGGCAACCTCTCCGAGGCGTGCGCGCAGGCGATAGGCGAGAATCCGCATCTTGCGAGGGCGGCGGCGTACTATCACGACATAGGCAAGCTCAAAGCGCCCATCTATTTTTCGGAAAACCAGTCCGACTACAATCCCCACGACGAGCTGGTGCCCGAGGTCAGCGCGAGCATGATAACCGCGCACACCGTGTTCGGCGAGATACTTGCCAAGCAGTACCGCCTGCCCGCAGAGGTAATCGCGGTCATACGCGAACACCACGGCACTTCGCCGGTCGGCTACTTCTACCGCAAGGCGCTCGATCTCACGGAGGAGCGCGATGTGGCGGTGGGCAACTATCAGTACCCCGGTCCCAAGCCGCAGTCCAAGATCGCGGCGATAATCATGATCGCGGACACCGTCGAGGCAGCGATGCGCGCCTACACTCCGCCCGAAAAGGAGGAGTTCGAAAAGCGAGTGGGCAAGCTGGTGGACGAGAAACTCACGCTCGGGCAGTTCGACGAATGTCCCATCACACTCCGCGATCTCGCGGTCATAAAGAGCACGATAATCGAGACCCTGCCCCGCGTGCAGCACGGGAGAGTCTCCTACGAGAAGAAGGCGCAATGATAGTTTTTTCGGGCGCGACATTCAAAGAAAGGCGAATAGCCGCAAGGGTGGAGAGGGCGCTCCTCGGGGTGCTGGGTCAGAAGGATATCTTTGCGGTGGACGCCGCCATGGCGGGAGAAGAGGATATCCGCGCGCTCAACGCCTCGGCGAGGGGAGTGGACAGCGTGACGGATGTGCTGAGCTTCCCCGCGCTCGAGAACATCTCTCTGCCCGCCGTGAAGAGCGATTTCCCTCCGCAGTGCTTTGACGGCGGCAGGGTGGCGCTGGGCAGCATAATGGTGTGCAGGCGGCGCGCCGAGGAACAGGCGGAGAGCTACGGGCACGCGTATTCGCGGGAGCTGGGGTATCTCGTCTGCCACGGGCTGCTGCACCTTCTCGGATACGATCACATCCTCCCCGAGGAAGAAAAGGAGATGACCGCGCTCGCCGAAAAAGCGATGACGGCGGCGGGTCTTACGAGAGATAAGGCAAGGTAACAAAGAGGAATGGACAAAACGCACAAATTCGGTTTTATTTGCATAGCCGGGCTCCCCAATGCCGGCAAATCCTCGCTCATCAACGCGCTGGTCGGCGAGAAGGTCGCCATAGTTTCATGGCGTCCGCAGACCACGCGCAACCGCATCCTCGGCGTCACCGGCGGCGAGGGGTGGCAGATGGCGTTCATAGACACGCCCGGCATCCACGGTGCGCGCAACAAACTCGGCGAGTATATGATGAAGTCGGTCGAAGGGGCGCTCAGGGATGTGGACGCGGTCATGTATGTCGTGGACTCGGCGCGGGGATTGCGCGACGAGGACAGGGCGTTCTTCGAGGCGAACGCGGGGAAGCACCCCATCGTCGTCGCCGTCAACAAGCTGGACGCGGTGACTCAGCCCACGCTGTTCGCGGTGCTGTCCGAGATCAACTCCCTGCCCGGCGTAACGGCGGTCGTGCCCGTCTCGGCAAAGCGCGGGGACAACCTCGACACCCTCAAGGACGAGTTGGTAAAACTACTCCCCGAAGGCGCGCCCATGTTCCCCGAGGACATGTATACGGACAGCACTCTGCGCTTCATGGCGGCGGAGATAGTCAGGGAAAAGGCGCTGTATCTTCTGGACAAAGAGGTGCCGTACGGCATAGGCGTGTACATACAGAAGTTCGAGTTCAGGCAGGACGGGATCTGCGACATCCTCGCCGACATCGTGTGCGAGAAGCAGTCTCACAAGGCAATCGTCATAGGAAAGGGCGGCGCCACCCTCAAGAAGATAGGCGAGGCGGCGAGGCGCGATCTCGAGAAGCTGGTGGACGCCAAGGTCTATCTCGAACTGTATGTCCGCGTCAAAGCGGAGTGGCGGGACAGCGAGTATCTCATGCGCGAGCTGGGATACGATCCCAAGGATATAAAGGACTGAAACGCGGGTTTTAACGCGCGGAATACGTCGTTAAAACGCGTTTATTGCGGAATGCCGCCGCGAGCGGCGTTCGCGGGATAAAAGCGGCGCGGCGAAACAAACTCTTCTTATGCTCGGAAAAGACGACCTTTGGAAGATGTTTGCGGCAAGCGGGAGCATAGTCTTCTACAACGCCTATCGCGCCCTCGGAGAACATAAAGCGGATGGACAGAAAGGTGATGGCGATAGTGACGAGAGCGGTGCCTTATAGGGACGCCGATCTCATCCTTACCCTCGTCTCCCCCGAGGCGGGGAGGCTCACCGCGTCCGCGAAGGGGTGTCTGAAACCCCGCGCCAAACTGCGCTACGCGGCGTCCATAATGAATTTCGGCGAGTATATGCTGAGCGGCAGGGGAGAGAGGTATGTGGTCACCGACTGCGTGCAGTACGACTCCTTTTCCGTGCTCACAGAGGATCTGGGCAAGTATTACGCCGCCTGTCTGGTGCTCGAACTTCTGACCAAGCTCTCACCCGAGCCGCAGCCGGAGCTCTTCCTGCACGCGGCGGAGTGTCTAAGGGACATGGCGTACGGGGGCGCTTCCGCGCCAGACGCTGTCACCGACTTTCTCAAGCACGCGCTCGCGGACAACGGCGCCTGCCCCGACTTCGGGGTGTGCGCGTCCTGCGGCTGTCTGCTCGACCGCGACGCGGTGTATACGGACGGCGAGGGCATGGTCTGTCCCCATTGCGCGCCCGCGGACGGAATGAGATTGGACGCGGCGACCCGCGCCTACATAGCCGGCGAGGAGAGGGATATCCCCGCCGAACACAAGACAAGAGCCATAATGACGCTGTCGGACATAGTTTTCCGCGCCCTCGGCGTGCGACCCGACGGCGGTTATTTCAAGGAGATAAAATGAGAAGACGACTTTGGGTATCCGTTGCGCTGACGGTGGTGCTCGTCATGAGCGCGCTGCTGCTCGCCGCCTGCGATCCGCAGGTCACGCTCGGCGACATCTTCGTCAGCTACACCTCGGAGGGCGAGATAACCCGCGCCGAACTGCAATTCACTCTGCCCGTCGGCTGGACGGTGCTCACGGACAGCGCGGCGAATTATTCCTCGCTGCACGCCGATTCCGACATAGGTTATGTCAAGTCGCTCGGCGCCTACATAGTGACCGACGGGGACGGCAACCTCAATCTCGTGCGCCCTGACGGCGAGGGCGGCGCGGTGTTCATGCTGCACGGCTCGGACGGCGGGACGGCTTTCGGCGCCGAGGCGATCGTCGTCAAGGGCGATCTCGTGCTCATGCGCATAAACAACGGCAGCGCGAGCGTGGTGGATCTGTCCACGGGCAGGGAAGTGCTGACGCAGTCGGCGACCAAGGGCATAACCGTGAGCAAAGAGACGGGCATAGAGGACGCGGTGCGCATCCTGGACGACGAGCTCATCGCCGTCGCGCCCGCTTATTCTTCCGCAGTCTCGAAGGGACAGACCGCCTACACGCCCGTTTACAGGGCGTCGACGGGCGGGCTCGCCGCCATGGTGTATAACCCCGGCGGCTCTCTCGAGGGCGTCTACGGATTTGACGGCGAGTATGTGACGGTGGAGGCGGACACCACTTCCTCTTCGGTCACCGAACGCGCCACCTTCCTCTACCGCATACCCGCCTCGGGCGGCTCGCGCCTCAAAGCGGAAGGCAACATGGCGTACGATCAGCGCGACTCCCGCGACGACTACTTCACCGAGAGCCTCTATCTCGGAGACGGCAGGATATATGTCCACGAGGAGTGGACGGTGTCCTCTTCGAGCGAATACAGCTACAGCTACGACGGAGAGTACTACAAGGTGCAGCGCTTCATCGTGAACGCGGAGGACGGCACCCGCGAACAGTACTCCTCTCAGCATTATTTCCTCAACTGCGTCACCAACCGCTACGACTACTCGGGCAGGAGCGATGTCGTGCCCTCCACCTTCCTCAAAGACGGGTATATCTACTCCTCCTTCGGACTGTATGTCCCCGCGGACACCAAGGAGGCGGAGTACGACCAATATGTGCTCGACACCGACCTCAATGTCGTCCTCTCGCTCACCAACAACTGGGGCATCGAGCTGGAATATGTCGAGCGTGACAAGGTGAACTATTACGACCTCATGCTGCAATTCCAGGACGGCTACGGCTATGCGCCGCTCGCGCCCGCCGCGCTCAGGCTGTTCGACGAGAGCGGCAAGATAGTGGCGGAGGAGACCGCCTACGAGCTCACCGGCGTCAATCTCCACGACGGCATGATCATAGCCGGCACCGCGGACGGCTCGAACACCCTCTACGGCGCGTTCGACCTCGACTGCGAGCTGGTCATACCCTTCGAGTACAAGCTCATCTCGCCCTTCCGCGGCTTTTACACTTATGCGCGCCGCTCGACATCGTCCGGCGGCACCGAGACCGTGCTGCTCGGAAAGGACGGCTCCGTCGTCGAGACGCTCAGCGACGGCACCAAACCCTTCCACGACATCGCCACCACGAGCAAGGGCAGCGAGATCTACAAGCGCGGATGCTATCTCTACAAGGCGACGGACGAGGACGGCACCGTCCGCTACGGCGTCAAGAATTTCAGCGCCGACGCCTCGTCCAACACCGTGCTCGAAGCCTGTTTCCTGTCCGGTTGCGTGCTCTATTCGCCCGACACCGACAACAATCTCGTCTTTGTGTTCGGGCAGACCGAGAAGGACGGCGCGGTCAGCGTCTACCGCATGTTCGGCGAGCCTTCGGAGCCCGCGGGCGGCGGACTTCCCGTGTGGGCATGGGTGCTCATCGGCGTGGGCGCTACGGCTGTAGTCGCCGGCATAGTCACCGGCGCGGTGCTCGGCGCGCGCCGCCGTAAAGCCGGTGCCGCCGCCGAGGAAGAAAAGTGATGGTCACTCGCATTCTGGACGCAGAAAAGGGACTTGACGAAGCAGTTTCGCTGCTTAAAGCCGGCGAATTGGTCGCTTTCCCCACCGAGACCGTCTACGGGCTCGGCGCCGACGCGTTCAACGGCGACGCCGTAAAAAAGATATTCGAAGCCAAGGGCAGACCCCAGGACAATCCGCTCATCGTGCACATCGCGAGCGTGGAACAGGCGGCGGAAGTCGCGAGGGATATCCCCGACGAGTTTTACATCCTCGCCCGTGAGTTCATGCCGGGTCCGCTCACCGTGGTGCTCCCGAAGTCGGACGCCGTTCCCGGCGTGGTCACGGCGGGAGGGGATACGGTGGCGGTGAGGATGCCTTCGCACCCCGTGGCGCGCAGGCTGATCGCGGCGTCCATGCCGCTCGCGGCTCCCTCCGCGAATCGCAGCAAACATATCTCGCCGACCACCGCGCGCCATGTGCTGGACGACCTCGACGGGAGAGTGCCCCTCATCCTCGACGGAGGGGAGTGCGGCGTGGGCATAGAGTCCACCGTGCTCGATCTAACTTCCGCCGTCCCCACCGTGCTGCGCCCCGGCGCCGTCACCGAAGAGATGATCGCGGAGCTCCTCGGAAAGGTCGGTTCTCTTTCCCCGGGCGCCGTCATCGGGCGAGCCAAGTCGCCCGGCATGAAATATACGCATTACGCGCCTTCCGTGCCCGCCGTGGTGGCGATGAGCGAAGAGGCGGCGCTTGCGCGCTACGACGAGATCGCGGCGGCGGGGGGGAGACCCGTGCTGCTCATGACCGAGCCCCACCGCGCGGCAGCGGGCGGGAGAGCGTTCATATCCCTCGGCGAGGACGCCGTGGATTATATGCGGCTGTTTTACGCCGCCATGCGCGAGGCGGAGAGCGCCCGCGACTACATAATCATCGAGGGGCTGACCGGCGGCGGAGAGGCGCGGTCGATCATGAACAGGGTGCTAAAGTCCTCGGGCGGGAATGTCATAGGCTGACCCGCGCCCGATGCCAGACAGGAATAATACGAACTAGGTTCAGCGCCGCCGATTTCCGCCTGAGCCGCGTCATTCGCCTTGCTAATACGGAGAAGTATTAGCTGCAGCGACTTCCTTGCTCAGCCAAACATCGGCAGGCGCGGAACTGCTCGCACCTCAGAGCAAGAGATTTTCGGATGATTTTGCTCTGGCGGAACGCAGGCGATAGTATACATATCGGCAAGTTTCGGCTGTGCAAAAGCGCCGAAAAGAATTGCTCCGAGGCTGGTTCGTATTATTCCTGTCTGGCATAGATCGCACAAAAAAACGCCGCTTCCCGCGGCGTTTTTGTTTTGACTCGCCGCTCGGGCGGTTTACTTTTCGGAAAAGACTTTGGTCATCAGCCCGTCCGTGGCGTCGGCGGGAAGGTTCCTGACCAGCATGGCGGTGAGCTTCCACTTCGCGCCTATTATGCGCAGGGCGCGGAACTTCTTTTTTGAGGCTTCGCGGATGATGGCGTCCACCGTCTTCCCGAGATCCGCCTTGCCCTTGGAGCCCGCGCGCTTTTCCACGAAAGCGTCCGCGCGGCGTATGCGGTCGCCGTAGCGCGGCGAGGTCTCGGTGTCCTTGTCGCGGCGGGAGGCGAATTCCGTCTTTATGTCCCCGAGGCAGAGCGCGGTCGTCTGTATGCCCGTGCCGGCGAGCTCCTGCCTCATGCCGCGTGTGAACATATTCACGCCGCATTTGGTGACCGAATACATGGTGCGGAAGGGCATGGGCACGAAGGACGCCGCAGAGCTTATGTTGATGATCTTCCCGCCCTCTTTCATGTGGGGGAGAGCGGCGCGGGTGCAGTTGACCACGCCCATGAGATTGACGGCGACTATGCGGTCCAGGGCGGCGGAGTCTATGAGTTCCACCGCGCCCGACTGACCGTAGCCGGCGTTGTTGAACAGGACATCTATGCCGTTAAAGTTTTCCGCGATCTTGTCGAAGACGGAGCGCACCGCCTTTTCGTCGGACACATCCAGGGCGAAACTGTCGCGTCCGTCGGTCTCCGCCGTGCGCGACAGCACCACGACGGTGTTGCCCGCCTCGCGGAGCTTGTCTGCCAGGCACTTGCCTATGCCTCTCGTGCCGCCGGTGATAACGACGGTCTTGCCGGTGAAAGTTTTCATTTCCGCCTCCGCCGCAATCATATCACGCGGCGGGCGGCTTGGCAAGCGCGGTCAGAGCGAGGCGATGAGATCGCGGAGCAGTTTTATGTGCAGTTCCTCGTCGAGTATTATCCTCTCGATGAGCAGCTTGACGCTCTCGGTGCGGAGAGCGAGCACGGTGCGCTCGTAGGCGAGTATCGCCGCTTCTTCGGCGTGGATATCGCGGGCGAGGAACTTCTCGGGGGAGAGCGTGTAGTCGGCGAAGCTGCCGTTCCAATAGGTCCTGCCGCCCATGACGGGATAGCCGCCAAGTTTGAACACGGTCTCGCCGAGCAGGGCATGGTGGCGCATCTCGACCTTTGCTATGCCGGCGAGCGCTTCCGCGAGTTCGGGGCGGGAGGCGGAAGTTATGTAGTGTTGGAAACAGTAAGTGGTGACGGCTGTGAGTTCGCCCTGCGGTCCGCCGTAGTCGGGCATGAGCAGTTTGGCGTCGGCAAGACAGGGCGCGGCCTCCACCTCGGGATAGGGCAGTTCGCAGGCATAGAGCGTGTGTTCCATATCGCCTCCTTTTTGTGGCAGTATATGCCGCTGTGGGGCGGGTGGTGTGCGGGCGGAGGCGAGGAGCGGCGGAGGTGGAGCCCGCGCGCGGGAGATTTTGATAAATTCGCTTGCCAAAAAAGCGGCGCTGTGGTAGACTTTCATAGATTTCAGGAGGAAGAAATGTCTTACACACTTGACAATGCGTTCTACGGACTGCTTGCGGCGGCGGACAACATCGGGAGCACCCCGGGCGGCGCCATCCCGCAGGCTACGCGTGACGCGGTCGTGACGGCATTCATAATTTTGATGGTCCTGGCGTCCATCGCCATGATCGTCGTCGTATTGATGCAAAAGGGCACAAACGACAATGTGGGAGTCATCACCGGCGCGTCCGACACCTACTACGGCAGGAACAAGGAGAAGGGCAAGGAGAGCACTCTTAAGAAGGTCACCCTCGGCCTCTTCGCTTTCATCCTCGTCTGCTCCGTCATCTGCTTCGTCGTCATGAATGTGGGGCAGGCGTGAGATAGATCGGGCAAAGCACGGCTCCCGCGCGGGAGCCGTTTTTTTGTCCTCACGGGCGCGTGCGCTTGAAAGAGACGAAAAGAAGTTATATCATATAGGGTAAGGCTCTGAAAATGAAGGTCATAGCAAGCAACAAAAAAGCCTTCCACGACTATTTCGTCGAGGAGACTTTGGAGGCGGGCATCGTGCTCGTGGGCACGGAGGTCAAATCCGTGCGTCTCGGCGCGGTCAATCTCCGGGACAGCTATGCCGTCATAAAGGGCGGGGAGGTCTTCCTCGTCGGCGCGCATATCGCGCCTTACGAGAAGGGGAGCTACTTCAATGTGGATCCCCGCCGCACCCGCAAACTGCTGCTCGCAAAAGCCGAGATAAGAAAGCTCGCCGCAAGGACGGAGCGCAAGGGCTACACGCTCGTGCCGCTCAAGATCTATCTCAAGGGCAGTCTTGTCAAGGTGGAGCTCGGGCTCTGCCGGGGCAAGGAGCAGCGCGACAAGCGCGAGACCATCAAGCGTCGGGACGCCGAGCGCGAGATGGCGCGCGCCATCAAAGAACACAACGCGCGCGGTTAGCGCAAAGGAGAACATATGAGCAAGATCGACACCATTTGTGTGCAGGGAGGTTACAAGCCCGCGAACGGCGAGCCGCGTCAGGTGCCCATTGTGCAGAGCACCACTTTCAAGTACGACACCAGCGAGGACATGGGCAAGCTCTTCGACCTCGAGGCGAGCGGCTATTTCTACACCCGTCTTCAGAATCCCACCAACGACCATGTGGCGGCGAAGATATGTCAGCTCGAGGGCGGCACCGCGGCGATGCTCACTTCTTCGGGGCAGGCGGCGAACTTCTTCTCGGTGTTCAACATCGCGGGAGAGGGCGACCACATCGTGTCTTCGAGCGCCATCTACGGCGGCACCTACAACCTCTTCGCCCACACCATGAAGCGCATGGGCATCGACTTCACTTTCGTCGCGCCCGACGCCTCCGACGAGGAGATAGAAGCGGCGTTCCGTCCCGAGACCAAAGCGGTGTTCGGCGAGACGCTGTCCAATCCCTCCCTCGCGGTGCTCGACATCGAAAGGTTCGCCCGCCACGCTCACGCGCACGGCGTGCCGCTCATCGTGGACAACACCTTCCCCACGCCCGTCAACTGCCGGCCCTTCGAGTGGGGCGCTGATATAGTCACCCATTCCACCACCAAATACCTCGACGGTCACGGCGCGGCGGTGGGCGGCTGCATAGTGGACAGCGGCAAGTTCGACTGGACGAAGTATCCCGACAAGTTCCCGGGACTGTGCACCCCCGACGAGAGCTATCACGGGGTGGTGTACACCGAGCGTTTCGGGCTCGCGGGCGCGTTCATAACCAAGGCGACCGCCCAGCTCATGCGCGATTTCGGCAGCATCCAGTCGCCGCAGAACGCCTTCCTTCTCAACCTCGGGCTTGAGAGCCTGCATGTCAGGATGAAGAGGCATTGCGAGAACGCGGAAGCCGTCGCGGAATTCCTCGCCGGCGACGACAGAGTGGCGTGGGTGACCTACTGCGGGCTCCCCGGCGACAAATATCACGAGCTTGCGAAGAAGTATCTGCCCGGCGGTTCCTGCGGGGTGGTGAGCTTCGGCGTCAAGGGCGGCAGAAAGGCGGCGGAGAACTTCATGAAGCATCTCAAGGTGTTCGCCATCGAGACGCATGTCGCCGACGCGCGCTCCTGCTGCCTGCATCCCGCGAGCGCCACGCACAGGCAGATGAACGACGACGAACTGAGGGCGGCGGGCGTGTCTCCCGACCTCGTCAGGATGTCCGTCGGCATCGAGGACGCCGCCGATCTCATCGCGGATATCGACCAGGCTCTTGCCGCAGCCGTCAGATAAACGCTCAAAAATCAACCGCAAACCGCGCGTTCGGCGATGATCGGCGCGCGGGGAGGGACACAATGCCCATCATCATATCCAAAGAACTTCCGGCTTACGAGGTGCTGCGCGGCGAAAAGATCTTCGTCATGGATTCCGTGCGCGCCGTCACTCAGGACATTCGTCCGCTCGAAGTGGCGATAGTCAACCTCATGCCCACCAAGGAGGTCACCGAGACCCAGCTCATAAGGCTGCTCGGCAACACTCCGCTCCAGGTGCATATCCATCTCATCGGCACGGCGAGCTACAAGAGCCGCCATGTGTCGGAGGCGCATATGCACAAGTTTTACCGTTCGCTCTCGGAGGTGAACGGCATGAAGTTCGACGGCATGATAGTCACGGGCGCGCCGGTGGAGACCATCCCCTTCGAGGATGTCAAGTACTGGAACGAGCTCGTGTCCATAATGGAATTCGCACGCGAGAATGTCACCAGCACCATATACATTTGCTGGGGCGCGCAGGCGGCGCTTTATCATTTCTACGGCATAGGCAAGCAGCTGCTCGAACGCAAGCTGTTCGGCATCTATCCCACCCGCGCCATGCAGGAGAACGACATGCTCCTTAAGGGCATGGACGACACTTTCTATATCCCGCACTCCCGCCACACCCGCGTGGACGAGGATGCGCTGAGGCGCTGCCCGGACATCAAGATACTCGCCGAATCGCCCGTCGCGGGCATCTCGATCGCCAAGACCCACGACAACAAGTCCTTCTTCTTCACGGGGCACGCCGAGTACGACAGGTTCACCCTCGCAAAGGAGTACGAGCGCGATCTGGCGAAGGGACTTGATATCGCCCCGCCCGAGAACTATTTCACCGACGAGACCCTGACCTCCGTCGACATGAAATGGCGCTCCACGGCGAACCTGCTTTTCTACAACTGGCTGAACTACTATGTCTACCAGGTCACCCCTTACAAGATCGACGAAGTAGGCAAGTGAGGCGGCGAGCAGAGCGAAGACGCCCTCCCTTCGGGGAGGGTTTTGTTTTAATGCCGCGTGAGCGCGCGCATACGCGAGTGCGTACCTACAGGGGAGCGCCGCGGCTATATTATTCCCGTGCTCGGGGCAGTTTGCTTGATCGAGGGTGCTTGGGTTCGCATGAAAATTATTCGGAGCGTTCCTACATAGCCGCTCCGAAGGAGTGAGTGCGAAGACGAGCGCGTTATTCCGTATCCGTTCCGTCGGGGGCGATCGTTTTCTCGTCGGGGTCGTTCCCGATCGCGGGGAGGAGCGCAGCCTCGTCGGCGGGGATCGCTTCGCCGATTTCGGCGGGAGCGGGGGACGCCGCGGACTCTTCGGCGACTTTACGCTCCATGAGCGAGGAGCGGAGCCTGTCGGAGTCTTTGACCACCCAGATGAGCGGGATGGCGGCGATGGCGACGATTATGGCGGCGGCGAGGAAGAGTTCGAAGGGCGGGGAGACCTGTCCCGGGTCCTTGGCGTCGAGGGAGTTGATGCCGACCGCCTGGGCGATGCCGATGCCGAGCGCCATGGGGATGAGGACGGTGAAGCACATTCTCACGCCCTGGAACCTGCCCTCCGCGCCTTTGGGGATGTAGTCCTGGAAGGAAGCGGTGAGCGCGCCGGAGAGCGAGAGTATCGCGCCGAGCAGGATGGCGCCGCCCACGATGAGGATGGGCAGATAAGCGGCGGGATCCATGAACTTCATGCAATAGACGACGATGGCGCCGACGACGAGTATGGCGAGGAGAGGGAAGTAGAACTTCTTTCGTCCCAGCTTGTCGAAGAAGATGCCGAGGACGCCGGTGATGACCGCGCCGACGACGATTATGGCGGCGAGGGGGAGTATGTAATCGCGTATGCCCAGCGTCTTTTCGATGAAGTTGATGAGGTAGGACATGAACACCTGCTGCGCGATGCCGAGCAGGCAGACGGTGCCCAGGGTGACATACATCATCTTGTTGGCTTTGACGACGGAGGGGCGGAAGCCGTAGAAGGTCTCTTTGAGGTACTCGGGGTTGGAGTTTTTGACGATGCCGGGGGCGTCCTTCATGACGAAGGCGCTGACCAAGCCGCCGATCATGGGGAAGACGCCCATGATGATGAAGAACAATTTGATGTTGAGGGGATCGCGGTCTGCGATGGAGACCTTTTGGAACACGCCCTCCGCGACCTCAACGGTGGCGCCGTTGTCGTAGGTTGCCATGCCTATGCCGAACACGAGCACGGTGGCGATGACGGGCATGACGGAGAGGATGGTGTTGACCTTGCCGCGGTTGGTGACATCGGTGACATCGGCGACCCAGGTGTTGAACGCGGCGTCGTTGGCGGTGGAGCCGAAGAAAGTCATCACGCAGTCGAGCACGACGAGCGCGGCGATGATGCCCCAGCTGCGGTCGTCGGAGAAGTCGATGGGTATGGCGGCGAACAGCATTATGGTGACGCCCCAGATGAGATACCCGAAAGTGATGAAAGGCTTTCGTTTGCCGGTCTTGTCGATGAGCCCGCCCGCGAAGATGGTGGTCACGGTGGCGGTGACCGCCGAGAGGATGACCATGAGGGTGGTGACGGTGAAGTAGAGGTGCCCGCGGGTGTCGAACAGGTCCTGACCGAACTTGGCGAAGAACATGTTTTCGACCACCCAGGCGATCTGCCCGATCAGCCCGAAGAAGATCGCGCTGAACCAAATGCGCCTGCCGAGCGGAGTGGACGAGGTTGCGGAAACAGACTTTTCAGCCATAAAAAAACCTCCTTATCACTGCGAATTTTAGCAAACGGGGAGAGGAGTGTCAATACCGCCCTCCGCGAAATTTAATTTTTATTTTATTTTTATCCCCCGCCGCCGCCGAACTTATCCCGACATTTAAGACGGCTCATTTAATTTTGATTTTATTTACATCGGGTCAAATTGTAGTATACTGTAAACGGGCGCGTGCACTCAAATGCCCGCCGCCCAATCCCGTTATAAGGAGAACGACATGAAACGCAAACTGATCGTATTGATCGCGGCGCTGCTCGTAGTCAGCCTGCTGGCGACCGTCCTTCTCGTCGCTTGCGACCCCAAGGAAAAGGATCCGCCCGAAACGCCTACCAAGCCGACGACCAATCTCACGCAGACGAGCACCGCGCTGCCCGCTGTCATCAAGAACATCTACGCCACCTACAAGAATGTCAAGTTTGACGGCACGAAGCCCATCGGCATCGACGCCGCCCTCGGCGTTGTGGTGAACGGCGTGGCCTACGACCTCGTCGCGAAGGGCAACCTCGACCTCACCAAGAGCAACACCGAGGATAAGTCCGAGCTCTATATCGCGGTGAACAAGACGGACGGCGGCAAGGAGAACCTCTTCTCCCTTGCCTACGATGTGCCTTCGATCGACACTCCCTATCTCTATATAGGCAGCTCGAGCGCAGGCTACTTCAAGACCAAGGGTCTGTCCATCAGCGAGATGCTGTACGACCTCGACCATCAGCAGCACGCGGATGACGCGGCTGTGACCTCTGCCGAGCCGGCGGAAGGGGAAGAGAGCGTCGACCTCATCGATACCATCGCGGAGCTCGCGGGCGGTCTGCTCGGAAGCGCCATCTTCGGCTCCACTGCGCAGATGAATCAGAGCGCGACCGGCGGCGTGCAGTATGTGTTCACCCTTGATGTGCAGTACATGCTCAGCACTTTCGGCTCTCAGATCACGCAGCTGCTCGGTCTCGTGAAGCAGTTCGCCGGTGATAGCATCGACCTCGATGCCTACATCGGGCCGGTCGTCGACGGCATAGCGAACCTGCTCCCCGAAGAGGACAAGACCGCGATCGTCGGTACGGCGGAGAAACCCGTGGCGGACGCGTCCACCAAGCTCGGCAACCTCTTCAAAGTGCTTGCCAAGAAGATGGGGAACGCGAACGACGCCAAGGCGAACAACATAGTCATCAAGCTGACCTTCGATTTCAACAAGGACAACACCTTTGCCGGCGCGGTCATCGATGTGGACGCGAGCAAGTTTGTTGCCGGTCTGAATGCTGCGGCAAGCGAAGAGGACAAGATCGACTTTGACGGCAAGGTCCAGATCAAGATCGACAGGCTTGTCATAAGCAACACCGTCGCTTCCGATCCTTTCCTCGAGGCGGATAAGGAGCTCAAGGCGCTCATTGCGGACACCGACGCCGAGGCGCACAACATCCTCGACTTCGACTTCGAGATCACAGCGGAAAGCGATGACGACAGCGATGACGACAGCTATGTCATCAAGGCTGACTTCGACCTCGATCCCTTCGTGCTCACCGAGATGATGAAATATTCGGATACGACCAAGGGTGCGGACGATAAGTACGCGCAGTCCCCGCAAGGACAGGAGTTCTGGAAAGGGAAGATGGCAGAGGCGCTCGCGAAGGCAGGCACCGCCACCATCATCGTCACCAAGGACAACTACGCCGATAGCAAATTTGACGGCACCATCGAGGGCGTTGATAGTAAGTCCGTCATCGCGTACGGCAAGATCGGCTCCACGGAAATCGATGTCTTCGTGTGGGATCCCGCGAACAACAAGGAAGTCACCTTCGGCGACCTCACCTTCCCGCTCTCCTGGGACGCTCTCATCGACAAGCTCGCGAAGCCCGTCCCGGCGGGTACCAGCGCAGAGGGTGACACCGCCACCGCGCTCATCCAGGATATCTTCGGGTATGTCGGCAAGATTTTCCCGCTGATTGATGATCTCCTCGCCGAGATCAAGATCGACGAAACGAAAGGCTCGCTCACCCTGGGCTATGCCTCCGTCATCAAGAAAGTCGTGTGGCCCATCCTTAACATCTTCGTCGAGGAAGGTAAGACCGATTGGATCGACAACAACCTCAACAATCTGCTCGCCGCCATCTTTGGCAGCGTGACCGAGGGCGAAGGCGGCACGATCGTCGCCGCCGATCCCGCGGACAGCGTGACCTTCACGCTCAAGAGCTTTAACTACTGCGGCAAGGCGATAGATTTCACTCCCGCCGCCGAGTAACGAGAAACGCTAACTTACGCAGTTCGACCGATCCCCCTGCCTCCCCGGCAGGGGGATCGACTTTTACCCCAAAAAGTGTCCTCGTATTTACCCCAAAAAGTGTCCTCGGGCGCAAAGCGCCCTGCGGTACTTTTTGGGGGAAAGCCCCGTCCCTAATTGGCGGCGGAGTAGGAACGCTCCGAATTATTTTCGTGCGAACCCAAGCGCCCTTGATTGGGCGAAGTGCCCCTACACCCGGAAACTCAGCCACCCCCTCCTGCGGGTTCCCCCAAAAATCATTCCCCCCGGAGGGGCCCCACGATTTTAGGGGGCACCTTCGGCGCTCGCGTAAGAGCGACATCGCTGCCGAGGAAGATTCCTCGGCAGATTATGCCACTTGCCGCCATGCGCCCCGCCCG
>DVOE01000038.1 GCA_018713795.1 Candidatus Limadaptatus stercoripullorum
ACCTAAAACGACTTACACTCAAAGCGGTTCGTTTTAGGTTTCGTTTGGTGGAGCTTAGGGGATTCGAACCCCTGACCCCTTGTCTGCCAGACAAGTACTCTAGCCAACTGAGCTAAAGCCCCGTGCGGTTATTGCCTAACCATGTTAGCGCAAAATCGCGGAATGCACAAGTAAATATCGCCAATTACGCAAAAATTTTTGCGGGAGTGCCCGCCGCCGCAGGGACGACGGGCGCGTCGTATACAAGATTGTTGCCGCTGCTAAGGCGCGGTCAACGCTCCTCCGGCGCATCCGCCGCGTCGGGCGCGGGAGCCGGCTCGGAGAACTCGTCCGCCGCATTCTCCGCGGGGGTCGGTTCCGAAGGCTCGTCAGCCGCATTCTCCGCGGGGGTCGGTTCCGAGGGCTCGTCCGCCGCATTCTCCGCGGGGGTCGGTTCCGAGGGCTCGTCAGCCGTATTTTCGGTGAGATCCGCGATCTCGGGCGCGTCCGCGGCTTCATCTTCGGAGTCGTCCGTCGCTGCGATGTCGCCGCCCGCAGCGGACTGCTCTTCTTCCGGGAAGACCGCTGCGACGCCGTAGGGATCGTCGGGGAACTCGGGGGTATCGCTGACGCCCGCGTCGCCCATGATATGCTGACCGTCGATGCCGATCGCGCCGGACTCATAGTGCAGCTTCAAAGTCTCCTCTTTCTCGAGCTGGAGGGCTGCGACGCGTTTTTTGGACAGCGGGCACCAGACGAAGAGGATGAGCGCCATGATCCCGAAGAGCACGGCGGGGATGATGGTCGCCATATCGTACATGGCGGAGAGGGTCTCGGGGGTCTGGACCTCGCCCTTGCCGGTCTTGTAGCTCATGGCGAGGAGGGCTCCGTTGACGGCGACTGCGGCGATGACCTGCCCGAGCTTACGGAAGAACATGAAGGCGGAGTAAGCCGTACCGTCCTCGCGGAGCCCGGTCTTGACCTCGATATCGTCGATGGCGTCGGTCGCCATGGACCAGACCTGGAGGATGATGAACGCCTGTCCCGCGCCGCTGAGGAAGCAAAGCAGCAGGAACAGCCACCACGCGTCGGGCATGGCGCCCTTGCAGGCGAACATGATGAGGTTGGCGGCGGCTGCGACGGCGATACCGACGGCGCACAGTTCCTTTTTGCCGAACTTCCTGACGAGCTTGGGCGTGAAGAACATGAGGATCGCCATGGGCGCGTAGGTGCAGACGGTGGACACGGTGTTCATCCAATTCTTGCCGAAGAAATCGTCGAAGAGGTAGAGATAATAGCTCTGGGTGAACATCTGCGAGGCGAGCAGCAGCATGGAAGCGCAGCTGACCGAGATGAAGGCGCGGTTTTTGATGAGCGTCTTGAGAATGCGGAAGGTCTCGCCTTTAGCGCGCTTGGCGACGGGCGCGGTGTTGACGCGCTCCTTGTTGAACTTAAAAGCGAGCAGCAGCATGACGAGGCAGAGGAGGGAGAGCACGACGACGCCGATTATGACGGGCGTATACTGCATATCCTGGATGACCTGTCCGTCATCGCCGACGACGGGGACGCCGTCCACCACCCTGTCCGCGTAGCAGAAGGAAGCGATGAGGATGACGGGGAGACTGCCTACGCCAGCGCCCACCGAACGGAATACCGAAAGCTTGGTACGCTCGCCCTCGTCCGTGGTGACGACGGACGCGAGGGAGCCGTAGGGGATCTGCAGCGCGGTGTAGCTCATGCCGAACATGACATAGGTCACGGTGGAATAGACCATCATACCGGTGCTGCCCTCCTCAATGCCCGGCCACTTGACGAACATGAGTATGGACGAGAGCGCGAGCGGTATGGACGCGTAGAGGAACCACGGGCGGTATCTGCCCCACTTGCTGACCTTGATGGTATCGGCGATCCTGCCCATCATGGGATCGTTGATGGCGTCCCAGATCCTTGCGCCGACCATCATGAGCATGATGAACAGCGGTCCCAGCCCGAAGATGTCGGTGTAGAACTTCTGCAGCAGCGAAGTCACCAAGCCGAACACCAGACAGCAAGCGGTGTCGCCCATGGCGTAGCCGATGTAATCGGGCAGCTTGAGCCCCGAGGAACGGGCGATGAAACTTTTATCCGCCTGTCCCGCAGGGGACTCCGCCGCGACGGCAGCCGCGGCATCTTTCCTTTCGATATCACTCATGATTTACCCCTTCCGCCGCGCCACGCGCGGCGAGTTTGATACTGTTTGGTCACAGCCGGACGGACGCGAAGAGTTCCGCGAACGGACTGTCCGCCCTGTAAAACGCGACGGGCGTCCCGAGCGGCGCGGGGAAGGTCGCCCTTTGCCCGCCGCGGACGCGTTCTCCGCCGAAAAACCGCACCCAATCCCCCTCGGGCAGGGTGACCGTCCTCTCCGCCGCGCCCGCCGTTATGACGGGAGCCACGAAGACATCGCTCCCGAGCAGATAGGCGTAGTCTTCCGTGTGCTTCGCGTAGTCTCCGCTCTCGTAAAAATCCGGACGCATGACGGGGATGCCCTCCCTCGCCTGCTCCATGCAGCGCATGAGATAGGGTTTCAGCGCCGCGTGCACGCGGGAGAGCGCCGCGGTGTGCGCCACCACCCTCTCGTCGTAAGGCTGGACATTGACATCCGGGCGTATGGTCTCGTGCGAGCGCATGAGCGGCGAGAAAGCGTTCATCTCCGTCCATCTCACCAAAAGCTCCGCGCTGCGCGCGAGAGAGGCGAAACTTATGAATCCGCCCACATCGCTGTGCACGGCGGCATACCCCGAAAAGCCGAGATTGAAGGTCGCGGGCATGACGCAAGGCATCCCGTAATCGCGGGTGAAGTCGGTGTGCTGATCGCCGTTCCACATGACGGTGGAGTACTTTTCCGCGCCGTTGTAGCCCGAGCGCGTGAAGAAGAACACCTCTCCGCCGCGCGGGTGCGACTCGACGGCTTCGCGGTTGATCTTCGCCCAAATCACCGGCCACTCGTTGTGCAGTTCGGCGGGATCGCCCGCGTGCAGCACGCAGTCGACGGGGAGATACTCCCCGAAATCCGCCATATACCCGTCCACGCCGCGGCCCAACATATTCCTCTTGATGAGCGTCTCCTTCACGAACTCGACCGCCGCGGGATAAGTGAGGTCGATCATGCCCGCGTCGAAGGTGGTGGACTTGATGTGATATATCCCGCCCTCTCTGTTCCTGATGAGCATCCCCCTCTCGGCGCAGTAGTTGTAGAGCCTGCCGTCCTTCACGAGATAGGGATTGATATACGCGAGGAACTTCACCCCCTTCTCGTGCAGCGCGCGGACATTCTCGTCGAAGTCGGGATAGAGCGTCTCGTCGGCTTCCCAGTTCCAGTACACCTGTTTGCCGACGGCGGTGACTTTCCTGCCGCTCCAATCCTGAGACCACACACCCGCGAGTTTAACGCCGTTTTTGAGCATCTCATCTGCCTTTTCGGTCACTCTCGGGAATCCGCCCTGCACCGCGACGATCATGCCGTCCATGCACCATTCGGGGAGACGGACATTTGACGGCGTCTCGGCGGCGAGCGTCTTCGCCACTGCGGCGAAGCTGTCCCCCGCCGCGTAGAACGCGCTCCTCGGGCACTCCGCGAACCTGAACACGGACGCGTCCCCGCGCGTAAAATCGGCAACGCCGTAGGCGGACACATCAAAGCGCAGCGCGTACTTCTCGCTGCTTGTATATGTGCTCATGGGGCTGTAAGTCCCGATGTAAGAATGCGGTTTTTCCTTGTAGGGGAGGAACTTCAATATCGTCTTTCTGACGATGGGCGGCACGACGATATGTTCGGAGACGAAGTTCACGATCTTCTCCCCTTTCATGTCGAGCTGCCTGTACTGCTCTCCTCCGCCGAATATACCCTCGCCGGGGACGGCGGCAAAGACGAGCTCGGTCATGAACTTCCCGTTCGGCTCCAAGCGTATGACAAGTCCGCCGAAGCGCTCCTCCGCGGTCATGCGCACGCGGTAGTCCCTTGCCGCGAACTCCGCCTCGTTCGCCGAGGCGCGGACGAGCGCGAGCGGGACGCGC
>DVOE01000039.1 GCA_018713795.1 Candidatus Limadaptatus stercoripullorum
GTGTACTCGGGCAAGGTCGAGGACTTCCAGCACGATTATCTCGTGCCGCAGGAGAACGGCAACCATTGCGACGCCCGTTGCCTCACCGTGGGCGGCAGGGAAGGCGTGTGCATCTCCGCGGCGTCCGCGCCCTTCGAGTTCTCCTGCCACAACTACTCGCTCTCCGCGCTCGAGAAGGCGACCCACGCTCACGAACTCGCCCGCGAGAAGGACGGTGTGTATGTCTTCGTGGACGGCAAACAGCGCGGCGTGGGCGGCGATGTCCCCGCGCTCGCGTGCGTCAAGCCGCAATACAAGATCAAGGGCGGAAAGAAGCACTCCTTCGATTTCGTCATCGGCTGAGCGCATGGCAAACGATAAAAAAGACCCCGCACGGCGCGGGGTCTTTTTTGCGGTCAGAGGTCGCTTCGTTCTCCCGTGTGGGGGACGCGGCGGTAGGGCGGAGCGTCGTGGCGCGGGACGGGCGCGAATCCGAGTTTGTCGCGGAATGCGATGAGGCGCAGTCCATAGAGCAGCGCGGTAGCGATCGCGAGGGACAGCGACCATTGCACGGCGTCGGCGGGTAGGGCGGCGAGCGCGGAGGCGGGAGTGCCGTAGATGAAGGAGTTGCACACGAAGTAGCCCGTCATCATGAGCGTGCCCGCGACCGCCATGGACAGGACATGGAAGAGAGCTCCGAGCAATCCGTGCGAGGAGACGCGGGAAAGAAGGCGCATGAGCAGACCGCAGACGAGCCCTTCGACGCCTTTTATGAACAGGGTGAAGACCATCGTGGCGGGGTAGACGGCGAGATCGGCGAAAAACGAGCCTATGCCGCCCGCGAACATGGCGGGGACGGGACCCAGGATCGCCGCCGTCACGAATATCACCGCGTCGCCGCAGTTGAAAAAGAAGTCGCCGGCGGGAAAGCCGAGCACCACCGTTGCGAGGGTCACGAGCGCTGTCATGAGTGCGGTGAACACGACGGAGCGCGTGGCGGAAAACTTTGACCTTTTTTGCACGGTCTCCTCCTCACGGGCGGGCGAAAAAGAAAAAACCTTTGCACGCGGCAAAGGGAGACGGTATTCTCTCCCAATCTGACTTGACAGGCGGTTCCGGGATCTCACCGGATCGGCTGATGGGGCTGTCGGACTCGTCCGCTCGGGGAGCGGCATTACCGCCGGTTGGGTCATCGCCCACCCAAAGAATATCTGAGACGATGGTACACCCGCGCCCCGCCGTTGTCAACAGAAAACAAAAGATCTCCCGCCTCCGCCGGGGCGCGGGGCGGGAGATATCTCTCAGAGAACTGTGTCAGCCGCCGAGCCCGACGGTGGTGTTGTCCTGCACGCGGGAGGCGAGCTCGGGCACTGGGTTCTCCGCCGTCTCGAAACGGAAGTCCTCGCCGTGCACGCAGAGATAGGAGGCTATCACGGCGTGGGCGGGTTCGTCAGACGCGCTGCCGTTGACGCGTTTGTTGTGGCGGAAGAAGATATCGTCCTTTCCAAGGTCCGCGACTTCCGCGTAATCCTCGCCCTTTGAGGTCTTCCTCACGGTCTCTTTCAGCACCTTTCGGATATAGGGGATGTTGTCCTTCCCGAAGGTGAGCGGTTCGGGGAAGGCGGGCGAGGGGAAGAGTTCCTCGTAGCCGCGCTTTTCGAATTTTTCGAGCAATCCCGCCGCCTTATGAAGATGCGAAAGTTCCTGTTCGAGCATGGCTTCCCAGATCTTTTTGATGCGCGGATCCTTCTCGTCCTCGGCGCAGCTGTAGTAGAGATAGCACTCGGTGTACTCGTGCTCGAGCAGTCCCGCGAGCCAGCTGCACGAGGTGTCCATCAGACAGCCGTATTGCGTGACATGCTGCTCCTCGATCATGGCAATCTCGAGGAAGAGCCGCTTGCCTTCTTCGGTCGGATAGGTGTTGCCGACATTCATGTAGAAGTTCATAGTCTGCTGCTCGGCGGCGGTTATCACGGACGCGCAAAGGCGGGTCAGCGGATGAGCCGTCGAATTGTCGGTCTGCCGCCTGACATCGTCCTCGGGATAGCGGTGCTCGGCGATGGTGGGTCGCCCGGGCGTTATCTCCGTGCGTCGCGCGGTGAGATCTGCGGCGTCGATACACATATCGTGCATCAGCAGGTTTGAGAACCTGTAGAGATGATCGAAGTCCTCGAGCAGGGCGAAATCCAGCGCCGCCTTGACATACGGATCCTTCTCGCGGCGGGCGAGATTCGCCGTCAGTTCCACCGCAAGCTGTTCGTAGCCTATGGTCGTCTCGAGTATGCTTTCGTTCACCGGCTTCAAAGCGCAGAGTTTCTTTTGCTGCTGCTGTTCCACACGCCTCACCACCGCCAGCTCGCGGCGAAGATCGTTGTCTCCGCAGTGCCGCGAAAATTGATGCGAAAACCAGTTCGCCTCGAACTCCGTGCCGTTCATGAGTATGATCCTGAGCCGGGTGTACGGGTCGACATGGTCCTTGTCGTAAGGTTTGACAAAGAGCTCCTTCCAGCTCTCGAACGCCTCCGAAACGGGTTTGACTTTTTGCTTGAACGGATCGAATGACATATCCTTCTCCTTTTTTGAAAAGTGCCGCCGCGACCGCAGCGCGCCCGTAACAAGTTTGCCCCGTTTTCATTTGCCTTATTCCGTATAAAGCCGCATCGGACAAGGGAAAAGCTCTCCCGCCGCGCGCTTGATATGCCCGCGTCCATGTGCTATAATCACGCTGTCGGCGCGCCCGCGCGCTCCGACGCACTCGCGGAGGCGTATCGAAGCGGTCATAACGAGGCGGTCTTGAAAACCGTTTGGGTGCAAGCCCAC
>DVOE01000040.1 GCA_018713795.1 Candidatus Limadaptatus stercoripullorum
CTCGTCTGCAAGTGTTCCCACCAGCATAGCAAAAGGGACGGCAAACGCCGTCCCTTTTGCTATGCTGGTGGGAACAACAGGACTCGAACCTGTGACCTCTTGTATGTGAAACAAGCGCTCTAACCGACTGAGCTATGCTCCCGTGAGGAGAGGCTGCGCTCTCCTTGGATATTAGTTTTTGTAAGCCCTCTTGCGCGCGGCTTCCGCCTTTTTCTTGCGCTTGACGCTGGGCTTCTCGTACGCCTCTTTCTTGCGGAGGTCGCCGATGATGCCGTCGCGGGCGCACTTCCGCTTGAAACGACGGATAGCGTTGTCGAGAGACTCGTTTTCGCCGACTCTGACTGTGGACATGATCTTCACCTCCTTCTGTGGCAAGTGATATAAATTATACACATCCCGGCGCGTTTGTCAACAAAAACGCGGTGCAAAACCGACGCGAAAACGCGCGGGCGGCGGGCGTCAAAAGAGCCGGGGCTCTTCCGAACAGCCGTGCGGCGCGGCGGCGCGTATGCGGCGAAAGGGCTCAGCCCATCTTATCCGCGAGCTGCCCTCCCCCGAGGATGTGGATATGCAGATGCCCGACGGACTGGCAGGCGTCGGCTCCCTTGTTTGACACCAGGCGGAACCCGCCCTCGAGCCCGAGTTCGGCGGTCATCGCGGACAGTTTTTTGAGGCAGCGGGCGAGCGTCTGCGCCTGCTCGTCGGACATGGCGATGATGTCGGGATAATGCTGTTTGGGGAGGAGGAGCAGGTGGACGGGCGCCTGCGGGGCGATGTCCTTGATGATGACCATGTCCTCATCCTCGTAGACCTTGGTCGAGGGGATGTCTCCCCCGATGATCTTGCAGAAAATGCAGTCTTCCATGATATCTCCTTTATATTGCCGCCGCTGCGGCGGTCTTGTTGCTCATATCACCGCGCGGCGCGCTTCACACTCTGACGCCGTCGCCGAACAGCGCGGTCGGCACCACACTCGAGACGGCTCCGCGGGCGCCTTCGGAGGCGTAGACCTTGACATACTCAGGGGTATGCCCGCACCACATCCCGTCCTCGCGGGTCTCGAACAGCACCTCGGCGGGCTTTCCGAGCACGGACAGCCTGAACTTCTCCGAAAGCTCGCGTTTCAAGGCGAGCATTTTCTTTTCGCGCTCGGCGACCACCCTCGGGTCGAGGGTGCGGAGCTTGCCCGCCGCCGTCCCCTTTCTCGAGGAATAGGGGAAGACATGCATATCCGCAAAGCTCATCTCCGCGCAAAACGCGAGACTGCGCTCAAACGCCTCGTCGGTCTCTGTCGGGAAGCCGACGATGACATCCGTGGTCACGGCGGCACCCGGGAACTTCTCCCTGATCAGCGCGACCTTTTCGGCGTACTCCGCCGCGGTGTAATGCCTGTTCATATCGCGAAGCACCCCGTCGTCGCCGCTTTGCAGCGAGAGGTGGAAATGCGGGCAGAACGACTTCATGCCGGCGGCAGCCTCCAAAAACGCCTCGTCGATGACGCGCACCTCGAGCGATCCGAGCCGAACCCTCAGCGGCGTGCTTTGAAGCGCCGTGAGCAACGCGGCGAGAGAGGTGCCGATATCCCTGCCGTACGCCGACAGATTTATGCCGGTGAGCACGACTTCGCGCGAATCGACTTCGGCGGCGCGCACCTCTTCGAGCACCCCCGAAAGGCTCCTCGAACGCGACCTGCCGCGCAGATAAGGCACTATGCAATACGAGCAGAAATTGTTGCAGCCGTCCTGCACCTTGATATACCGTCTCGTGCGGCTGACATAGGGGAGCATCCCCTCTTCGTACGCCTTTGCGGTCGAGAAATCCGAGGCGCAGATCTTGCCGAAGACCCCGGCGTCACCGCCCTCGCAGCGCGCGACTATCGCCTCGGCGAGCGCGAATTTCCCCTTGGTCCCGCCTATGTAACGCACGCCCTCCGCGCCGAACTGCGAGAAGTCGTTCTGGGACGCGCAGCCGCACACATAAATCTCGGCGCCGGGACTCATCCTGGATATGCGGTTGACCGCCTGACGGGACTTGCGTTCCGCCTCCGCGGTGACCGCGCAGGTGTTGACGATGTAGATATCCGCCGGCACGAACCCTTCCGCCACCTCCATCCCCGCTTCCGCGAAGACGGCAGCCATGGCGTCCGAGTCGTACTGGTTGACTTTGCACCCGAGGGTGCATATGCAGATCTTGGGCTTAGTCATGATCGAGTTCTCCGAGCGCTCCGAGCGCGAACGCCGAAGCGACGATATCAGCCGTCTCCGCGCGCAATATGCGCCTGCCGAGCGTGACGCTTTCGGCGCCCGCCGCCACGGCAGCCGCAGCCTCCTCGTCCGTAAATCCGCCCTCGCTCCCGACGATCAGCGCGAACGATCTCCCCTCCTCGCGGGCTATTTTCGCGAGCGGCGATCTCGTCTCATTTTCGTAACAAAACCAGGTTTTATCGTAATTTTTTACGCGATCAAGCACCTCTTTGAACGATATCTGCTCTTCCACCTCTGAGAGGAAAAGTGCTCCGCACTGCTTAGCGGCTTCGAGAGCTATGCGCTCGGCGCGTTCGCGGTTGAACTTCTTTTCGTCGGTGCGCGCGGACACGAAAGGCACTATCCTGTCCACTCCGAGTTCGACCGCCTTCCTCACCACGAGATCGAGATTGCCGTTTTTGAGATTGCCCGCAAACAGAGTGAGCGACACGCTCCGTCTGTCCGCCCGGGTGACGCTCTCCTCGCGGAGCAGCACTTCGCCACGCGTCACGCGCACCACCGTGGACAGCCGCTCGCAGCCGTCCCCCGTCAGGATGACGGCTTTGTAGCCCTCCTTCATCCTTAGCACGCGGATCATATGTTCGGCTTCCGTCCCGGAGACGGTGATCAGTCCGTCCGCCGAGACCGCCTCGGGTCTCACGAAAAACCGCCTCGGTCCCATCAGGCTCTCTCCATCGCGTACGCCCGCCAATCGCCCATCGCGGCGCCCTCTTTCACTCCGAAACCGTTTTCGGCAAAACACGCGAGCACTTCTTCCGCCCTGCTCGCTATTATCCCCGATAGGATGAGCGTGCCGCCCTCATCGAGGTGAGCGCCGACCGCCGGAGCAAGGCGCATGAGGATATCGGCGGT
>DVOE01000041.1 GCA_018713795.1 Candidatus Limadaptatus stercoripullorum
AAGTGGATGAAAATTTATATATTGGATTGTGTTGTCCGTATATTAAAGAAGGACGCGAATCGTCCAAAATAAGCATGGCACCTCAAAATAAGGAAGAGTTGATAAAAATATTCGATTTGAAAAATGGTGGCAAACATGGGGACCCAAAGTGGTGGTGGCTGAACTGGAAACATGTTATGGTGGATGGCGCAACACTAAATTTCAGATATGACGGCGAAAAGGAGAAATCTGCGATTTACAAGTTATTTGAGGATGAAGATAAATGCGTGAAAAGAACTGTTGACTTATTCTTTGATAGTTTCTTTAAGCCGCTTAAAGAAAAATTTATAAAGTGAAATTAGCAGCTCAATTTTTGAGATGCAATGCAGTGCCCCGTTTTTGGGGCATTGTTTTTTTTATTATTTGGGAGACGGAGGCGATTATTATGAAAGACAACGAGAATAACGCGGCAAAAGAGAAGAGATTTGTGGATGTCGACGCAATAGAAAAGGTGATAGCGGAACTTCCTCTTTTGACAAGGCAGGGGAAAATCGGCATTGTGAACATCCAGCGGGCGTTGAAATGCGGATTTCCTGCGGCTGCTAAAATCTACGATTTGATAAAAGACAAAAGCAGAATCAAGGTAGAGAAGAACATTTTTGAACTGGACGCGAAAAGGCAAATGCTCTATCTTGAACAACTCATCAACGACACCTTGCCCGACAGCGGATATACGCCCGACGAGGTGTATGAGCGGCTTCATGCGGAGATGACGGTGATAGGTGAACTCGGCTTGGCGGCGGTTTTTTTGTTCGCGCAGTCCGTTGCCGAAATCTTGCGAGAATTGAGCGACATCCCGTGTTTTGTCGGGATAGGGTGCTGCTCGCTTGTGGCGTACACAATAGGTATTACGGGAACGGAACTCAACCCTATCGAACACGGACTGATTTTCGAACGCGGTTTCGGAGAGGGCAAAAAGCCCGAAATGCCGTTTTCGTTTTGCGTGCCCGAAGAAATATTGCCTGCATTTATGGAACGCATGAACAAGATTTACGGCGAGGCGCTTTTATGCAAACACGACGGCGGATTGGTTTTGTCGGTCGGGGATACGAGCGTTACCGTTTTGGATTCGATTGAACCGCTCCAAAATTCGTACAGGAGCTTTGAGGAGTCAATTGACGCCTCGGGCGTAGCGGTGTTTCAGGAGGACTATATGCGGATAATGCATTATGTGGCGGGGTACGATTATACCGAGGCGGAGAGAATGCGCAGAATGATAGGGAAGAGAAAAATGCAGGAAATAATGAACTGCCGCAGAGATTTTGTGCGTAAGGCTGCCCATTCCATTTCATACATCGAAAGTCAACGCCTGTTCACGGAATTGCTATACAAGATGAACCACGCCTGTTGCAAGGCGTACGCCCTGTCGGTAAAAACCGTCCTCGACGCATATTTTCCATTTTAAGATTAAATTTTGCTTTACAAATTGTTTAATTTGAATAAGAAATCGCCGCTGTTCAAAGATTACAGCGGCGATTTCTTTTGTTTGATTATTATGAGTAGACGTGCCACTTGGTGATCTTGTAAGAGTATTCGTGAGAGGACCACATGCGGTAGCCTCTGTCGCTCTGGGCGTGCAGAAAGGCTTCGTCGCCGGGGGCAAGCGTTACGTAACTTGCCTGATCGCTTCCGAGCAGGTTGCCGTCGGCGTAGAAGTTGGCTTCGAAGGAAACTTTTTTGGTGGTGTTCGAGGTGTTCTTGACCTTGACGACGACAATAGGGTAGAGGTAGTCGCCTATTGTCGTGTAATAAGGGTCGGTGACAAGCTGTTCTCCGACTATTTCAATCCCGTTCATGGAATTGCCGAGCGACACGGCGATGATTATTATGATTGCTATCACCACGGCAACCGCAACGACACCAGTGACGATTTTTTTCTTTCTTGCGTTATCGTCGCCGTGCGGCGGCTTTTTGTTGCCGTGAGGGGCGGGCGGTCAGGTGGCGAAGAGGGTTATCTCGGTGGGGAAGAGGGGAGAGCCGCGGTGGCGCAGGCGGAAGGTGTAGCCGGGGGCGAGGGCGTCCACGAGCAGGGGGATACGCCAGAGGTCGTCGTGTCCGTGGTAGACGGACAGGGCGAGGCGCGGGCGTTCCTCGCGGAGGTGTCTCGCCGCTCCGAGGAGCGCGGCGTACTCGGCGCCTTCGATGTCGGCTTTTATGAGCGTGACGGGCTCCGCGATATCGAGGTCGAGGGTGGTGACCTCGACGCTCTCGCCTGCGGGATCTTCCCGCGAAAGGGTATTCGCGGAGGCGGACGCGGGACATGAGGCGACCGTCATCCTGCCTGGGCGGTCGAGGACGCCCTTTCTTCTCGTTTCGATACGCGGGAAGGGCGCGAGGTTGCGCTCGAGCTCGGCAAAGACGGCGGGGGTGATCTCGTAGCAATATATCTTCGAGTAGCAGTCCACGCCGTACACCGAGAGGTAGGAGGCGACGGTATCTCCGACATACGCGCCGAGGTCGACCATCACTTCGCCCGCCGTGCAGGGGAGTATATCGGGATCGAAGTAGTCGGGGAACAGCGTCTCGCGCGTGGCTGCCGCCGCCGCGAAGTCGTAGCGCATACGGCAGGACAGCACCGAAAACAGCGTGCGCTTGGAACGCACATCCGCGAGGCGCTCGTACAGGCGCGCGTAGTCGTCTATGTGGCGGGAGAGAGAGGCGGCGGACAGCGCGATCTCGGTGAAGTCCCCGCGCTCGGGGCGCAGGCTGCCCCAATAGCCGAAGCGGCAAAAGAAGTCCGAGAGCCCGCGCACGGTCTCTTGGGGAAGGGCGAGCAGCCCCGCCCTCATCCTGTCTGCGAGCTCCTCTTCACTCATCGACTTCACCTCGCGCACCAGCGCGTAGAACTCCCTGTCCGCAATGTTCATCGCCGCTCCCTCCCGTTACGGTGCAATATATGCCCGACGCTCCCGCGCCGTCATGGGCGTTTTGCGGCGGATTTGTCGGTGAACGGTTTGATTTTTTCTTCGCTACCGAGAAGCGGGATCCTCGTCGGGCGCCGTGAAAGCGGCGGAAGAAGCGTCGCCGGGCGCGTCTTGAGAGGGGAGCGAAGCTGTGGGAAGAGCGTTTTTACGGCAGCGGTGCAGGGCGACCGACCAGCGGATGACGACCACCGCGCCGATGATGAAGGTGGTGCCGCATATCAGCGCGCCGAGCACGGTGACATACTCCCACATGGAGTAGCCGTTGGCGAAGGTGGCGATGACGGATATCTCGACGGAGAGCAGGGACATGAATGCGGCAGCGAGACTGAAATTGCGCAGGGTGCGGGTGACGGGATCGCGGAAGCTCGCGGCGCGGACGCATTGCACGACCGCCGAGGTATTTTTGACGACGGCGAAGAGCGCGTTGATGACGACATGCGCGATGCCTCCGACGCTGGCGGGATAAGCGCCGATCGCCATTTGGATGATGGACGCGATGGAAATGCCTGCGGCGAGAATGAGCGCGAGCCCTCCCGCGACCGCTGCTGCTGAGCGGAAGAGTGCGGAGGGATATCTTTTGCCCGCCGTGCGCTCTGCCGCGAGAATACCGCTGCGCGCGATGACCAGCCAGGCGTAGTACCCTGCGAGCGCGCCGTACCAAGCCGAGCCGTATGCCACCGCCATCCATACGAGATAGGCGACATACACGATGTTGACCGCGAGCACGGCGAGCGACGCGATAAGAGTGCGTTTGCCGTAATCGGTGAAGATATCGCCGTCCAGCCCCAATTTTCTCAGCGCGGTGGCGATACGACCCGAGGCGAGCTTGTCCGCCGCCAGGCGCGCGAGGCTCTTTCTGTAAGGGAGGAAGATCGCGACCGCGGCGAGCGTGAGCGCGACGGCAAAAGCGTAGACGCAAAACGCCGCCGTATGAGCGCGGATATCCAGGCAAACGAGCACCAGCGCCGCGGCGTCCGTCACGGCAGCCAGCGCGACGAGCGTCGCATAGGCGACGAGCCCCCTTACCGAAAGTTTTTGAGAGCCTTTTTGTTCCATCCTTCCGTAAAAGCGCGGAAATGCCCGCGCCCTTCCCCGGATAAAGTGTAAAATGCCGAGCGGGAGCTGTCAAGGGCGGCGGGGAGCGCGTTTTTTAGGCGGAGGGCGAAAGGGCGTGCAATCGCGGGCGGATGGTGATATAATCGCGGCGGAGGCATTCATGAGATACAAGCTTGCCGTATTCGACATGGACGGGACGGTGCTCGACACCCTGGACGATCTCGCGGACGCGATGAACGCCGCGCTCCGAGAGACGGGCATGCCCGAGCGCACCCGCGAGGAAGTGAGAAAATTCGTGGGCAACGGCGCCGGCGAACTCATAAGACGCGCCGCGCCCGAAGGCGCGGACGACGAGGCGCTGAGCGCCCTCGGAGAGGCTTTCCGCGCGCGCTACTATGCCCATTGCGCCGATAAGACCCGCCCCTACGATGGCATCCCGGGGCTGCTTTCCGCCCTGCGCGCCGCCGGCATGAAGACGGCGGTGGTGTCCAACAAACCCGACAAGGCGGTGGCGAAGCTCGCGGAAGACTATTTCCCCCGCGCCTTCGACATCGCGGTGGGGGAGCGCGAAGGCGTGCGCCGCAAGCCCGCCCCCGACGCCGTCCTCGAAGTCATGAAGAGGCTCGGCGCGGCGGCGGAGGAGACCGTCTACATAGGCGACTCGGATGTCGATTGCGCGACCGCCGCGAACGCGGGCACGGACTTCATAGGCGTGTGCTGGGGCTTCCGTCCGCGCGAAGTCCTCGAAGAAAGCGGCGCGAAAGTTGTCTGCGCCACCGCGGACGAGCTGCTCGCTCTCATCCTCGGCAGCGAACGGTAAAGGCGTTTATCGCGCGGTTTCGGTAAATAAACTCTTGTTTTTTGCGATTTACACCGCCGATGGCAGAGCGCGCGTAGAGCAGCTTTTCGGGCGGGCGTATTGCAAAACGCGCTCCGGCGTGATAGCATTTTGGTGGCGGGCAAGGCGCCCCGGCGGAGGGGAAAAGGATGACATTAAGACAGCTCAGGTATGTGACCAAGATCACCGAGTGCGGGTCGATGACGGAGGCGGCGAGGCAGCTTTACATCTCGCAGCCCAGCCTTTCCGCGGCGATAAAAGAGCTCGAGGACGAGCTCGGCATCGAGATCTTCCGCCGCACGCCCAAGGGCATCACTCTGACCCCCGACGGCACCGAATTCCTCTCATATGTCAGGCAGATAACCGAGCAGACGGACCTTCTCGAGCAGCGCTATATGCACAAGAAGCCCGCCCGCAGACTGCTGCGCATATCCACTCAGCACTACGCTTTCGCGGTCAACGCGTTCGTCAACATGATCAAGTCGCTGAGCACGGACGAGTACGAACTCACCCTCCGCGAGACGCGCACATACGAGATCATCGAGGATGTCGCGGATTTCAGGAGCGAGCTCGGCATACTCTATCTCAGCGCCTTCAACGAGAAAGTGCTGCGCAATATGTTCAAGGAAAAGGAGCTGGTGTTCACGCCGCTGTTCGAGGCGGCGCCGCATGTCTTCGTCAGCGCCGACCATCCGCTCGCGGGCAGGGATGAGATAGACATCTCCGAGCTCGACGACTATCCGCTGTTGGTGTTCGAGCAGGGCAATTTCAATTCCTTTTACTTCTTTGAAGAGGTGCTCGCCACCGAGCCGCACAAGAAGCGCATCATGGTCAGCGACAGGGCGACGCTGTTCAATCTGCTCATCGGGCTCGGCGGCTATACCACCTGCACGGGCGTGCTCAACCGCAACCTCAACGGCGACAACATCGTGGCGGTCAGACTGCGCACGGACGAGAGGATGCTCGTGGGCTACATAACCAGCGAACGCAGCACGCTCGGCGGCGCGGCGGCGCGCTTTCTCGAGGAGCTGAAACGGCTGATCGCGGAGGACGGATTCGAGGTGCTGTCCTGAGGGAGGCGCCCGGGGGATCGAACGCAGATAAAACTCAAAACCCCGCAAAAGCGGGGTTTTAAGATATCGTTTGCGGCGTTAAACGCCGTTTTTTCGTTTGTTCGCGCCGAGCGGTCAGAGCAGGCTCGCGACGGCGGCGTGGATCTTCTCCGCGACATACGGGCGGTTCATGGTGTAGAGGTGGATGCCCTCCACGCCGTGCGAGACGAGGTCGACGATCTGGTCGACGGCGTAGGCGATGCCCGCGTCGCGGAGGGCGTCGGGGTTGTCCTCGTAGCGCGCCATCATGTCTGTGAACTTCTTGGGCAGCGTAGCGCCGCACAGCGAGACTATGCGTTCGATCTGCTTTTTGTTGACCACCGGCATTATGCCCGCCGACACGGGGACGGTTATGCCCCCTATACGGCAACGCTCCAAGAAACGGTAGAAGAACTCGTTGTCGAAGAAGAGCTGGGTGACGAGCTGGCAGGCGCCCGCGTCCGTCTTTTTGCGGAGGTTGAGGATATCCTCGGTGACGCTCGGCGATTCGGGGTGCCCTTCGGGGTAGCAGGCGGCGAGTATGTTAAAGTCGCCGCGTTGCTTTATGAACTCGATGAGGTCGGAGGCGTGCGGGAAATCGCCGCGTTCGGTCATGCCCTCGGGGAGGTCTCCGCGCAGAGCGAGTATGTTCTCTATGCCCGCGTCGCGTATGCGCGCTATGCAGTCCTCTGCGTCCGCCCGCGTCATGCCGACGCAGGGCAGGTGCATGACGCTCTCCACTCCCGAGCGCTTGATCTCGGAGGCGATCGCCAGCGTGACCTCGCTGTTTTTAGTGCCGCCCGCACCGTAGGTGACGCTGATGAAATCGGGGGAGAGGTCTTTCAGGCGCTCCACCGTGGAGTAGATCCCCGCGACGGGGTCGTCGCGCTTAGGGGGAAACACCTCGAAGGAGAACACCGTCCTCCCTTTTCCGAAGAGATCACTTGTTTTCATCGCGCACTTCCTTGGCGGCGGCTACGAGATTTGTGAGGCTGGGCACGGTCTCCTTCCAGCCGCGGGTTTTGAGACCGCAGTCGGGATTGACCCAGAGCTTGGTGACGGGGATCTTCGCGAGCATCTTTCTGAGCGCGGCGGCTATCTCCTCCTTTGAAGGCACGCGCGGCGAGTGGATATCGTAGACGCCGGGACCGACTTCGGTGCGGAAATCGGCGGCGACGAGATCGTCGAGTATGCGCAGGTCGGAGCGGCTGGCTTCGAAGGTGATGACATCCGCGTCCATGTTGTCGATATCGCGTATGATGTCGCCGAACTCGCTGTAGCACATATGCGTGTGCACCTGCGTTTCGGGGCGCACGCCGCTGTGCACGAGACGGAAGGCGGGTATCGCCCAGTCGAGATAGGCGGAGTAGCGGTCGGCTTCTCTGAGGGGCAGTTTTTCGCGCAGCGCCGCCTCGTCCACCTGTATGACGGAGATGCCGTTCGCCTCGAGGTCGAGCACCTCGTCGCGGATGGCGAGGGCGAGCTGCATGGCGCTTTCGCGGAGGGTGATATCCTCGCGCGGGAAGGACCAGTTGAGTATGGTCACGGGACCGGTCAGCATACCCTTGACGGGCTTGTCGGTCAGGCTCTGCGCGTAGGTGCTCCACTTCACGGTCATGGGACGCGCGCGGGAGATATCGCCCCAGATGACGGGGGGCTTGACGCAGCGGGTGCCGTAGGACTGCACCCAGGCAAAGCGCGTGAACACATAACCTTCGAGGTTCTCGCCGAAGTACTCCACCATGTCGTTGCGCTCGAACTCGCCGTGCACGAGGACATCCAGCCCGATCTCTTCCTGTATGCGTATGCACTCGGCGATCTTCTCTTCCGCGAACGCGACATAGTCCTCCTCGGACATCTCGCCCTTACGCCTGCGCGAGCGCGCGGCTTTGACTTCCGCCGTCTGCGGGAAGGAGCCTATGGTCGTGGTGGGCAAGAGAGGCAGCCCGAAACGCTGTTTTTGGATCTTCTCGCGGGTGTAGAAGTCGGGCTTCCTAACGAAATCGTCCTCGGTCAGCGCCGCGACGCGTGCGCGGACGGCGGGATCTTCGCCGCCGCGGGGAGAGGCGAACAGAGCGGCGCGCGCCTTGTACTCCTCGGTCTCCTCGGGCAGGGGAGCGGAAAGGATGGCTTTGAGCTCGGCGAGCTCCTCGAGCTTCTCTTCCGCGAACGCGAAACGCGCTCGGCACTCCTCGGGAAGATCGGGTTCCGCCTTGACGGTGTAGGGCACATGCAGCAGAGAACAGGAGGTGGACAGCACCGTCTCCGCGCCCGCACGGGCGAGATCCTGCATTATGCGGCAGGTGGAGGCGTAGTCGTTTTTCCAGATATTCTTGCCGTTGACCACGCCCGCGAACAGCAGTTTGCCTGCGGGGAACCCGAACGCTTTGACGAGCGAGAGGCTGCGGCTGCCTTCCACGAAATCAAGCCCCACGCCCTCGAAGGGCAGCGCGCATATGTCTGTGTAGCAGTCGCGCACATCGCCGAAATAGGTCTCGAGCAGCACCTTGGGACGGCGGCAGGAGAGCAGTTCGGTGTAGATCGAACGGAAGAACGCTATGTCCGAGCTGCCGAGGTCGGTGACGAGAGAGGGCTCGTCGAGCTGCACCCACTCCGCGCCCGCCGCGGACAGATCTTCGAGCAGCGTGCGGTAAGCCGCGACCACCGCGGGAGCATGATCCGCCGCCGTCTTGCTGCCCGTGTAACGCGCGAGCTTGAGGAATGTGAAGGGTCCGATGACAACGGGACGGGTCTGCACTCCCGCGCGGAGCGCCTCCGCGAACAGCTCGAGCGGACGGGTGCCCGCCAGCCTTATGCGCGCGTCGTCCTCTATCTCGGGGACCATGTAGTGGTAGTTGGTGTTGAACCACTTTTTCATGGCGAGCGCTTTGACATCGCCCTTCTCACCCTGATAACCGCGCGCCATCGCGAAGTAGGTGTCGAGCGCGCCGAGCCCCAGTTCGCGGTAACGGCGGGGAACGGCGTTCAGAAGGACTGCGGTGTCGAGCATGTTGTCGTAAAAGGAGAAGTCGCCGGACGGGATGAAGTCCAGTCCGCTGCCGCTCTCGGCCGCGAGATGCCTGAGGCGCAGTTCCTTCGCCGTCGCCTCGAGCGCCGCGGCGTCCGACTCGCCTTTGAAGTAGCGCTCGCAAGCGAACTTGAGCTCGCGCATCGCGCCTATGCGGGGATAACCGATTATGGAAGTTTTCATACCAAAGCTCCTTGAAGCTATTTTATTCAACAAAACTCTACCACGCCCGCGCAGCGATAGGGTAACACGCCTTTTTTATCGCCCGCAATAGGTAAATCTTATGGCGCAAAATATCTTCCGTCCCGGCTATGCCCTCCTTCGGAGGGTGATTGACCTCGCATTCCCTTATTCGAAGCGTTTTAGACCCGCACTCGCTTTTTCGAAGACGGAATCACGCGCCTGATCCCGCACTCACTCCTTCGGAGCGCACTTAGATCCGCACCCCATTTTTTCGAAGACGAGATAACGCGCCTGAACACGCACTCAATTATTCGGAGCGCTCTTAGACACGACGCGCCCTTAATCGAAGCGCGAGCCGCAACAGGCGGCGAGAATGTGAGTGCCGAGCGGGGCTCTCAAAGTACGCAGCCGCGCGCCCGCTGTTCGCCCTTCGGGCGGGGCGCATGGCGGCAAGTGGCATAATCTGCCGAGGAATTTTCCTCGGCAGCGATGTCGCTCTTACGCGAGCGCCGAAGGTGCCCCCTAAA
>DVOE01000042.1 GCA_018713795.1 Candidatus Limadaptatus stercoripullorum
TCCAACACGTGGTTGAGCGCGGTGATGCCCGTCACCTTATAGCCTCCCTGCGCAAACGCCGCGGAATCCGTCGCGCCGCCGAGGGGAGGAACGAGAGTCTTGTTGCACTTGATGCCCAACTCTTTCGCGCTCTCCATGAAGGTGTCGCTGACCTCTTTGTCCGCCTTGACGGTGGCGTTGAGGTCGCGGTAGTTGACGCCGAGGAACTTGCTCGCGTGGATGGTGTCGTAGCTGTAGATCCAGGTGGGCACATCGTCGAATTCGCCCTTATGCTGCTCCACCCAAGCCTTCGCGCCGCGCAGACCCGCCTCCTCGCAGCCGGAGAGGATGACGCCCACTTCGGTGTGCTCGAGGACAATGCCCGCCTCGCGCATGGCCTTCAGGATCGCGATGCCCATGTAGCAGCCGGTGAGGTTGTCGTTCGCGCCGTCGACGGTGGTCTTGGGATCCCACATAAAGTACATGCCGATGAGCAGCGGAGCGAACACCAGCACGGCGATCCCGCACCAGAACAGAGCGTCGCCGTATGCCGCGGTGTAGGCGTCAAGGGTGAACACATCCATATAGCCGCCTTCCAGCTTCACCGCCGCGATTATGCAAAGGATGAGGGAGATGAGCGCGCCGATGACGCTCGAGCCGATATGCGCCTCATAGACCTTGCCGCCCCACTTGTTGTTGACGGGCCAGTTCCACGCCGCGTCGGGGTGACCGTTGAAGAATATGCGCGCCTTGACTTCGCCCGAACAGCTCTTTATCGCGGTGACATTGTGCCCCGTCTTCTCGGGGAAGACGAAGTCGATGAGCTTGCGGTAAAAACCGAACTGCACGATCATGATGAAAAAGCCGAGCCCGATGAGAGCCGCCGCCAGCGCCGGCATGAAGAAGAACAGCACCATGCCCGCGAGCGCGAATGTCACGGTGAAGTAGATCCAGCCGAGGAAGGAGTAAGGATGGAGTTTGAAGGGCTCCACCGACACCTTCTCGCAGCCGCAGTCGTCGCGCAGGACATCCGCCATGAATTCGCAAGCCTGCTTCTCCCCTTCACTGCCGGGCGCGCGCTTGCCGCACTTCTTGATGACATCGGTGATGCCGTCGATCATGTACTGAGCGCTCTTGTCTTTTTCCCGGATGAGTTTGCCAAGATCAGCCATAGCGACCTCCGAAGTTTAGATTAGTTAAATTGTAACATACCGCCCCGCCCCGTTCAATGGACAATCCGGACAAAAATGTCGGTTTTCTCGCGCGCCGTCCGCGCGCTGCGGCGGGTCAATGCCCGCCCTCTCCCTGAGAGCATCCTTTCGCGGCGCGCTTCGCCGCCCTGCGCCTCGCGGCGTTCTCGCGGCTCACATAGACGGCGTAGTTCAATTTGTGTACCAGCCTGACAAGGGGCGCGTACCACGGCGTCCTCGGGACCCTGCCGCCGTATTCGTAGGGAATAGCGCAGGCAAGGTGGGGCTGCGACCTGCTCTCTGTTATGTCCAGGCGGACCGCCGTGCATTTTCTCGGTCTGTCAAAGACCGCCACCCGGCGAAAACCCACCGATCCCACCGAAGCGACCTTCTTCCATCTGCCCCCGCAAAGTGCGGAGATATCCGCGCGCTCTATGCGCTCCGAAAAATCGCAATCCTCCCTAAGGAGCACCTTGTCGACAAGCTTTTCGTCCTCAAACTTCATGACCACGGAGCAGGTCTCGCCCTTCGGGACGAAATATGCGCCGTCGTCCGCGCGAAGCTTTGAGGCGGGATGCTCTGCCGTCTCCTCCGCGCACTCGTACGAGCACGCCGCGGGACGCGCGAAATGAGACTTCAGCGCCGCGCCGAACTCTGCGAGCCGCCGCTTGTCGGCAGGGGCTATGTTGCCGCTCCTGTCCGGCGGGACATTGAGAAGCAGAAGACAGTTTCCGCCCACCGTACCGTACCATATCCTGAGCAGATTTTTGAGCGACCGCACCCGCCCGTCCTCGGAAGGGTGATAAAACCAACCCGGGCGCAGAGAAACATCCGCCTCGGCGGGATACCATATGAGTTTTTCGTGCCCGTCCAGCACCTCGCGGCTCCCGAGATCCTCCTCGGTTATACCTACGCTTTTCATCCCGTCGCCGTCCGCGTGCTGCGAGTTGTCCGCTATTGTCTGCGTGTCGAAGGCGAACGCGGGCACGACGCTCCTCTCGTTCTCCCTGGCGATCCCCGCCTCGTTGCCCACCCAGCGTATGTCGGGACCGCAATTGGATATGCAGGCGCCGGGCTGCAGCTCGCGCACAACGGCGTAATATCTCTCGAAATCGTACCGCTGACACGGTCTCCCGTCCATGTAAGAACCGCACGCCCCGTCCAGCCACACGCAGAAGATGTCGCCGTAGCGGGTGAGCAGTTCGGTGAGCTGACGGACATAAAAGTCGTTGTACTCGTCCGTCCCGTAAAATTTGCTGTTCCTGTCCCAGGGGGAAAGATAGATGCCGAATTTCAGTCCGAATTTGCGGCAGCTCTCCGCCACTTCCGCGACCACATCGCCCTTGCCGTCCTTATAAGGCGAGGAACGCACCGAATAATCGGTGGTATCCGTCTGCCAAAGGCAGAAGCCGTCGTGGTGCTTGCAGGTGAGGATAACGCCCGCGGCTCCCGCCGACTTTGCACACCGCACCCAATCGTCCGTGTCTTGCGCCGTGGGAGCGAACAGCGACGCGGGCGCCGTCCCGTCTCCCCATTCTTTTCCCGTAAAAGTGTTTATGCCGTAATGGATAAATATGTTGAAAGAGTGCTCCTGCACGGCTTTCTGCCGCGCGGAAGGCAGGACGGAGATATACCGCTCCACTCTCTCTTTATCCGTCATCTCGGTCTCGGAAAAGCGGGGTTCGCCGCTCACATAAGGTCGGAATGTATCACGAAATCCGCCGTGGCTTTGTTGGTCGCGATGGGGATGTCGTAGACCACCGCGATCCTGAGCAGCGCCTTGACATCGGGGTCGTGCGGCTGCGCTTCCAGCGGATCCCAAAAGAAGATCACCATGTCGATGTCCCCTTCGGCGACCTTTGCGCCTATCTGCTGATCGCCGCCGAGCGGACCCGAGAGATAACCTTTGACCGCGAGTCCCGTCGCCTCCGCGACCAGCCTCGCCGTCGTACCCGTGCCGCACAGCTCGTAGCGCGCCAGCACCTCGCGGTTGGCTGCCGCCCAATCCAACATTTCCTGCTTTTTGTGGTCGTGCGCGATGAGCGCGATCTTCCTCACATTTTCCATCATTTCTCCTCGGCGAACGAGTACACATTGAGTCCCGTGCGCTCGTCGCGGACGCGTCCCACCGCGATATCCGCAGGGCGAAGCACTATCTCGCCCGTCGCGCCGATGACGGCGCGTTTGAGGTGTCCGCCGCATACGCTGCCGTCCGCCCTGCCCGCCGACGCGTGCAGATGCACATACGGCTCGCCGTTCATGCGCGTCACCGTGCCCGACAGCGACACGATCTCCGTGGGCTCTTCGAACACATTGTCGAAATACACCTTCTTCCCGACATCGTAGACGGAGACCGCAAGGAGCGACAGCGCGCCTATGCCCGAGACCGTCGCGAACTCCGTGCCCGTCTCTTCCGCTATGCGCGCGACGCACCCGACTATCTCGTCGCCGATGTCCAGCCGCGCCGCTATGACGCCGCCGCCTGCCCTGTACTCCATATCCACCTCCGCGGGCGGTGCCCGCCTCAGTTCATTTTACAACCCCCGCCGCCGCCTTACAAGTCCGAATATTAAAAACGACGCGCCGCGCGCGCCGTCTCCCGGAACTCTAAGGCTTTTTCATGACGAGCAGAAAACAACCCTCTGCGGGGAACTCCTCTCCCGTCACCTCGAGTCCCGCGTTCTCCGCCATGGCGGCGAGTTCCCGGGGCGTGTAGATCGCGTACTCTCCCGTCTCTTTGTCCGCGCGCTTGGCGGCGATGCTCTCCTCGAGCGTACCGCTCTCGCGCAGGGGATCCGCGATCACATATATCCCGCCGCTCGCGAGCACCCGCGCCGCCTCCCCGAGAGCCGCCTCGGGTCTCGGATAATGATGAAAACTCATCACGCACACAGCGGCGCCGAAGCTCCCGTCCGGGAACGGCAAATCGTCCGCCGTCGCCTCGACGAGCGTAACGCCGGGCACGCCCGCGAGCTTCCCGCGCGCCACATCCAACATACGCGGAGATATGTCCGCGCCCGCACCCGAAAACCCCGGCACCTCAGCCGCCAGCTTTGCCAGAAGATAGCCCGTCCCGCAGCCTATGTCGATGACGCCTTCACGGGCGCGCGCAAGGACGAGCTCCGCCGCCCTGTCCGAACATAGCCTCGGAAGAGGCGAAAGATAAGTCCCGCCGTTAAGGTCATACTTGTCCGCGAGGGCGTCGAAATGCTCGCGCGTCAGCCGTTCGTTCCTGCTCTCCGCCGTCACTTTTCCTCTCCTTCTGCGCCGCCCGCGACGCGCACGCGCTCGAGGACGGCGAGCGTCTCGAGGTTCATGGTCTCGGGGAACATGTCGAAGGGCGTCAGTCGGACGAGCCCGAAACCGCCCTTCATGAGCAGGGCTATGTCGCGGGAGAGCGTGGCGGGATTGCAGGAGATGTAGACCAGCCTGCGGCAGCCGGACGCGACGACGGCGTCTATGACCTCGGGCGAACAGCCCTTGCGGGGCGGATCGACGAGCACGGCGTCCGCCCGCTCCCTTCCGAACGCGGAGCGCATATGCTCCGCCGCGTCGGCGGTGACGACGGTCACCCTGTCCGAAAGCCCGAGTCTGTCCATAAGCCGCCGAGCGTCGCGGGCGGCGTCCTCCACGATCTCGACCGAAGTTATCTTCGCGCGGGGCAGACGGAGCGCGATATCCGCGGTGAGCAGTCCCACCCCCGAATAGAGTTCGGTGACGGCGTCCGCGTCCCCGACCGCCTCGCAGGCGGCGGCGTACAGCTTCTCCCTGATCTCGTCGTTGACCTGCAAAAACGAGAGCGGCGAGACGACGGCGCGGAAAGCTCCGAGCTGCGCCGCGCTCTCCTTGCCGTGCACGAGCTTCACCGAGCCGCCGAGGATGACATTGTTCTTCTCCGTCTGCGGCGACAGCCAGACCGTGTAGCCCGAAAAATGCCTGTCCAGCTTTTTGACGAGATTGGAAAGGCGGGGGACGCTCTCCCCGTTCACCGAAAGCGTGACCGAGAGCGAGCCGAGCTCCCTCGCCACGAGATGCCTGAGCAGTCCCTTGCCCGTCTTCTCGTCGTAGACGGAGACATCGTTTTCGTTCGCCCACTCGGAGACATCGGCGATGAGCTCCTCCGCCCACCTACCGTGCAGCGGACAAAAGCGCATGGGCACCACGCGGTGGGAGCGCTTTTCATAGAACCCGAGCACGACTTTGCCCTGCCTGCCCATGCGTCCGAAAGGCAGCGCGAGCTTGTTGCGGTAGCCCCACATACCGCCCGAGACCACCTCGTCCGGGACGACATCCAACCCCGCGTTCTTTTTCATGACGCGGATGAGCTGCTCCCGCTTTATCTCCTCCTGAAGGGCGGGCTCAATGTGCTGGAGGTCGCAGCCCCCGCACCGTCCGAAATACGGGCAACGGGGTTTTACCCTGCTATTTGATGGCGTTAAAACCTCGATAAGGTCGGCAAAGGCGCAATCCTTCTTGGCGTAATTCACCTTCGCGCGCACCTTTTCGCCGACTATCGCAAAGGGCACGAACACGGGATACGCGCCCACTTTAAGGACGCCTTCCCCGTTCATGCCGAAGTCCGAGATCACTCCTTCGATCGTATCGCCCGCCGTCAGTCTCTGCATATCAAAAGCGGACGGTTTGCCGTCCGCTCTCTCCTTCGGGTTCATTTCTGAGCGTAGATCTTACGCAGGTGCGCGAAGCGCGGCAGTCCGTCCTCGAGGGGAGCTTTCGCGTCTCCCTGGATGAGGGGCAGCGCGTACTTCACGAACTCTTCGCTTATGCCCTTCCCGCCTTCGGTGATCCACTCTTCGGGGAAGGTCTTCTCGGTGTTCGCCGCGAGTTCGAGGGGCATGAGCACATTCTTGCAGGTGTAGGTGTCCGCGCTGTAATCGCGCTCGAAGACCACCATTTTGTCCGTCTCGCCCGCGACCGCCGAACGCACCGCGAAAGCGCCCGCTTCGAAGGCTTCCTCGACATCCACGCGGGAAGCGAGGTGCGCGCCGCAGCGCTGCATGAGGCTGAGCTCGATGGGGCGCACCTTGACGCCCAGGCGCTCTTTGATTATGCCGCCGAGTATGCCCGCGAGCCCGCCGAGAGTGGCGTGTCCGAACAGGTCGTTGGCGCCCGCCTTGAAGTCGCCGACATACTTGCCGTCCGCGGTCTTGAGCCCTTCGGAGACGACGGCGATGCACTTGTTCTGATTGCGCTCGCAGACGGTCGCGACATCCTCGACGAACTTGTCCACATCGAAGGGACGCTCGGGCAGATAGATGAGATCGGCGCCGAGACCCTTGTAGTTGGCGAGTTCGGCGGCGGCGGCGAGCCAGCCCGCGTTCCTGCCCATGACCTCGATGATGCACACCAGTCCGAAGTTGTAGACCTTGGCGTCGAGGTTGCATTCCATTATGGTGGTGGCGATATACTTCGCCGCGCTGGCGTAGCCGGGGCAATGGTCGGTGCCGTAGAGGTCGTTGTCGATGGTCTTGGGCACGCCGATGACATTGCAGTCATAGCCCACGGATTGCAGATATTTGCTCACCTTGTTGCAGGTGTCCATGCTGTCGTTGCCGCCGTTGTAGAAGAAGTAACGGATGTCGTACTTCTTGAATATCTCGAGGATACGCTCGTAATCGGTGGGATCCTCGGCGGCGTCCTTGAGCTTGTATCTCGCGGAGCCGAGAGCGGAAGAAGGGGTGTACTTGAGCAGTTCCAGCTCCTTGGGGTCCTCCTTGGACATATCGTAGAACTTCTCGCCGAGAATGCCGACGATGCCGTGCTCCGCGCCGTAGACGGCGGTGATGTTCTTTTGCCTGAGCGCCTCGATGAACACGCCCGCCGCGCTGCTGTTGATGACCGAAGTGGGACCGCCGCTCTGCCCGAACATACATGCGCCTTTGAGATCTTTCATAACTTATCCTCTCCTGAAAAATTGCCCGCCTCGGCGGGGACTCATATATCATACTCCATTCCCGCCCCGCGGGGCAAGCGTAAACCGCGCACGCGCCAAAAAAAAAGCCCCCGCCGGAGCGGGGGCGCGTCTTGCACGCTTATTTGCTTATCGAAGTCGCGAGGGCGTAGAGCCTGTCGTCAAACTTCTTCTCGCAGGCGAGCGCCTCGATGACATTCATGTCGATGATGTCGCTGCCGCGCACGCCCACCACTCTGCCGCTCTGTCCGCACTCGATGAGCTCGACGGCGCGGGACGCCATGCGCGAAGCGAGCACGCGGTCGAACATGGAAGGAGTGCCGCCGCGCTGGATGTAGCTCAGAGCGACATGGTTGACCGTCCTGCCCGTGGCTTGCTTGACCTTCTCGCGCAGCTCGTCCTTGAGGTCGTTCCTGCCCTCGGCGAGCACGATTATGGTGGAAGTCTTGCCCTTGTCGAAGCCCTTCTTGACGCTCGCGGCTATGGCGTCCACATCCGCGGGAGCCTCGGGGACGATGACATACTCCGCGCCGCCCGCGACCGCGGTCTTGAGCGCGATGTCGCCGCAGTGCCTGCCCATGACCTCGAGGATCATTATCCTGTCGTGCGAGGTGATGGTGTCACGGAGTTTGAGCATGGCGTCGAGCACGGTGTTGCACGCGGTGTCGAAGCCGATGGTGTAGTCGGTGTAGCCCATGTCGTTGTCGATGGTGCCGGGCACGCCGATGACATTGAGCGGGGTGTTTTGGTGCAGATCCTCTATGCCGCGGAAGGAGCCGTCGCCGCCTATGACGATGAGGTTGTTCACTCCGCGCTTGGTGAGGTTTTTCGCCGCTTCCTTCTGCACGCTTATCTTCTTGAACTCGTCCGTCCTGCCCGTGCGGAGGATGGTGCCGCCGGTGTGGACGCAGTTGGAAACGCTGCTGTACTGCATCTGGAAGATATCGTCGTTCATGAGCCCGACATAGCCGTGGCGCACGCCGTAGACTTCGTAACCCTTGTTCATGGCGGAACGCACCGCGGTACGGATGCAGGCGTTCATGCCGGAGGAATCGCCGCCGCTGGTCAGGATGGCGAGTTTCTTGCCGTTTTCAGAAGTATTCTTTGCCATAAAAGTCTCCTCCCGCCTCTGCGGGTAACGGCGCTTTGCGCGCCTATGTCATTATAAAGAACCGCCGCCGCATTGTAAAGGATAATTTTGCACGCGGGCGCGCGGGACTCACTTGACGATGACCCCTTTGTCGCCCAGCACGCTGCGCAGGCGGATGAGCAGATCGTCGCATATCTCCACCCTGCGGCGCAGCAACTTGAGCACGGGTCTGCCCCCTTCGGTGAGCTGAGCGCGCACGGGAGCGTCCCCGGGATAGAGCTCGAGCACCGCAAGCACCGCCTTGCAAAGCGACTGATCGGTCAGGTTGACATAGAGCGCTTTATCGCCGCTCTTGCGCGCTTCGGGCGGAGCGCCCGTGTGCCACTGCTCGAATTTGTCCACCACGATCTTGGGCTCGGCGGCGTCCCTGAGGTCTATCCTGCCGTACGCCTTAAGGGGCATGTCGCTCTCGAGCAGGTAGCCGTAAGCCTCGTATGCGCGGGGATACATGGTGAACTCGAGCGAACCGTCCCAGTCCTCCAGCCTGCCCACGGCGAAGGGCTGCTGCTTGCCCGTCATTTTGCGCTCGTGCGACTCGACGATGCAGCCCATGCACACCTTTCTGCCGTTGAGAGCGGACGCGAGCGCGGGCGCGGAGCGGGACTCGTCGCCGGGTTCCGCCGCGTTCTCCTCCGCAGGCTGCTCCGCCGTTTCGCCCGCCTCTTCCTCCGCCGCGAAGAGGTCGGAGGTGTGGAAGTCTATCCCGCGCGCCGAGTAGGGATATTTTTCCAGCGGATGCCCGCTGATGTACATTCCGAGCACCTCTTTTTCGCCCGAGAGCAACTGCATCTTGTCGTACTCGGGAAGTTCGGTGTAGACGACGGCGGTGTCCTCGATGAGCTCGTCGAAGAGGGAGATCTGCCCGCTTTTTCTCGCCTTTCTCGCGGTGGCGACGCCGTCCATTATCTTTTCGTAAGAGGCGATGAGCGTGGCGCGGGTCTTGCCGAAACAGTCGAACGCGCCGCCCTTGATGAGGCTCTCGACCAATCTCTTGTTGATATGCTCGTCGCAGCGCTCGAGGAAGTCCCTGAGATCGATGAACTCGCCGCCGCGTTCTCTCTCGCGGAGTATGCCCTCGACCGCGCTCTCGCCGACATTCTTGATGCCCATCAGCCCGTATCTCACGCCGCCGTCCGCGATGGAGAAGTGCGTACGCGACTTGTTGATGTCGGGCGCGAAGATCTTGTCGCCCTTCCTGCGGAGATAGTTGATGTAATGCCTGACCTCGTCGGCGTTGCTTATGCGGTCGTTGATGACCGCGGTGATGTAGTGCAGCGGATAGTAGCACTTGAGATAAGCCGTCTGATAGGAGAGGACGGCGTATGCCGCGGCGTGCGATTTGTTGAAGGCGTACTGCGCGAACTTGAGGATGCGCTCGAACAGCGCGTCCGCCACCTCTTTCGGAACGCCGCGCGCGACGGCGCCCTCTATCTGCTTCTCCGTCCTGTCGCCGGGGAGTTTGCCGCCTTCTATGAATATCTTTTTCTGCTCCTGCAGGATCTTTTCCTTCTTCTTGGCGATGGCGCGTCTCATGACATCCGCCCCGCCGAAGGAGTAACCCGCGATCTGCTGGGCTATCTGCATGACCTGCTCCTGATAGACTATGCAGCCGTAAGTCGTGGCGAGGATGCCTTTGAGAAGCGGATGGTCGTAATGCACCGACTCGGGGTCGCGCTTGCCCTTCAAAAAGTCGTCGAGGAACTGCATGGGACCCGGGCGATACATGGAGATGCCCGCCATGACATCCTCGAGGGAGGAGGGCTGCATCTGCATCATGAACTTCTTTATACCGCCGCCTTCGAGCTGGAAGATTGCCTCGCAGTCCCCGCTCGCGATGACCTCGTAGACCTTGGGGTCCTCGTAGCCGAGCTTGTCGAAGTCGATGTCGACGCCGGTGTCTTCCTTGATATATTTCACCGCCTCGTGTATGTCGGTCAGCGTCTTGAGCCCGAGGAAGTCCATCTTGAGCAGTCCCTGCTCTTCCACCATGTTCTTGTCGAACTGGGTGGTGATATCGTTGCCGTTCCTGGACAGCGGGACATGCTCGACGATGGGATCGCGGCAGATGACCACGCCCGCCGCGTGCATGGAGGGCTGCCTGGGCATACCTTCGAGCGCGATCGCGGTGTCGATGACCGTGCGCGCCTGCGGATCGGAGGCGTAGAGCTTTGCGAATTCGTCAGAGTACTGCTTGCTGCCCGGCGTCAGACACTGTTTGAGTTTGACCTTGCCGCCTGGGATGGCTTTGACCCAGTTGTTGACCTCGCCGTAAGGGATGTCCAGCACCCTGCCGACATCCTTGACCGCCTGCTTGGCGCTCATGGTCGAATAGGCGATGATCTGCGAGACATTGGGCGCGCCGTACTTGTGCACGACATAGTCGATGACCTCGGGACGGCGCACATAACAAAAGTCGATGTCGAAGTCGGGGTTGGACACCCTCTCCTTTGACAGGAACCTCTCGAACAGTAGGTTGTAGCGCAGCGGGTCCACATCCGTTATGCCTATGGCGTACGCCACAAGGCTGCCCACGCCGCTGCCTCGCCCGGGTCCCACCGGGATGCCCATCTTCTTCGCCGCGTTGACAAAGTCCCACACGATGAGGAAATAATCGTTGAACCCGCAGTCGTCTATGACCCCGAGCTCGTATTCCAGTCTCTCCCTTATCTCGGGCGTGACCTCGGCGTAGCGGCCGTGTATGCGTTCGCGGGCGAGATCGGCAAGGTATTCCCCGGCGCTCCTGTCTCCCATGTCATCGCTGTTGTACTGCGGGATATAGGTGGTGCTGTGCTTGACTATGAAGTAGTCTCCGTCCACTTTGTCCGCGATCTCGCGGGTGGACTCTATCGCCTCGGGGATCCAGGAGAAGAGCTCCTCCATCTCCTCGCCGGTCTTGAGATAGAAATTGTCGTTCTCGAACCTGACGCCGAGTTTCTCGTTCTTCTTGCATTGCAGGGTTATGCACATCATGGTGTCCTGCGTGTCGGCGTCCTCGCGGTCGATATAATGCACATCGTTGGTCGCCACCACCTTGACCCCGATATCCCGCGCGAGATCGACCAAGGAGTGAAGTATCTTCCTCTCTTCCGCGAGCCCGTGATCCTGCAGTTCGATATAAAAGTCACCCTCGGCGAACATCCCTTTGAGCCTGAGGGCGTACTCCTTCGCCTCCTCGTAGTCGCCTCTGAGCAGCGCGGAAGGGATATGCCCAGCAAGACACGCCGAACAGCAGATCAGCCCCTCGGAATGCTTTTCGAGCAGATCGAGGTCTATCCTCGGCTTCATGTAAAATCCGTCCACGAAAGAGGCGGTGGACAGCCGCATGAGGTTGCGGTAGCCCATCTCGTTCTTGGCGAGCAGGATGAGATGATCGCGCTTGTGCAGCACCTCGGGAGTCTTGAGGTGCATATCGTCGGTCACATAAAATTCGCTGCCGATGATGGGCTTGAGCCCATTCGCGCGCATCACGCTGACGAAGGTGTGCACGCCGTAGAGATTGCCGTGGTCTGTGATGGCGACGGCATCCATCCCCCGCTTTTTGAGCGCGTCGCAAAGAGGGAACTCCGTGATCGGCTTCTCCTCTTCGTTCCCGCTTTCGCCTATGACGGTCACGATCTCTTCCTTCTTGAGGCGCACCGCCCCGTCGAGAAGGCTGTATTCGCTGTGCAGATGCAGATGTACGAAATCGCTCATTTATTCCTCTGTCCCGCCGCCGGCGTCGCCCGGAACGGCATTTAACTCGTGTGTTTTTACCGTGTAAACCGCCCTTTCGGTCATTCTTCCGCGTCCGCCATCTCTTTCAGACGGCGCAGTCTGTGGTTGAGACAGCTCCTCGAGACGCCGAGTATGTCCGCAAGTTCGCCGAGGCTTGCCTGCGGATGCGCGAGCCGCGCTCTCGCCGTCTCGGCAAGCGAGGGCGTCAGGCTGTCCAGCCCGTCGCGCTCCTCGATGAGCCCTATCGCCATGAGATGACTGCTCGCCGCCGCGTAGGTCTTGTCCAGGTTCGCCGCCTCGCAGATGGTCACGCGGTTGATGCTGTTCGCCGTCTCGCGTTCGTCGATGACGGCTTTGAGTTCGAGCACGCACTCGGCAAGCCCAAGCGACGCGAGCATACGCAATATCTCGTCCTTGTCCTTGAGGTAGACGAGGGTGCTGCTCCCCCTCTCACTGAGCTTGGGGGATATGCCGAAGCTCCTGAGGACGGCTGCCACGCCGCCCGCGAGTTCGGGGGAATCGAGGGCGAACTCGAAGTGATAGCCGTCGCGCTTCTCGCCCTCCGCCGTGGACGGGACATACACGCTGCCGCAGCCGAGGAACAGCCCTTTGAGAAAGGCTTCCGCGCTCCCGCGATCGGTGAGCACATATTCGGGGAGGGTCACTTCCCCCTCGTCGTCGAACATGTCGAGATCGTCGAGCGCCTGTCTCGTGAAGCCGGTGGGAACGGAGACCGAAAAGTCGGTGCTGCCCTTCCTGACGCCCGACTTGACATGCTCCGCCGTCACCTCGAATTCGGAGGGATACAGCAATTTCAGGAGGTCGACCACCGCAAGGCACGCCTCGTAGGACGGCAGCGACAGCACCAGATTGCAGCGCTTGCCGCGCATATGCAGAGCGCCCGCCGCCCTCGCCGCGCCCGCAAGGAACGCCGTCGCGCCCTTTTGGTCCGCGGGCAGCACGGTGAGCAGTTCGGTCACCGCCTTTTCCTTGAAAGTGCTCATCTCTCTCCTCCTCTCTTGTCGCGGAAGACGGGCTTGGCGCCCGCGCCGCATATGCGTTCCTCGGGGACGGAATGCCGTTTCACGAACTCCTCCACCCTCGGGAACAAGCCGACCTTGTCCGTCGTGTGCGCGTCCGAGCCGAGGATGAACATCGCCCCCGAACTCAACGCGATCTCCGCCGAGTCTTCCAGCGCGTCTATGTGTTTTTCGTTGAGCTCGATATACACGCCGAGCTCCGCCGCCGCCGCGCACACCCTCCGCATATCCAACAGCGCGCGGTGGCAGGGGTGACAGAGGACATCCACGGGATATCTCCTCATCGCCGCGATGACGGCGCGGGTGTTGAAGTCCACGAGCTCCTCGTCCTCGCGGGCGGAACGCGCCGCCCAGCCGTTGACCAGAAAATATCTCGGCGACCTTCGCACATACGAGAGCGAGATCAGCCTGTGGAATCCCATGTGCAGCACATCGCACCGCTCTATCATGTCGCGGGGGACATCGAGGTCGCCTTCCTCCGAGAGGATATTCGCCTCCACGCTCCCGAGCACGCGCACCGAACCCGCGGCGGACGCCCGCAGGATATCCTCGCGCTGCGCCGCGAACTTGCGCTCGGTCTGATGAAAGATTATGCTCGCGGGACCGTGATCGGCGATGGCGATCTCCGAAAGTCCCCTCGCCGCCGCGCACGCAAACTTGTCGGCGACATTCCCTCTGCCGTCGCTCGCGCTCGTGTGGATGTGATAGTCCGCAAAGATATCCATCTTCCGCGCGCCCTCCCGCGCACTCATCCCGAGAAGGGATCTTCCTCCCCGTCCGTGAGAGATCTCACTTCGGCGACCAGCCCGACGCCGAAAAGTTCTTCTGCCGCCCGCCTCATCACCCGGGCGAGCTTTATGTGATCCGCGGCGGTGCCGCCGCCGATGTTTACGATGAAATTGCCGTGCAGACGGGAGATCTCCGCTCCGCCCACTCTCAGCCCCTTGAGCCCCGCGCCCTCGGAATACGCCCACGCCGCGCCCGCGTCCGAGGTGAACATGCTGCCGAGCGACGGCAGCCGAGGCTGCGCCAGCCGCCTCGCGGCGAGATATCCTCGCCTTCGCTGCTCCCTTTCCTCCGCGCTCATGCGCGGGAGAGAGAGCACCTCCGCCGTCACGGGAAGGCGCGCTCCCCGCCTGTGCCCCCAAGCGATCTGTTCCCGCGAGATCCGGCGCAACTTGCACGAACACGGGTCTAACACATGCACTTTGGTCACATGATCCCCTATTTCCGCACCGAACGCGCCCGCGTTCATATGCACCGCGCCGCCCACGGTAGCGGGGACGCCCGCGAGGAACTCGAGCCCGCCGAGCCCCTCTTTCGCGGCTGCGGCAGAGACTTCGGACAGCCTCGTACCCGCGTAGCAGAGCAACCCTTCCGGGGTGGGCGTCACGCCCGTGAGCCCCCTCGTCCACACGACCGGACGCCTGACTTCGCCGTCGTCTATCAGCGTGTTCGATCCCCCGCCGAGCAGAAAAGGCATCCGCCCCGTCAGCGAGAGGACCTCGCGGCACACGGCGGCGAATTCCTCTTCCGTCCGCGGTACATACAGCCTTTTGAGCCTGCCGCCGCCGCGGTAGGTCGACAGCGCCGACGCGTCCGCGCCCGCGATGACGCAGGTTCCGAGCGAGCGCACCGCCCTGTCACATTCAACATAGATCCCGTCTTCCACACGGCATGATATGCCGCGCGGGCGGCGGTTACCATTCCTCCGCGCCGGGTCTGTTCTTTTCCATGAGGCGGATGGACAGCTCGTCGAGCGCGTCCCTGCCCATGCTGCGCAGTCTGAAATTGCGGCTGGCGGCTTCGATGACGACGGCGAGGTTCCTGCCCGCCGACACCGGCACCACTATCCTCTCGAACTCCACGCCGAGGATATCGTAGGTCAGCCGCTCGTCGCCGAGGCGGTCGTAAGTCTTGTCGTCGCGCCACTTTTCCATCTCGATGACGAGGTGGATGCGCTTTTGGTTGAGCACGCCGCCGACGCCGTACATGGCTTCGACATCGATAAGCCCCACGCCGCGCACTTCGAGCAGATTTGCGGTGGTGCGGGAGGGATAGCCGTAGATCTTGTTTTTGATGCGCTTGACCTCGACGAGGTCGTCCGCGACCAGCATATGTCCGCGGTGCACGAGCTCGAGCGCGGTCTCGGATTTGCCTATCCCGGTGTCGCCGATGATGAGCACACCTATGCCGCTGATGTCGAGCAGTTCGCCGTGTATGGTGGCGCTCTCGGCGAGGGCGGCGGTGAGATATTGCGTGCAGTCGCTCATGACCGCGCCGGTGGTGGCGTCGCTGAGGAGGAGCGCCACGCCGTAGCGCGCGGCTATCTCCTTCATGGTCTCGTCCGCGCCGTGCCCCTGCGAAACTATGACGCAAGGCACCTTCTTTTCAAACAGCCTCTCGAGCTTCGCGCGGCGCGCGTCGGGGGCGAGGCTGTCGAGATAGGCGCTCTCGGCGTTGCCGAGCGCCTGTACCCTGTGTACGGGGAAATGGGTGTCGAACCCCGCGAGCAGCAGCCCGGGGCGGTTGGTCGCCGTCGAACTGAAACATATCTCTTCCTCGGGCGCGTAGGCGACGCCCAGCCCGAGATCGGCGGCGAATTTTTCCGCAGCGATGCGGAATTCGGTGGGTTTGTAAACGGGACCTACCGTCTTCATCATTCCTCTCCTTTGTCTCCGTCCCCGCCCGCGTCGGGAGCGGCGGGAACGGCTCCGAGCGCGGCGAGCACCTTGTCCGCCATACTCTCCGAGAACCCTTCGAGCGCGGCTATCTCCTCGCGGGAGGCGCGGCGGACATTCTCCGCCGAACCGAACGCCTTGTGGAGCGCGGCGGCGCGTTTCCTGCCTATGCCGGGGATGTCGCGGAGAACGCTCTCCGTGAGATGCGACGCGCGCAGATTGCGATGATATGTTATCGCGAAGCGGTGCGCCTCGTCCCTGACGCGCTGGAGCATCTGGAGCGCCACGCTGTCGCGCGGAAGCAGTATGCTGCGCTTTGGGTCGCTGCCGAGGAACACCTCTTCCTCGCGTTTTGCGAGCGAAAGTATCTCGAGATCGCGCCTGCCGCACTCGTCCAGCGCTTCGAGCGCGTAGGCGAGCTGCCCTTTCCCGCCGTCGATGAGGATGAGATCGGGCGGAGTCGCGAAACTCTCGTCCTCCCCTTCCTCGAGGCGTTTGAGGCGGCGGGTGAGCGCCTCTTTCATGCAGGCGAAATCGTTGTTGCCCTCGACGGTCTTGATCCTGAACTTGCGGTAATGCGCCTTCCTCGGTTCGCCGCCCTCGAACACCGCCATGCTCGCGACCTTGTCCGTGCCCGAGATATGCGAGATATCGTACGCCTCTATCCTGTTCGGAAGAGTCGCGAGCCCGAGCAGTTCCCCGAGCTGAACGACGGCGCCTTCGGTGCGGAGCGCGTGCCTCTGTTCGCGGGTGCCGTACTTCTCGAGCGCGTCGCGGGCGTTGGCGTGAGAAAGGTCGAGCAGCTGCCGCCTTACGCCCTGATGGGGAGTTATGACCCTGACCGTCCTTCCCGCGAGAGCGGAGAGCGCCTTTTCGAGCGCTTCGCCGTCCGCCGCTCCGTCGGTGACGATCTCGTCCGCGAGAGGGGGCGAGACCGAATAGTGCTGATAGAGAAAGGACGCGATGTCGTCGTCCGCGGCGCGGAACACGCGATTGTCCCCGCCGACCAGCTTGCCCGCGCGCACTATGAGCATGTTCACCGCCCCGAGCACGCCGTTGCTCTCGTATGCGAATATGTCGAGATCGAGGTCCTTCGGGAGCGCGCTCACCTGCTTGCGCACGAGATCGTCCAGCACTTTGAGCTGCTTGCGGTACTTGATCGCGACCTCGAAATTCTCCTCGGCGGCGAAATGCTCCATCCGCTCGGTGAGCACCTTCTCCACTTCCCTGTCGTTGCCGCGAAGGAAGGAGACGACCCGCGCGATCTCCGCGCCGTACTCCTCCCGCGTCACCTTGCCCGAACACGGCGCCATGCACCGCCCGAGATGAAAGTTGAGGCAGGGCCTCGAGGGCTTTGTCATATCGCGGTCGCAGTCCCTGACGCGGAACGCGGTGTGGATGAGATCGAAGATATTGCGGATGTTCACCGACTGCATGTACGGCCCGAAGTACTTGGCGCCGTCCGCCTTCAGCCTTCTCACGAGCTTTATGCGCGGGAAATCCTCGCCGAGATCTATGCGGAGAAAGGGATAGGACTTGTCGTCCTTGAGAAGGATGTTGTAGCGCGGCTTGTGCTGCTTTATGAGGTTGTTCTCGGTGACGAGCGCGTCCACCTCACTTGGGCAGATGATGTAACGGAAATCCGCCACATGCTCCAGCATCGCCATGACTTTGGCTGTCTTGTTGCCCGACCGGTAAAAGTATTGCCTCAGCCTCGCGCGGAGATTTTTGGCTTTGCCGACATAAATGATGCCGCCCTCCGCGTCCAGCATCATATACACCCCGGGCTCCTCCGGCACATCCTTCAGCTTCGCCTTAAAGTCCACGCCGCTATTATACCCCGCCCCGCGCGTTTAGTAAATATAAAAGAGGTACACATTTAGTGCCCCCGCGGGAAACCGACAGCCGCATGACCATCCCGCAGGATGCCACACCCCGATAAACAAAGCGCGCCCGAAGGCGCGCTTTGCTTGTCGCTTGCATTACCATGCCCCGCGTCAGACGAGCGCCGACCCGCCCGCACAATCGACCTTTGTGAGCAACGGGCAACCGCTGTTCCACCACGAACCCTTGCTCACCTTCTGCCACTGCTCCACCGACCCGGCGAAAGTGACCCGCTCGAGAGATTCGCAATACCAGAAGGCAGAGGACCCTATGCTCGTCAGGCCGCCCCCGATAGCGACTAATTTAAGAGAACTGCAATTAGCGAAGGCAAGCTTTCCTATGCTGGTCACGCTCTTAGGTATGGAAATACTCGTTCCGGCGTAACCCGCAAAAGCCTCTTCGCCTATTACTGCTATCGTAGGCTCATCGCCCCACTTTATCGGTGCCGTGCAACCACTGAAGGCATAGCTCACTATGCTCGTCACGCAGTTTGGGATGGTGATAGGCTCGAGAGAGGTGCAACCCGAAAAGGCACGACTCCCGATGCTCGTCACGCTACCGTCCGACGGGATGACGCTGTTATTGCAGCCTTGGATGAGCGTGCCCGTCTCGGTCTCGATAATACAATTCCCCGCGCTGTGATAGACATGATTGCTTTCGGAAACGGTCAAGCTTTCAAGAGACGAGCAACTCCGGAAAGCGCCGCCACCTATGCTCGTCACACTGTCGGGAATAGTGACAGAAGTGAGAGAGGTGCAACCATCGAAGGCATAGTTCCCTATGCTCTCTACGCTGTCGCCGATAATGACAGAGGCGAGCGAGGTGCACCCGAAAAAAGCAGAGCCCCCTATACTCGTCACGCTGTCCGGGATGGTGACAGAGGTGAGAGAGCTACACCAGTAGAAGGCATCGTCTCCTATGCTAGTTCCCCCCGTGATCATGACCTCTTTCAACGAAGAGGGAACATAGTCGTCATTCCAGCTATAACTCGAAGCGCCGAAGATGTATCCGAAGTGCGTGTCGCTCGTCCCATCCTTTGTCGCGCCGACGAAGGGGATCGTCATGCTTTCAAGCGAGCCGCAGCCCGAGAAAGCGCCACTCCCTATGCTCGTCACGCTGTCGGGGATGGCGACAGAGGAGAGAGAGGTGCAATTATAGAAGGCATAGCCCCCTATGCTCTCTACGCTATGGCCGATAGTGACAGAGGTGAGAGAGGTGCAACCCGAGAAGGCATAGTCCTCTATGCTCTCGCCGCTTGTTATAACGACCGCCTTGAGGCTGTTTTGTGGAATATAATTGATCGCATGCGAAGGCATAGTCGCGGACGCGATGTTTGTGCAACCCGAGAAGGCAAAGCTTCCTATGCTCGTCACGCCGTCCGGGATGGTGACAGAGGTGAGGGAAGTGCAACCATAGAAAGCAAGACTCCCTATGCTCGTCACGCCATCGGGAATGACAAGACCGGTGACGAGTTCGCCGTTAAGATACAAATTCCCCGCATAGTACAACGGATTGGCATAGTCGCCAGCAAAATCTATCGCCACCCACTTCCCGATATCCGTGATGTCGACTGACGCGAGAGAGGTGCAACCATCGAAGGCATAGTTCCCTATGCTCGTCACGCTGGCAGGGATGCTGACAGAGGGGAGAGATGTGCAACCCGAGAAGGCAGAGCTCCCTATGCTCGTCACGCTGTCCGGGATCGTGACAGAGGTGAGTGAGGTGCAATTCCGGAAGGCAGAGCTCCCTATGCTCGTCCCACCCGTGACAATGACTTCTTTCAGCGAAGCGGGAACATAGTTGCCGTTGTCGCTATAACTCGAAGCCCCGAAGATATATCCGAAGTGCGTGTTGCTCCTCCCATCCTTTGTCGCACCGACAAACGGAATGGTGATGGACCCGAGAGCGGTGCAATTCCGGAAGGCATAGTTCCCTATGCTCGTCACGCTGGCAGGGATGCTGACAGAGGGGAGAGAGGTGCAACCCGAGAAGGCAGAGCTCCCTATGCTCGTCACGCTGTTCGGAATGGTGACAGCGGCGAGAGAGTCGCAACCATAGAAGGCAGCGCCCCCTATGCTCGTCACACTGTCAGGGATGGTGACAGAGGTGATACCCGTTTGATAAGCAAATGCATAAGACGGAATCATGACTGTTTCGTCAGGAATGATGACCTCGCCCTCGACCTTGCTACCATTTATATACAACATTCTACCGCTCGACATAATATCGTCAAGCCCCGTGATTCCGCACCAACTCACCATATCACCGGTGTAATGGATCGAGGTCAAACCGGTGCAATCCTCGAAGGCAGAGTTACTTATGCTCGTCACACTGTCCGGAATGGTGATCGAGGTGAGGGAGGTGCAATTATGGAAGGCACGAACTCCTATGCTCGTCACACCGTTCGGGATAGTGATACTTGTACCGGCGTAACCCGCAAACGCATAGCGACCTATTTCGGTGATAGTGGGCGTGCCGCCCCAAATTATCTCCGCCGTGCACCCCGAGAAGGCATAGTCCCCTATGCTCGTCACACCGTTCGGGATAGTGATACTTGTACCGGCGTAACCC
>DVOE01000043.1 GCA_018713795.1 Candidatus Limadaptatus stercoripullorum
GGCATCAAGAGCGCGAGTTTCCTCGTCATGAACACGGATATGCAGGCGCTCAACATGGCGCTCGTTCCCGAAGAATGCAAGATACAGATCGGCGCGAACAGGACGGGCGGTCTCGGAGCGGGGTCCAATCCCGAGGTCGGCAAGATGGCTGCCGAGGAGTCCCGCGAGGAGATCAAGAAGGCTCTTGAAGGCATCGACCTTTTGTTCATCACCGCGGGCATGGGCGGCGGCACCGGCACCGGTGCGGCTCCTGTCGTCGCGGAGATAGCCAAGTCCATGGGCATCCTCACCGTCGCCGTGGTCACCAAGCCCTTCAATTTCGAGGGCGCGCCGCGTATGGCGAACGCCGAGGCGGGCATCCGCAATCTGCGCAATTTCGTGGATACGCTGCTCATCATCCCCAATCAGAAGCTCATCGAGGTGCTTGACAGCAAGATCAGCTTCAAGCGCGCCTTCGAGATCGCCGACGATGTGCTGCGCCAGGGCGTGCAGGGGGTCAGCGATGTCATCGCCAATCCCGCGCATATCAATCTCGACTTCGCCGATGTCAAAGCCGTGCTCAAAAAGCGCGGGCTCGCGCACATGGGCATAGGTTACGGCAAGGGCGAGAAGCGCGTCATCGACGCCGTGCGCAACGCCGTTTACAGTCCGCTGCTCGAGACGGATATCGAGGGTGCGACCGGCGTCATACTCTATATCGCCGGCGGCGAAGACATGATGCTGAGCGAGGTCAACGAGGCTTGCGAGATCATCAAGCAGGTCGTCGACCCCAGCGCGAACATCATCTTCGGCACCTCCTTCTCGCCGGACAAGAAGGACATCGAGATCACCATAATCGCGACCGGGTTCATTGACAAGAACTCCGCCCCCGCGCGTGCGGTAGGCGCCGCTCCCGTCAGCCTCGGCAGACCCGTGTCCGCCGTGCTGTCCGATCCCGTACCCGACACCCGCTCGGAAGCGACCGCGGAGCCCGTGCGCCCCGAGTATAACCCCGGGATATTCGCCGACCGTCCCGTGTTCAGGCACGCCGCGTTCGCGGAAAAGAAGACCGAACAGCCCGAAGAGAACGAGCGCGAGGACTTCGCTCCCGCCGAGCCCGTCGCTCCTGCGGAACCCGTCGTTCCCGCCTATCCGCGCGTGGAAGAGAGCGACGCGGGAAGGCGCGTCCCCAAGTTCCTGAGCCATATAAGGCGCGGGCGCAACTGATCTCCGAAAAGCAAAAAACAGAAAAACGGACGCAGATCGCGTCCGTTTTTTTTGCCCGCCGGGCGCCTTCCGTGCCGCCGGCGGAAAGATTTTGCGCGCGCCGGGGGTTAGACTGCGCTCGTGAGCGTGTATGTCGAAGTGGTGATATTCAACAACGCGGCGCTCGATCTCCTGACGGCGCTGCTCACGCTCGCCCTGAGGCGCAAAAAAGCGCGGCGATGGTCGCTCGCGCTGTCCGTGGCGCTCGGCGCGGCGGTGGGGACGGCGTATCCGCTGCTTCCCGCGCCCGCAAAGATATGCGCCGCCGTGCTCCTGCCGCTCGTCATGACTGCGGGATTCCACAAATTCGCGTCCTTTGCCGACTATGTCGTCTCGCTGGGCGTGTTCCTCATGCTCACCTTTGCGACGGGAGGAGCGGTACTCGCCGCCGTCGCCATAAGCGGCGTGGAGCTAAGGGGTTATTCCGTGCTTGGGTTCGTCGCGCTGGGCGCTGCCGCCGCCGTCGCGGGCGTGCGCGCCGCGCTGGCGTCCTCGGGAAAGATCTCGCGTCCCGTCGTCAAAGCCGCCATAGGTCTCAAAAGCGGCGTGAGACGGGTGAGCGCGCTCGCCGACACGGGCAACACGCTTACCGACTGCGCGAGCGGGCTTCCCGTCGTCATCGCCTCGGGCGAGGTCTCCGAGCGGCTTAAAGCGGAAGGCGAAGGGGTGTGCGGGTTCGTGGAGGCGAAGACGCCTCTCGGCAGGGGCACGCTGCCCATAGTGGGGCCCCTTCGCGTGGAAGTGGGCGGCAGAGAATGCAAAGCCTTCGCCGCGCTCACGGAAAGCAGATTCGACGGCTACGAACTCATCCTGCAAAACACCATGTTCGGCGGCGAAAAAGGGAGGAAGATATGAAGATCATTGACATTTTGCGCAAAATACTCGCGTTTCTCGGCTTCGGCGGCAAGGGAGAGCTGTGCTACATATCCACGGGCGAGAGCCTGCCTTCGCCCATGAGCCCCGAGGAAGAGGCGGAGACGGTCGCCGAATACGCGCGCGGCAGCGAAGAAGCGCGGCTCAAGCTCATCGAGCGCAACCTTCGCCTCGTCGTCTACATAGCAAAGCGCTTCGACAACACGGGCGTGGACACGGACGACCTCGTCTCCATAGGGACGATAGGGCTTATAAAGGCGGTCGGGAGCTTCAAACCCGACAAGAACATCAAACTCGCGACCTACGCCTCGCGCTGCATAGAGAACGAGATCCTGATGCATCTGCGGAAGACGGCGCGCACGCGCTCGGAAGTCAGCCTGGACGAGCCCCTCAATGTGGACTTCGAGGGCAATGTGCTGCTGCTCAGCGACATTTTGGGCACCGAACCCGACGGCATCTACCGCGATGTGGAGCAGTCCGCCGAGCGCGAGATGCTGAAAGAGAGCTTCGCAAGGCTGCCGGAGCGCGAGCGCAAGATCGCCGAGATGCGCTTCGGGCTGGACGGGAGAGAGGAGATGACGCAAAAAGAGATCGCCGAGATGATGGGCATCTCGCAGTCCTACATCTCCC
>DVOE01000044.1 GCA_018713795.1 Candidatus Limadaptatus stercoripullorum
CCTGCCGATTTTTGGCTGAGCAAGGAAGTCGGCGAAGCTAATACCCAACCGTATTAGCAAGGCGAATGACGCGGCTCAGGCGGAAATCGGCGGCGCTGAACCTGGTTCGTATTATTCCTGTCTGGCATAAATCGTCCTTGTCGCCGTCAAAGCGCTTTGCAACGCGGGCGGGGTATGGTATGATAACAAAGTTATGTCGCAGATAGAAGTCAGAGATGTCGGATATGCCTACAAACTCGGCGAAGGGCAGATAGTTCGCGCCCTGCGCGGGGTGTCTTTCACCGTGGAAAAGGGGGAGTATGTCGCGCTCGTCGGCATGAACGGCAGCGGCAAGAGCACGCTCGCCAAACTGCTCAACGGGCTGTATATCCCCTCCGCGGGCGATATCCTCATCGACGGCATCAACACCCGCGACGGCGATCACACCTACGATATCCGCCGCAAGGTGGGCATGGTGTTCCAGAATCCCGACAATCAGATGGTCGCCACCATCATAGAGGACGATGTCGCCTTCGGACCCGAGAACATCGGCGTGCCCCGCGAGGAGATCGCGGAGCGGGTGGACTACGCCCTCCGCGCCGTGGGAATGGAGGAGCTCAGGGACCGCAGCGCGAGCAAGCTGTCCGGCGGGCAGAAACAGCGCGTCGCGATAGCGGGCGTGCTCGCCATGCGCCCCGACATCATCGTGTTCGACGAGTCCACCTCCATGCTGGATCCCGAGGGACGGCGCGAGATAGTCGCCGTCTCCCGCGCGCTCAACGAGCAGGGCATCACCGTCATCGCCATAACTCACAACATGGACGAAGCGGCGCAGGCGGACAGGATCATAGCCCTCAAAAAGGGCAGGATCGCCGCCGACGGCACCCCCAAAGAGGTGTTCGCCTCCTCCGCCGTCCGCGAATGCGGGCTGGTGCTGCCGCCCGCCGCCGAAGCCGCGCGGCTGCTTTCGGAGAGGGGGTTCGTCTTCCCCTCCGCGGTCACCTGCGAGGAAGAACTCACGGAGGGCATATGCGCGCAGTTGAAGTAAAGGGACTGACCTACACATATTCGCGCAAGACGCCCTACGAAAAGCGCGCTCTCGACGGCGTGAGTTTTTGCATAGAAGAGGGGGAGTTCGTCGGGCTCATCGGCTGCACGGGCAGCGGCAAGAGCACGCTCATCCAGCACCTCAACGGATTGGTAAAGTTGCAGGAAGGCGAGGTCACGGTGGAGGGGCTGTCCGCCTCGGACAAGAAGTCGCTGAAAAAACTGCGCTTTGCGGTGGGCATGGTCTTCCAATATCCCGAATATCAGCTCTTCGAGGACACGGTGGCGAAGGACATCGCCTTCGGTCCCAAGAACATGAAACTCCCGAAAGAGGAGATAGACAGGAGGGTGCGCCGCGCCATGGAAGTGGTGGGACTGCCTTACGAGCAGTTCGCCGAGCGCAGTCCCTTCGAGCTGTCCGGCGGCGAGAAGCGCAGGGCGGCGATAGCCGGCGTCATAGCCATGGAGCCGCGCATACTCGTGCTCGACGAGCCCGTCGCGGGGCTGGATCCCGCGGGCAGGAAGGAGATCCTCGAGCTCGTGCTCAAACTCAAAGCCGAGGTCAGCCCCACCGTCATAATGGTGTCGCATTACATGGACGACATCGCGGCGCTCGCCACCAGGCTCATAGCGCTCCGCGACGGCAAAGTGGTGGCGGACGGCACTCCCGCCGAGGTGTTCGGCGACCGCGAAAAGGCGAGAGAGGCGGGCATAGACCTTCCCTTTGCCGCGAGCATGGTCGACAAACTCGCGGGGCAGGGCATAGATCTTCCGAAGACGGTGCTCACCCTCCCGGAACTCGCAGACGCGCTCGCGGCTTACCGCGACGGACGCGGCGGGCGTGCGGAGACGGCGACGGACGAGACCGAGGACGGCGGGATCGCCGAAACGACGCAAACGGGGGAGGGGAGCGATGTTTAAGGACATTTCCTTCGGACAGTACTATCCCGTGGATTCTCCCGTCCACCGCCTTGATCCCCGGGTCAAGATGCTGCTTACGCTGCTGTTCATCGTCGGCATCTTTTTCATCAAGAGTTATTTCGGGTTCATGGTGACGGCGGCGCTGCTCCTCGTCGTCATCCTCATGGCGCGGCTGCCCATGGTATCCGTGCTCAAGTCGGTGCGGGGCATACTCCTCATCGTGACCGTCGCCGCCGTCATCAACCTCTTTTTCATAAAGGGCGGCGAAGTGCTTTGGAGCTGGCGGGCGCTCACCATTACCGACGAGGGCGTGCACACTACCATAAAGGTCACTCTGCGCCTCATATTGCTCATCAGCGGCGCGTCGCTGCTCCCTCTGACCACCACTCCCGTCGCCATCGCGGACGGCACCGAGAGTCTGCTCGCGCCCCTCAAACTCGTCAAAGTCCCCGTCAGGGACATCGCCATGATCATGAGCATCGCGCTGCGGTTCATCCCCTCGCTCTTCGAGGAGACCAACAAGATCATCGCCGCGCAGAAGGCTCGCGGAGCGTCCTTTGACACCGGCGGGCTCATCGCCCGCGCCAAGGCGTTGCTCCCGGTGCTCATACCGCTCTTCGTCAATTCCTTCCGCCGCGCGGACGAGCTCGCGTTCGCGATGGACGCGCGCTGCTACAACGCCACCGACAAACGCACCAAGATGAAGGTGATGAAACTGCGCCTTCCGGACGCCGTCGCCTTCCTCGTCATGGCGGCGTATTTCGCGGGCATACTCGTCGAGCGCTACGCCTTCCCCGGCGCCATGGACGGGCTCATCTTCGGAGGGCTCGTATGAGATACCGCGCCGTCGTGTCCTATTTCGGCAAGGATTATGTGGGCTGGCAGCGGCAGCTTAACGGGATCTCCGTCCAGCAACGGCTGGAGGAGGCGCTGACCCGCACTTTCGGCGTGCCGACGGAATGCACCGCGAGCGGCAGGACGGACGCGGGCGTACACGCGGCGGGACAGGTCGTGCACTTCGATGCCGACACGCCCATCCCCGCGGACAAGATCCCCTTTGCGGTCAACACCGAGCTTCCGGACGACATCTCCGTGCTCTCCTGTAAGCCCGTTCCGGACTCGTTCAACGCCCGCTTTTCGGCAAAACGCAAGACTTACCGCTATTCGGTCTATGTCTCCCGCCACAGGCTCCCCCTCCTCGCTCCGACGCACGCGCACATCGCCGTGCCCCTCGACATCGACGCCATGCGAAAGTGCGCCGCGCTCATCGAGGGCGAGCACGATTTCAAGTCCTTCGAGGCGAGCGGATCCAAGGTCAAAAGCACGGTGCGCACGGTCTATCGGGCGGAAGTCGCCGCCGAGGGCGATATCCGCGGGGGCGTGCTCGCGGAGGGACGCGTGTACATCACGGTGACCGGCAACGGTTTTTTGTACAACATGGTGCGCATAATCGCGGGCACGCTGGTGTACGCAGGCATGGGCAAGCTCGCGGAAGCGGACATCGTCCGCGCTCTCGAAGAGGGTGACAGGACGCTGGCGGGCAAAACGCTGCCCCCCGAGGGGCTCACGCTCATGAGCGTGGAATACGGAGACGACGATGCTGACGGTGCACTTTGAAAGAGAAGGGGAAGAGCTCGACGCGCTGCTTTTCGAACTCGGCGAAAAGAGGACGGAAGGCAGGTGCAATTTTGTGCTCCGCGAGGACGGCGATCCCATAGGTCTCATGCAGACGACGGTGGGCGAAACCGTCAAGATCGTATACTTTAACATCGTAAAACGCGCGATGAACCGCGAGAACCGCGAATTCTTCTTCCGCGCCATGCTCTTCAAATTTTCGCTCAATCCCGTCCCGCTCGAGGTGGAAGGGGAGCATCCCGAGCTTGAAAAATTCGGGTTCGTCTACGACGGGAAGAGCATGAAGATCCTCTCCTCGGACATCCGGCTTTCGGGCTGTCACGGCTGATGGCTCCGCCGCCCCTGCGGGCGGCGCTTTTTTAGGGCGCCGAGACTTCCCGAATGCGCTTGCAAAGCGCGCGCGCTTGCGTTAGAATAGTCACACAACGATAAGGACGGTGTATATGTCGGACAAGCCCGAAAACACCGCGGTCCCCGCCGCGGCGTCCAATTTTATAGAAGATATCATCAACGAGGACATCGCCGAAGGCAGATGTTCCGAGATCGTCACGCGTTTCCCGCCTGAGCCCAACGGCTATCTGCACATCGGACACGCCAAGGCGCTGTGCATAAATTTCGGCGTCAAGCAGAAGTACGGCGGCAAGTGCAACCTGCGTTTTGACGACACCAACCCCGAAAAAGAAGACACCGAGTACATGCGGAGCATCGAGAAGGATATCCGCTGGCTGGGCTTCGAGTGGGACGGGAAGTTCAACGCGTCGGATTACTTCGACGCCATGTACGACTGCGCGGTCTCGCTCATCAAGGCGGGAAAGGCGTATGTCTGCGACCTCAGCGCCGAGGAGATAAAGCGCACCCGCGGCACGCTCACCGAGCCCGGCATCCCCAGCCCCTACCGCGAGAGGAGCGTCGAGGAGAACCTCGACCTGTTTTCGCGTATGCGCGCGGGCGAGTTCGACGAGGGCGCGAGGGTGCTCCGCGCCAAGATCGACATGGCTTCGCCCAACATCAACATGCGCGACCCCGTCATCTACCGCATAGTCAAAGCCGAGCACCCGCACACCGGCGACAAGTGGGTCATCTATCCAATGTACGATTTTGCGCATCCCATCGAGGACGCCATAGAGGGGATCACCCATTCGCTGTGTTCGCTGGAATTCGAGAACCACCGTCCGCTGTACGACTGGGTGACCGAGAACTGTCCTTACCGTCCCCGTCCCCGTCAGATAGAGTTCGCGAGGCTGAATCTCACGCACACCGTCATGAGCAAGCGCTTTTTGAAGAGGCTTGTGGACGAAGGCGTGGTGTGGGGCTGGGACGATCCCAGGCTGCCCACCCTCTCCGGGATGCGCGAGAGGGGATATCCGCCCGAGGCGATACGCGATTTCTGTTCGCGCATAGGCGTCGCGAAGGCGGACAGCGTGGTGGATATCGCGCTGCTCGAGCATTGCGTGCGCGAGTATCTCAACGAGAACGCCGTCCGCGCCATGGTGGTCACCCGTCCGCTCAAGGTCGTGGTGGACAACTATCCCGAGGGCGCGAGCGAAACGGTGAGCGTGGAGAACAACCCCCGCCGCCCCGAAGAGGGGACTCACGAGGCGACTTTCTCCCGCGAGATCTACATAGAGCGCGACGACTTTTCCGCCGATCCGCCTCCCAAGTACTTCCGCCTGAAGCCCGGCGGCACGGTGAGGCTGAAAGGCGCCTATATCGTGGAGTACAAGAGCCACGAGTGCGACGAGTCGGGAGAGCCGACGGTCGTGCATGTGGAGCTGATCGAGGGCACCCGCTCGGGCGAACCCGGCTCTGCGATGAAGGTCAAGGGCACCGTGCATTGGGTGAACGCGGCGGACTCGGCGGATGTCACTCTCAACATGTTCGACTACCTCTTCGAGGACGGCGACGGCGACTATATGGACAGGGTGAACCCGAATTCGCTCACCGTGCTCCGCGGCAAGGCGGAGAAGTTCCTCGAGGGCGCGGAGAAGGGCGAGAGGTTCCAATTCCTGCGCGAAGGCTATTTCGTCGCGAGAGGCGGCGGAGAGTTCAACTGCATCGTCGGACTCAAAGACGGTTTCAGACCCTGACCGCTCGCCGAGGCGAGCGTCGGAAAGCCCGCTCGGCGGGCGAGGAGCAATGATATGTTCACTTGCAAGATCTGCGGAAGCGAAGTGACGCGCGGACAGGCTTACTGCCCGGGTTGCGGCGCGGATGTCGTGGCGAATTACGAGGTCAAATGCCCCTCGTGCGGCACGGTGGCGTCGGCGGGGGACAGGTTTTGTCCCAAGTGCGGCTGCCTGCTCGGGGTGCTGCGCAAGCCCGTTTGCAGCATATGCGGCGCGGAGAACATGCCGGGCGCCAAGTTCTGCGTGGTGTGCGGCGCTCCCGTCTTTGACGGCGCGAACCCTCTCACCGAAGAGGATGTGCTGGAACTTCGCAAGAACAAGATGAATGTCGACCTCATGCTCGGCGAGCGTATGCGCGTCGCCGACCGCGAGATAGAGGCGATGAAGCGCAAGGTGGGCGAGGACAAAGCCCGCGCGCTCAAAGAGATCGAGGACTACCGCAAGAAGACCAACGAGGAGTTTTCCAAGCAGGCGCGCATCCTGGACGCCTACCGCGACAAGGTCAACGAGCTGGGCTCGGAGGATGTGGCGAAGCTGGTCAGACTGTCGGCGGCGCTCAAGAGATACGCGCAGTTCCGCTCGGATCCCTATTCCGCTCTCGAAGACGCGGAAGAGGGTGAGGGCGTGTTCGTCTGCCCGGCGTGCGGGACGGTCAACGCTCCCGACGCCACCGAATGTTCGCGCTGCGGCAGGTCCAAGGCGCGCTCCGAACTGCTGCTCGCCAAGGGGCTCATCAAACAGTCGCCTCCCGTCAGGAGGAAGATAAGGACCATCCCCGCCGAAGAGGCGGATCTCGACGCGCCGCACACCCCGACCTTCTCGGAGTTCGCGGGAGCGGCGTTCGAAGAGGCTCAGAACAAACCCATTGAGGTGGAGTCCGCGGAGGCGGGCGCGGGGCGCACCGTGCGCTATCCCTACGGCGCGATGTACGGCATCAATCCCGAGACGGGTATGCCGTGGCAGATGCCGCCGATAGTGCAGCCGGTGGCGTTCGTGCCCTATGTCACCCAGGATCAGCCTCTCATGCAGTACACGCCCACGGGCGAATATATCGACGAGGACGGCAACTCCGACAAATGACCGACGAGAAGCAAAACAACATACGCCGTCCCGAGGACGAGATAAGGCGGGCTCCCGCTCCGCTCGATCCCGCTGCGCCCAAGACCGTGCAGGGGTTCAGGCAGGAGTTCGTCATAGTCCCGCGCCTCGAGATGCCCGAAGCTCCCGGCGAGAAAAAGGCGCCGGTGTCCACTTCGTCGGACTATCAGCCCAAGTCCCGCGACATAAGCAAGCGCAGAAAGCGCGGTATGCGTGAACGCAACTTCGGCGTGGGGCTGGCCATGCTGATATGCTCGGCGGCGGCTCTCATCCCCTTCGTCTTCGCGGCGTGCGGAGTCAGGGCGGATTTCTTCCCGTTCAAGTTCGTGCCCGAGACCTACGATGTCGTGGGCGGCTGGATAGACGCCTTCCGCGTGACGGCGGAGAACGGCTGGAAGGGCGAGGCGGTCAAGGAAGTGTGGACGGCGATGGTGCCCGAGATGCTGCTCACCGTGGGGCTTATCGGCATAGTCGTCAATCTGTTCAAGGCGCTGACCGGGATGTTCGGCGCGCTGCGTCCCCGCCGCTATACGCTGGGCGCGGGGCTCTTCCTCTTGTCGGTATGCGCCGTGTTCGTCGCCGCTCTGGTCGGAGCGGAGGAGATAGGCGTCGCGCGCATAGATTTCATGCAGGACTTCATTTACGGCTTCGCCACGAGCGAATTCTTCACCTTCTTCGCGGTCGCTCTGCTCAATCTGATCGCGGCGGTGGTGTGTTCGCTGGTGACGCCGCAGCGGACGGGTTATACCCGCGGCAAATAATGCCCGAGGAGGCATAGGAAAATGGCAAAGAAAGAACGCATCGAGACCTCTTTCGATCCCGAAGTGCGCGAGGAGACGGTTTCTCCCGCCGCCGCTTCCGAGGAAGAGCCCAAAGAGACGCTTTACGAGAGCGAGGCGTACGGCAACCCGCGCCCCGATACAGGCACGCGCACCACGGTCATGAAGACGGTGGGCGTGGGCGGTCCCGTGCCCATCATCGCTCCCAAACATAACACCATCCAGCTCCAGCCCATCATCGTGCCGCTCGCCGTCGTGCCTTACATGAGCCAGGACAGCGCCGTGCTGAACACGGAGGGCGAGACGACGGCGTACGCGGGCGGATCCGGCGCGCCGAGTTCGTCGGTGGAGTTCGACAGCGCGCGCGTCGCAAGCGAAAGGAGAGCGGTCGCGAGGCGGGCGTCCATGCGCTGCAGGCTGTTCTCGTTCGTCTCCTTCCTGCTCGTCGCGTTGGTGGCGGCAGGGTTCATGCTCGCCTATTTCAGCCCCGTGCTCGGAGTGGTGAACTTTTCGGGCTGCGATGTCATCGGTTGCATAGAGACATTGGCGGAAGGCGGCAAGCCCGCCGTCATGTCTCAGACGGTCACCAACATCATCGCCGCGTTCGGGGTCGCGCTCGCGCTCGTCGCGACGCTCATAGGCGCGCTCGTGGGCAGATATCCGCGCAAGACGGTGATCTTCTCCGCCGCGCTTTCCATGCTCGCATTCGGCGCCGAACTCATCGCCGCAGCCGTGCGCGGAGGGTTCGATCTCGGCGCGAACGCCGCACATATCCTCATGGCCGCGCTCTCCGCGCTGCTGCTCATCGTGTCCGCCGTCCTCGCCGCCGTCGCCAATCGCAGAGAGGACGAGGAGGAGGAGCGCGCCATGCGCGCCACCAGCGAGATATAGTCCGCCTTTAACCGGCGTTTAAGTTTTCGGACGGAAAATGTCACTCAGAATAGCGTCGCTCGCGAGCGGGAGCAAGGGGAATGCCACCCTCGTGCTCTCTGACAGCACAGCCATCCTCGTGGATGCGGGGGTGTGCTTCACGCGTATACGCAAAGAGCTCTCGCGCTTCGGTCTGACGCCCTCCTCCCTCGACGGGGTGGTCGTGACCCACGAGCACTCCGACCACATCGCCGCGCTGCCCATACTCGGGCGGTACGCGCCCGTCTACGCCCATCCGCTCACCGCGCGGGCGATCGCGGAGCGTCAGGGCGAGGTCAAGGGCTACCGCGAGCAGGACTACTACGAGAGCGGCTTCATCGTCGGCGACATCGAGGTCATCCCGTTCAGGATCCCGCACGACGCGGCGTATCCTCTCGGCTACACCTTCCGCCTCTCTTCGGGGCAGCAGGTCAGCGTCGCGACGGACATAGGGCGTCCCACCGTCGGCGTGCTCAACAACATAAAGGACAGCGAGGTCGTGCTCCTCGAGGCGAACCACGATGTCGAGATGCTGAAAAAGGGCAGTTATCCCGAACGGCTCAAACGGCGTATACTCGGTGACGGAGGGCATCTCAGCAACGATATGACCGCCGTGTTCGCCGAGCATCTCGTCGGGTCCGCCGTGCGCACGCTCATACTCGGGCATCTCAGTCAGAACAACAACCTTCCCGAGCTCGCCCTCGGCACGGTGGGCGACAGGCTGCGGCGGCGCGGCTGCACGGACATAGCTCTTTCCGTGGCGAGCCAGGACGCGGCGGGGGAAGTTTTCGAGGTGAAATGAGAAAGAATCTTTTTGCAGGCGAAGGCGGCAGCATATATCTGTTCGGGCTGTGCGGCGCGTCCATCCTCGGGACGGCGCTCTACTACATCCTCGCGGGCAGAACGGGCAGTTTCGACGGCATGAGCGTCGTGGACTGGGTGCTGTACGCCGTCAATCAGATAGCGTTCGTCGCCGTGGTCATAGGCTACGGCGCGGCGAGGCGGGTGGACATCCTCTCGGTCGCAAAAGTGCGTCCCGCGGGCAGACCCGCGCAGTACGCGCTGCTCGTCCCCATCGCGGTGGTGTCCATCGCCGCATTCTTCCCGCTCTACATGCTGTTCACCGCGCTGCTCTCGGTCATGGGTTATCCGACGGGCGGAGCGGTGTCCATGCCCGCGTTTTCGAACGCCGGCACCTTCATCCTCTCCGTGTTCGTCATGGCGGTGCTCCCCGCGATAGGGGAGGAGCTGTTCATGCGAGGCGCCGTGCTCCCCGCGCTCGCGAGCCGCGGCACCTGGTTCGGAGTGTTCATTTCCGCGCTCCTCTTTTCGCTCATGCACGCCAATCCCATGCAGACCGTCTATCAATTCTGTTTCGGAGCCGTGCTCGCGGTGGTGTTCATGCTCTCGCGCTCGCTGCTTCCCTGCGTGGTGCTGCATTTCCTCAGCAACTCCTTCACCCTCGTGCTCACCGCCTATATCCCCGAGGTGGACGCGGTCATCGCCTCCCTCGGAGCGTACAACTGGCTGACGGGCACGGTGAGTTTCGTCGTCGGCAGTCTGCTGCTCGTGTGGCTGCTTTGGCTGTACCGCAGGGCGGGCAAGCCCCGCGCCGAAAGGGAGGGCTACCGCGTGTCGGACGCCGGCATAGTCTTTGACGACTGCACCCTCTACGCCTATTCGGACGACGCCCTTCCCGCAAAGCCCAAACGCGCGGGGGCGGCGCTCGTCGAGTCCTTTAAGTTCGTGGGCTCGATGTTCACGAAGAAGGGGTGGAAGGCGGCGGAGCGCGAGCTCTTCCTGTCCGCAGGCATTCCCTACGCCGGCAAGACCCAACCCATGCTCGGCGTGTGGCTGGCGATAGGCTTCTCGGCGGTGTATTGGGCGCTCGCGCTGCTGCGCGGTCTGGCGTTATGAAAGCGCGCTACGCGGGCGGCGTGACCTATCTTTTGGTCATCGTCTGCCTGCTGCTCATGCGCATCTCTTCCTCGCTCGGGGTATACGCCGCTCTCGGCGCCGACCCCGACGCGATGTTCACCTGCGTGGTGCAGATCCTCTGCTTCGGAGCGCTGCCCCTCGCGTGCTGGTTCGCTTTTGCCCACGGTATGCGAACCGACAAATTGCCGGCTTTAGCGGACGATTTTTCGCTGAAAAAACCCTCTTTGCGCAATTTACTGCTCACGCTTGCTCTTGCGATCCCCGCCGTCGCGGTGACTTCGGCGGTGTCCACGGCATGGACGCGCATCCTCTATGTCATAGGCTACGATTTCCCGTCTTCCGACCCGGTCGCGCAGACGGCGGCGGAGCTGTTTTCGGAACTCGCGCTCGTCGCCGTGCTGCCCGCGCTGTTTGAGGAGTTCACCCACAGGGGACTGCTGCTCGCGGCTTACGGGGACAGGGGAGAGCGGGCGGCGCTCGTGTCCGCGCTGCTGTTCGCGCTCATGCATCAGAACATCAGGCAGACGGGCTACACCTTCGTGTTCGGCGTCATACTCGCGCTGGTGGTCATATACTCGCGCTCGCTGCTGCCTGCCGTGCTGCTGCACTTTTTCAACAACTTCGTCAGCGTGTGCTACGGCTTTGCGGACATGGATCCGGTGTTCGCGTTCATGGACTCCGCGAGGGTGTGGTTGCAGACGGACAGGATAGGCTCGGCGGTGAGCGCGGTCATCTTCGTGGCGTCCGCCGCGGCGTGCATCCTCATCCTCTACGCCATGCGCACGCCGCTCGTCAAAGAGGGCAGGCTGCCCGCGCGCTTCCCCGCGCCCGTCCCGGCGGACGCGCTGCCGCTTTACAAGGACATACCCTTTCTGGTCACGGTCGCGGCGGGCGTCGCGGTCACCGTGTTTTCGCTGGTGTGGAGGCTGACATGATAAAGGTGCGGGTGGCTGCCGTCGGCAGGCTCAAGGAAAAATATTTCGCGGACGCGGTGAGCGAGTACGCCAAGCGGCTCTCCGCTTATTGCAGGTTCGAGGTGGTCGAGGTCCCCGCCGCGCCGCCTTCCAAGTCGCCCGCCGAGCAGTCGGCGGAGGAGGGCAGAGGACTGCTCGCCGCGGCGCGGGGGTTTATCGTCGCGTTGGACGGCGGGGGCGAGAGGCTCGGCAGCCGCGCGTTCGCGGAGCTCATCGAGAGGGAGAGCGCGCGCGGGCACGGCGAGTTCACCTTTCTCATAGGGGGCAGCCACGGGCTCTCCCCCGAGGTGAAGGCGGCGGCGGACAAGACGCTGTCGTTCGGGGACATGACCTTCCCCCATCAGCTTTTCCGCGTCATGCTCGCCGAGCAACTCTACCGCGCGTTCTGTATCATCGCCGGGACGCCGTATCACAAGTAGGAGGAAACATGACCCGAGACGAAAAGTTCATGAGAGAGGCGCTCCGTTTAGCGGCGGAGTGCGCGGCGGAGGACGAGGTGCCGGTCGGGTGCGTCGTCGTGCGCGGGGACGAGATAGTCGCCGGCAGCGGCAACCGCAAAGAGCGCGAGGGGTCGGCGACCCGTCACGCCGAGATGGTGGCGTTGGAAAGTGCAGCCCGAGCGCTGGGCAACTGGTGGCTGGAAGACTGCGAGGTGTTCGTCACCCTCGAGCCCTGTCCCATGTGCGCCCACGCCATGACGCTGTCAAGAGTGAAGAGGGTGGTGTTCGGCGCGTTCGACCCTAAGTGCGGCGCGGCGGGCAGCCGCGTGGATCTCTTCGCACCCGGGCTGTTCAATCACGACATCGAAGTGACGGGCGGGGTGCTCCGCGAGGAATGCGCGGATATCCTCGGCGAGTTTTTCAGGCAAAAACGCAAACGCGCAAAGGGCGGAGAAGAGTGATCTTCCGCGGCTCTCCTTCGGGAGAGCTTTTTTATGAAAAAACGGCGGGACTTTCGCCCCGCCGCTGCCGTACGATTCAGACTGTCGTCTGCGTATCCTGATCGGAGACGGCTACGCTTTGCGTCGCGGCGGCGATGGTCGCCGCGGCGGTCTCGTCCGCGGGCGCCGTATCGCTCCCGAGGGGGATGCCGAAGATGCAGGCGAGGGCGGATATGACCGCAGAGAGAGCTGTTATCACGATGGTCGCAATTTTCTTTTTGCTCATGGCTGTGTCTCCTTTTTTTTATTCGGGGACACCGGACAGTCGGACGGCAGGGTGAGCGTATCATCCCGCGGCGCGCCTTTTCAAGATTTTATGCCGCGAATTTTCGGGGCGAGCGGTATCCCGGACCCGAATAATGCGAAGCGGATCCGGCATATCATGGTCGTATGCGTGAAAAGATCGTTGTGTGGCTGCTGCCCGCAGAGGGCGGCGAGAGGGAACTCCTCGGCAGAAAGGTCGCCGATTACGCGCCGAGGGCGCTTCGGGCGTTTGAGACGAGATACGCAGGCAGCGTTGGCGAGATCCGCGCGGGCGAGGGCATAGATGTCGTCCTTCCGCTGGATATGCCGCTCGTGACCGAGGAGGATATCCTGCGCGCCGCGGCGACGGTGAGGAGCAAGAAACTCGGAGCGATGGGGCTCGGGGAGCGCGGTTCGGGGGCGTTCGTGCTGGCGGGCGGCGGCGAGATACGCTCGCGGCTTGTGCTGCCGCACTTTGTCAAAACCGAGGGTGCAAAAAACTTCCGCATAGTGTATAATCTTATGAAAGAGCGCGTGATAGCCGCCTTGGACGAGGCGGGCGCGGTGATCCCCGACGCGTCCACGGTGTTCATCGACGACACCGTCACGGCGGAGGAAGGGGCGGAGATATTGCCGTTCACCGTGCTCCGCGGGCGTACCGTCGTTCGCGCGGGCGCGCGCGTAATGGGAAGTTTGGTCGAAGACAGCGTCGTCGGCGAGAGAACGGAGGTCACGGCTTGCCACATCGTGGGCTCCGAGATAGGCGCGGATTGCACGGTCGGTCCCTTCGCGAGACTGCGCGGCGCGAGAGTGGGAAAGGGCTGCCGCGTGGGCGATTTCGTGGAGGTCAAGGGCTCCGCGCTCGGCGACGGGGTCAAGTCGGCTCACCTCGCCTACATCGGCGACGCCGTCGTCGGCGAGGGCACCAACATAGGCTGCGGCACGGTGTTCTGCAACTACGACGGCAGAAAAAAGCACCGCACCGAGGTCGGGAGCGGCTGTTTCATAGGCGCGAATGTCAACCTGGTCGCGCCGCTCGCCGTCGGGGACGGAGCGTTCGTCGCGGCGGGCACCACCGTCACCCGTGATGTGGAGGGCGGTGAGTTCGTGATCGGTCGGGCGAGGCAGGAGAGCAAACGGTCTTCGCCGCCGCACACCCGCACGGACGCGAGGACTTGAAGACAAACGCGGCGACCGCCGCGATACACGAGAGAGGGCTTATGTTTCTCATAGTCGGGCTGGGCAACCCGGGAGCGCGTTACCGCTCCACCTATCACAACCTCGGCTTCATGGTCGCGGACGCTTTCGCGCGCGCAAACAAACTCAAGTTCACGGGGAGAGAGTGCGACGCCGTCACCGCAAAGGGCAGAGTGGGCGGGAGCGAGGTCGTGGTCGCCAAACCGCAGACCTTCATGAACCTCTCGGGCGTCAGCGTGAGGAAGCTGGTCGCGAAGTATTGCGCGGACGAGAGCGAACTCATCGTGGTCTACGACGACGCCGATCTGCCCGTCGGCAGGATGCGCCTGAGGGAAGAGGGCTCCGCCGGCACACACAACGGGATGCGCAGCGTCGTGAGCGAGCTCGGCACCACCTCTTTCCGCCGGCTCAAGATAGGCATCGCGAACGCGCGATTTGCAGAACACGGAGTTGACATAGCCGATTTTGTGCTTTCAAGGATCGATTATGCCGACAAAAAGACGATAGAAGAGTGCGTCGAGACGGCTGCCTCCGCGCTCGCCGATCTCGCTTCCGCCGCGGATATAATGCGCGTCGAGGAGCGTATCAACAGGAGAAAACAGCCGCGTTGACGCGGCGGAATTTATGTCCATCCCGTCGAGAGCCGATATAGCCGCCATGGGCGAAGGGCTGCCCGAACTGCTTGCGTTCGGGCATGTCCGTATGCCTGCGGGCAGCGTCTCTTCCATGGGGGTGGCGCGCGTCACGGACGGGGCTAAGGCGCACCTTACCGCGAGCATACCCGCGCTCAGGATATGCGTGGCACCCGATCTTCCCTCCGCTCGCGCTCTGTACGGGAGGCTGGCGGGCTGGCAGGGGGTGAGAGCCGTCCTGCTCCCGCCCCGCGACGACATACTCGTGTTCAGGAAGGGGCTGGTCTCGAGGGGCACGGTCAGGCGTGCGGCGGCGCTTTCGGCGGTGGTACACGGCGCCGCGAATGTGCTGGTCACCGACGCCGAGTCGCTCATGCAGCATTGCCCCCGTCCCGAGGCGGTGCGGGCGTTTTCGCTGGATATCACGGTGGGCGGGACGCTATCTCCGACGGACGCGGCGGACAGGCTCGCCGCTGCGGGATACGCCCGGCGGGACATGATATCCGACGAGGGCGAATTCGCCCTCAGAGGGGATATCCTCGACATTTTCGTGGCGGGCGGCGCGCCGCACAGGATAAATTTCTTTGACGAGACGGTGGAGAATATAAAGCGCATAGACCCCGAGTCCATGCTCTCCGAGGAAGAGACGGATCGGCTGCTCGTTCCGCCCGCCGGCGATGTCATGTTCACGACGGAGGATGTGGCGAAGGTGCGTTCGGAGCTCCTGACGCGCCGCGCGAACGCCACCTGCGCGCTGCTCGCCGACGGACTGCACGCGGGCGTCTGCCCGCCGTCGCACGCCTGGCTCGCGCCCTTTTCGGAGGACAATTCCGCCACCCTTTTCGACTATCTCGACTGCGCTTCCCCCTCGCTCGTCGTCTTTGACGAGCCGAAGGCGGTGGCCGAAAAACTCGCGCTCGCGTGGAAAGACTTCTCGGGCAGGCTGGCGCCTCTCCGCGAAGCGGGGGAGATCCTCCCCGAACACTCCGCCTGCCTCATCTCGCCGCAGGAGGTCAGGCGCCGCCTGACAAAGCAAAGAAAACTCTTCTTCACTTCGCTGGACGCCGGCTGTCCGCTGTTCGAGGCGGGCAAGGTGCTCACGCCGCGCACCCGCCCCGTGACCAAATACTATCTCTCGCCGGGGACGCTGGCGCAGGACATGAAGACCTTCCTCCTCAACAAGGCGAAGGTGCTCATCTGCGCGGGCTCGCGGGACAGGGCGCGCGCCCTCGTCGACACCCTCCGCGAGGCGGAAGTGTACGCGGAATATTCCGAGGACGGAGAGGGGAGCGCGGGCATCCTCGTCACTCCTCTCAAGGTGGAGAGCGGAGTCGTCTATCCCGCCGAGAAGCTCGCGGTGATAGGGGTCTCCGAGTGCGTCGGCAAACACAAGGGCGAAGAGATATTCCGCACGAAAAAGCAGTTTATCGCACCGAAAGCGGGCGATTATGTGGTGCATAAGGTACATGGCGTGGGACTTTGCGAGGGCACCGCGATCCTAAATACCGGCGAGTTCGACAAGGAATATATCGTCATCCGCTACCGCGACGGGGACACCCTTTATGTCGCCGCCGACCAGACGGACAATCTCCAGAAGTTCGTGGGCGAGGAGACTCCGAAGCTCAACAAGCTCGGCGGGAAGGAGTTCGCCCGCGAGAAGGAGAAGGTGCGCCGTTCGGTCAAAAAACTCGCCTTCGATCTTTTGCAGCTCTACGCCGTGCGCGAGAAGCAGAAGGGGTTCGTCTATTCGCCGGACACCGTGTGGCAGAAGGAGTTCGAGGACGGTTTCGAATACGAGGAGACCGCCGACCAGACCAAAGCCATCGCCGCCGTCAAACAGGACATGGAAAGCGGCAGGATAATGGACAGGGTCGTGGTCGGAGATGTGGGGTTCGGCAAGACCGAGGTCGCCTTCCGCGCCATGTTCAAGACCGTGCTGGACGGCAAGCAGGCGGTGCTGCTGGCGCCCACCACCATACTTGCGAGGCAGCACTACGAAAATCTCACCGCCCGTCTCGAGCCGTTCGGCATAAAGTGCGGGCTGCTGACCAGACTCCAGTCCTCCGCCGAGAACGCCGCGACCGCCGCCGCGCTCGCGGACGGCTCGCTCACCATGGTCATCGCGACGCACAAGGTGCTCGGCAAGGACATAGTTTTCAAGGATCTCGGATTGCTCGTCCTCGACGAGGAGCAGCGTTTCGGCGTGGGGCACAAGGAGTGGCTGAAACAGCGCTATCCTTCGGTCAATGTGCTGACGCTGTCCGCGACGCCCATCCCGCGCACGCTCAACATGGCGCTCAGCGGGGTGCGGGACATATCTCTCCTCGAAACGGCTCCCAAGGGCAGGCTGCCCGTGCAGACCTATGTCACGCCATATTCGGACGCGCTCGCGGCGGACGCAATCTTGCGGGAGTGCGCACGCGGCGGGCAGACTCTGGTGCTGCTCAACGATATCGCGGCGCTCGAAATTTATGCGGCGAGGCTTGGTTCGCTGCTGCCCGCGGAGGTCAGGATAGTCACCGCTCACGGGCAGATGACGCCGCACGAACTCGAAAGGCGGATATCCGCGTTTTACGAAAAAGAGTACGATGTGCTGGTCGCGACCACCATCATAGAGAACGGCATAGACCTGCCGGACGCCAACACGCTCATAGTCATAGACTCGGGGCGGTTCGGGCTGTCGCAGCTCTATCAGCTGCGCGGCAGAGTGGGCAGACGCGGCGCGCTCGCTCACGCCTATTTCACCGTGCCCGAGCACGGCGCTCTCACGGAGACGGCGGACAAGCGGCTGAGGGTGCTGCTCGAAAACACCGAACTCGGCAGCGGATTCCGCGTGGCGCTCAGCGACCTTTCGATAAGAGGCGCGGGCGACCTTCTCGGGGCGGAGCAGCACGGGCATATCGAGAAGGTGGGCTACGAGATGTACATCGAACTGCTGCACGAAGCGGTGGAAGAGATGCGCACCGGCAGGCGCCCCGAAGAGAGGAAAGAGGTCGAGATGCGGGTGGATCTGCCGGCGTATATCGGCGCGGACTATGTCAGCGGCGGGGACAAGGTCCGCATCTACAAGCGCATCGCCGAGGTTGATTCGCTCTCCGCGCGCAAGGAGCTCATCGGCGAGCTCACCGAGGTGTACGGCGCTCCCGCCGAGCCGCTCCGCAATCTCATAGACATAGCGCTTCTTAAAAATCTCGCTTCCGCCTTCGATGTGGGCAAGGTCACGCTCACGAGGAACGGGGCGGGGGTGAGCTTCCGCGACGCGTCCGTTTTCTCGGACGAGGCGGTGATGAAGGCGGTGAGCGAGCGGCAGGACAAGATGGTGCTGACTTCCACCATCCCGCCGGCGCTCATCTTCGATGTCAAGGGGCTCGGCGGCAGGGAGAAGCTCGCGCTAATGACCGACTTTTTCGCCGCGCTCGCGGGGCAGACCGAGGGAGACGCGGACGCCGCGGCGGGCTGAAGACGCGGGAGCGCGCCGCAAAGCCGCGGCGAAAACCCGGCAATCAATTTATATTCCGCGTGCCTGCCGAAAACGCTTGCGGGCGTGCGTGCGAGTGTGTATAATAGTCAATACCATTGCTCATCATCCGAAAAACGGAGCGTATATGAAAAGAAAGATCGCAATATTGCTCGCACTCGTCATGATAGTTTCCCTCGCCGTCGGCGTGCTCGCCGGCTGCGACAGGATCTTTGTCAAGTCGGAAGCACGGGACGCCGCTCAGGTGGTCGCCACCGTCACCTACAACGGACAGACCGCCACCGTCAGCAAGGCGGAACTCACAGTTTCTTTCAACAATTACGCCTATCTCTACACAGCGTACTACGGCATGACTTATCAGGAAGCGGCGGACACCGTGCTGCGTTCGCTCGCCCAGCGTGAGCTGCTCGTGCTCTTTGCAAAGGACGAGATCGCAAAGGCGCTCGGCGAGACCCGCCATCCCTCCGCCATCCCCGTCGAAGAGCTGCTCAGCACGAGCGAGATCGACCGCGCGATAAAGAATGTCAACGACGACATCCTCTCCGCGCTTTCTTCCGCTCTCGAGGAGAGCATAGCCGAGAAGGACTACAACGAGGGCACGGACGGCGACGAGAGCCCGACCTACGAAGAGTACACCGGCGACGACGCCGTGCGCGTCTACTTTGAATCCAACGGCGGCAGCGATGTCTCCCGTCAGAGCATCAAGTCCGGCACGACGGCGTTCGAGCCCGATGCTCCCACCCGCGACGGTTACACCTTCATGGGTTGGTTCACCGCCAAAAACGGCGGCGAGGAATGGGATTTCGCCACTCCCGTCGACTCCGAGGTCACGGGCGGCGGCAAGGCGCTCACGCTCTACGCGCATTGGGAGAAGTACACCGCGCCCCGCACCGAGCGCCCCGACGCCGAGGAGGATGAGGACGCGGACTACGATCCCGACAGCGATCTTCCCGAAGGCACCGCGCTCGCGGTCAGGGCGTTTAACGCGGACGGCAGTTTCAACGACGCCTACAAGGCGCTCGTCTACGACCGCACTTTCGAGCCCGAAGCTCTCGCGGACATGACCGACGACGAGTATAAAGCGGCGCTCGACGAGCACCTCGCGGGTGCCGTCGCGGACATCGCGGACAATATGTCCGAGAGCACTCTCGATTACAACTACTACCTCACCGCGGAGTACAAGTCCCTGCTCATCACCCGCCTCGAGCGCATGATAGGCGACGGCAGGATAGGGGACGGCTGCTCGGTGAGCGACGCCGAAGTGCAGGCGAGGTTCGATTCCCTCGTCGAGCAGAACAAGGAGACTTTCACGGACGGCGAGTCCTATCAGTCCGCCATCGAGTCCACCCTCGACACCGTCTACTATCACAAGTCCGGCTACGGCTTCGTGCTCAACATCCTCCTGAAGCTCCCCGACGAGCAGGTGGAGGAACTCACCGCTCTCATCGCGGACGGCACCGTGAACGACGACTATGTGACCGCACGCCGCGACGCGATGCTGAACGCGCTCGAGGTTTATGTTTCCAATCCCGACTACGACTCGACCTACGAGTGCGATCGTCACACCTGCGAAAGCGGTTCCGCCTGCGATCCCATGACCTGCCCCGATCATCCCTGCAAGGATGAGGAGATCACCGTGCGCGAGGGGAGCAGCGGGTTGGATCAGATCGTCGAGTTCGTGAAGGACGACGAGACGGGCGAGTGGAGCGTGGTCACCAATGTCTCCGTCTGCCCCGAGATGGCGTATCTCCCTGAGAAGGTCGCTGCCTTCGGCGAGCACGGCATCGTTCGGCAGATATACGACAGCCTCGCTCAGGTGCGCACCGCCGTCGAGAGCGGCGAACTCACCCATGTGCAGGGGCTGTATTGGATACGCGAAGTCGCCACCACCTGGCTCTACCTCGTCGGCGACGACACCGGCAGCGTGTCCTCGGATTCCAACAACGGCGGTCTCGGCTATGTCGTCACCCCCGAAGGCGAGGAGTCCGGTTACATCGACAGCTTCACCGAACAGGCGCGCGCTCTGATAAAGAACGGCGGCGGCTCTTTCGAGCGCACCGAGGGCGAGGGCGCGACCGAGGAGGGCAACTTCTATGTGTTCGGCGACAATTTCATCGGCGCCGAGAGCACGGTGGACGCCTCTTCCGCCTATGCGGGCGTGTTCATCCTCGTCGCTTCCGCCGTGCCGTACGACACCACCGGCTGGGGTTCGTACACCGTGGTGTATGACGAAGAGACTGACAGCTACTCCGAAGAGAAGCTCGATTTCGGCGGACTCGAGGAGGGCGTGCTGCCCATGGACTATGTGCTCACTCACGCCGCCGATCTCGAGGATGTCGTGACCGTCCGCGGGTCCATCGAGGAAGCGCTGCTCTCCGGCAAGCGCACCGCGATCTACGAGAAGAAGGTCAACACCTTCGGCACCGAGTACTACGGCACCATCGTGTACAACGAAAAGGCTTACAAGTCCCTTTGGAAGGACCTCGACTGAGGAGCTTTCGGACGATACGCGACCCGGGGTGAACGCCCCGGGTTTTTTGACGGGAAAGTGGGGATGTATCCTCCGTTTTTTACAATTTTTTTACAAATTGTGTTGCGCGCCGCGCGTGCGCTGGTATAATATATAACCTCTTAATAAGGCGAGAGGAGAGAAAAATGGCTCTGTCGTTGAGCGCGCTGTGCTTGTCCTGCCTTTCGGTGGTCGTATGCACGGCGACGAATGCCAAGCTCCGCATAGGTAAATTCGCCATCCATCTCTATTGGGTGGTGCCGTTTATCTGTGCCGTCGTGCTTGCGGCGACGGGCGAGGTGCCCACCTCGCAGATAGCGGAGCAGTTCTTCGGCGACTCCGACATGAACCCCCTGAAGACGCTCGCCATCTTCCTCTCCATGAGCGCGATGTCCGTCTACCTCGACCGCGTGGGTTTCTTCAAATATCTCGCCGCCAAGGTCATGCGCCACGCGGGGACCAGCCAGCTCAAACTTTTCGTGCTGCTTTACCTCATCATCTCGCTCATCACCCTCGTGACCTCAAACAGCACCATAGTGCTGACCTTCACGCCATTCATCTGCTATTTTGCCAAGCACAGCAACATAAATCCCGTGCCCTTCGTGTTCATGGAATATGTCGCCGCAAACACCTGGAGTATGTTCCTCATGATCGGCAACACCACCAATGTGTACATAGCCACCTACTTCGGCGTGGGGTTCACCGACTATATCAAGATGATGGCGGTGCCCACCGTGTTCGCGGCGGCGGTGTCCTTCGGGCTGTTGCTCCTCATCTTCAGAAAGGACCTCAAGGCGCCTCTCGCGGCGAGCGAACTCGAGATCGCGATAAGGAACAAACCCGCCCTCGCGGTGGGCGTCACGGGGCTCGCCGTATGCACGGTGCTGCTCATCGTGTCCTCGTATATCTCCGTGCCCATGTGGCTCATCTGCCTGGCGTCGGCGGCGGCGGTCATGATAGGGGCGGTGATATGCCTGCTCGCCAAGAAGCAGTCGCTGCACCCGCTCGCAAAGACGGCAAAGCGTATGCCGTGGCACCTCGTGCCCTTCCTGCTGTCCATGTTCGTGGTCGTGCTCTCGCTCATGAACAACGGCATAACGGAGGCGATCGCGGAGGTGTTCGACGGCGAGCAAGCGCTCTGGACCTTCGGCGGACTGTCCGCCGCGGCGAGCAATCTCATGAACAATCTGCCCATGAGCATGTTCTTCGTCGGCATACTCGCGGAGGTCGCGGAGGCGAGCCTCACCGAAGCGATGTTCGCCACGGTCATAGGCTCCAACATGGGTTCGTTGCTCACTCCAGTGGCGTCCATGTCCGCCATCATGTGGCTGTCCATAGTCAAGCACAAGGGAGTGAATTTCCGCTTCAAGCACTTTGTCGCAAAGGGCGTGTTCATCTGTCTCCCGACGCTTGCCGCCGCGCTCGGCGGGCTGACGCTCATGATGACCGTATGACAAAACGCGGCGTTGAAAGCCGCGTTTTTTGATATTAAACCCCGTTATTCGGCAATATTCGGCAAAATTCGACCGGTGAGATCCGCGCCGCAGCTGCGCGCGGTCAGAGTTTGCGTATGCGGGGAAGGATTTCGGGGGGAGTGTGGCTCCTGAGGAAGAGTTTGGCGCCGAACATCGCCTCGCGGGTGATCTTCAGGATCTGCACGACGGCGAAGGCGTGCACGGCGAAGCGCCCTTTCCCGTGATAGTGGGCGTATTCGACGCCACACTCCGCAAGTTTCGCCGCAAGGTCGGCGGTGAGAGGCGCGAGGCGGTCGCGCTCCGCCGAGATGAGGAAGCAGGGCGGGAAGTCGGGAGTGACATGCCGGATGGGCGAGATCTCATCCCATACCTCCTCCGTGACTTCGTCGAGGGGCTCGCCGCCGCAGTAGGATTGGATGTAGAGTTCGATGTTCTTGAAGTCGGTGCCGAGCGCCTTTTTGAGGTCGAACACGCCGCAGTTGAGCACCAGCCCCGCGATCTTCTGATGACGGGAGACGGGATCGAGGTCGAAGCGGGCGTTGTATTCGGGAGAGGAGGAGATGGCGCCCGCCATCGCCGAGAGGTGCGCTCCCGCCGACTCGCCGCCCACGAAGATGGCATCGGTGTCGATGTTGTATTCCTCCGCGTGAGTCTTGAGCCAGGCGAACGCCTTGTAGATGTTCTCGATGGGTTCGGGGTGGGGGTAGTAGGGGGAGTGCCCGTAGTAGAGGCTGACCACGAAGTAGCCCGCTTCGGCGATGCGGGTGTTGAACGCTTCGCGGGTCTCGGGCAGCCCGCCTATCCAGCCGCCGCCGTGTATGTAAACGAAGACGGGCGCTTTGACCGAAGGATCGCGGTCGCGGCGCATGTATATGTTGAGATAGAGGCGGGGTTTTTCGGGGCAGAAGTGCACGAGCCGCTCGGTCTTTACCAGGCGCGAGCGCTTGACATTGAACACGGTGAGGAAGCCCAGGAACTCGTTTTTGGCGTGACCCGTCCGCACATAGGCGAATTTCAGGTCGTAGACGAGTTTCTTGCGGAAGCGCTTGATCTTTTTCACGGTGCGGGCGCGCAGATCGCCGTATTTCGTCGGGATGTTCTTCATACGCTCATCATACAGCACGCGGCGCGCGATTGCAACAGAGTGCGGCGGCGCGGGACAGAGGAAGTCGCGGGAGAGCGGTTTTTGTTATTGCGCGCGGGCGCGCGCGGGGTTATAATCGTGCTATGGGACAAGAGACTACCTTTGACAATTTCAGAGATATGGGCGGGCTTTCGTTGCCCGACGGCGGCAGGATAAAGAGCGGGAAACTCTTCCGCGCCTGCAAGCTGCGCCCCAAAAACGCCGCGGACAGAAAGTTCCTCGCGTCGCTGGGGCTGGACAGCGTCGTCGATCTGCGCACCCCCGAGGAAGTGCGCGAAAAGCCGGACAGGCTGCCGCGCGGCACGGACTATGTCAACGCGTCCGTCTTCGGCGAGACCAAGTTCAAGATCCTCGCGCCCACCCGCAAGTCCTGCCTCGCCATGCTGAGGTGCACGGACGAGCAGTTCGACGAGATAATCGACGGCATAAGGGACGCGTATGCTTATATGCCTTACGCAAAAGAGGCTTACTCCGAGCTCTTCCGCCGCATGAACGAGGGGCGGACGATCGCCTTCCACTGCACGGCGGGCAAGGACAGGACGGGCGTCGCCGCCATGATGATAGAACTCGCGCTCGGGCGCACCCGCGAGCAAGCGTTCGCCGAATATATGCGCTCCAACGAGCGCAAGGGCGGCAGCACCGCAAAACTGCTCAAACTGCTGCGTCCTTTCAAATTGTCCGACAAATTCTACGAGTGCGTGCGCTACAACAGCCGCGTGCACGCCGAGCTCTTCGACAGGGCGTGGGACGCCATCTTCGCGAAGTACGAGACCATCGGGGACTTTCTTCTCGGCGAGTACGGCGTGACCGCGGACAATATCGCGGCGTGGAAGAGGTATTACACCGAATGACCGGCTCCCGCGCATCCGCCCCGGGTGGACAAGCGCGCGGGCTTGCTCTATACTTAGTATATGAAAACGGTGGACGGAAAGCGGTTTTGTCTCGCGCTTCCCGAGGGGGCGCGCATAGCGCTCGCCTTTTCGGGCGGGCGGGATTCGGTCGCGCTCGCGGATCTCATGCTCGCGGCGGGCGCGGACTTTTTCGCCGTCCATGTCGAGCACGGGATAAGGGGAGAGAACTCCGTCCGCGACGCGGAGTTCGCGGCGGCTTTCTGCGGGGAGCGCGGCATAGGTCTCTGCACGGTGAGCGTGGACGCGCCGGCGTATGCCGAGAGCAACAAACTCACCCTCGAACAGGCCGCCCGTGAACTCAGATATTCCGTCTTGGACGGGCTGATCTCGGCGGGGGAATGCGATCTCGTGGCGCTCGCCCACCACGCCGACGACCAGACCGAGACCGTGCTCATGCGGGTCTTGCGCGGCACGGGGATAAAGGGACTGCGCGGCATGAGCGAGCGCTCGGGGCGGTATATCCGCCCGCTGCTGTCCCTGCCACGCAGCGAGATAGACGCTTATATCGCGGAAAAGGGGCTCCCCTTCGTCGAGGACGAGACAAATTCCGACGAGAGCTACACCAGGAATTTCATCCGCGCGGAGCTGAGGCGCATAAAGTCGCGCTTCCCCGCCGTCAACGAGGCGGTGGCGAGGCTTGCCGCGAACGCAGCCGAGGCAGACGCCTTCATCGACAAACTTGCGCCTTGTCCCGAGATATCCGAAGGGGAGGCGCGCGTGCCGCTTTCGGCGTTCCGCGAATCCGTGCTCGGGAAGAGAGACGTCGCGCGGGCGTGCGCGGCGCTCGGGGTGGTGCAGGACATCGAGGAAAAGCACTTCGCCGCCGTTCTTTCGCTTGCGGGCGGCGCGGCGGGCAAACGCGTGGAACTCAGCCACGGCATAGTCGCTCACCGCGAGTCCGAGGCGGTGGTCTTCACCCGCGGAGAGAGCGTGGCGGAGGAGTTTGAAGAGCCCTTCCCCGCGTGCGGCTGCGGGGAGATATGCGGCGTGAAGCTGGAGCCGGTGGCTCCCTGCGACATGCGGGCGGGAGACGGCGCGCTCTATGCCGATCTCGACAAGATCCCTCGGGACGCGGTGCTTCGCCGCCGCCGCGCGGGAGACAGGATAGTAAAATTCGGCGGAGGGGAAAAGAGTTTCGGCGACTATCTCACCGACAAGAAGATCCCCCTGAGGAGACGCCCCGAACTCGTCGTCTGCGCCGCCGGCAGCAACATACTTTTCGCCGCGGGGGTGGACATCTCGGAGAGCGTCAAAGTGACCGGGAAGACCACGCGCGCGGTCAGGATAACCCTCATAAAAAAGCCCTGACGGGGAGGAAGATATGTACGGCAGAGAGATCGCAAAGATACTCGTTTCCAAAGAAGACATCAAGGCGCGCGTCAAAGAACTCGCCGCCGAGATCAACCGCGATTACGCGGGCGAGCCGCTGCTCGTGGTGTGCATACTGCGCGGCGCGACCATCTTTTTTGCGGACCTTTTCAGAGAGCTGACGGGAGATGTGGAGGTGGATTTCATCGCCGTCTCCAGCTACGGCAGCGGCGCGAGCAGTTCGGGCGAAGTCAAACTTCTCAAGGACTTCTCCGCGCCCGTCGCGGGCAAACATCTCCTCATCGTCGAGGATATCATAGACACGGGCACCACCCTCGTCTATCTCAAAAAACTGCTCGAGGCGCGCCGTCCCGCGTCCATCAAGCTCTGCGCGCTGCTCGACAAGCCGTCGCGGAGAAAGGTGGAGCTCGAGGGCGACTATATCGGCTTCGAGATCCCCAACGAGTATGTGGTCGGCTACGGGCTGGACTTCAACGAGAAGTTCAGGAACCTGCCCGATGTCTGCGTGCTCGCTCCGGAGGTGTATGGCGGTTGACGCGGTCGCATTTCGTAGGCTCGCCGAGCTCTTTCGCCCCCGCGCCGTACTTTACGCGGTCGGCGGGTTTTGCCGCGACAGGCTGCTCGGCGCCGAGCCGCACGATCTCGACATCTGCTCGAAGCTGACGGTAGGCGAGGTCACGGAACTCCTCGAAGGCAGCGGGTTCGTCATCCACCGCAGCTATCCGCGCCTCGGCACGGCTTGCATTTCCTCGGAGGGGTTCAGCGCGGAGTACACCTGCTTCCGCACGGACAGTTATCCCGACGGCAGCGGCGTGCACCGTCCCGGCGAAGTGAGGTTCACGGGGGACATCGCCCTCGACGCCCGCCGCCGCGATTTCACCGCAAACGCCGTCTATTTCGATCCGCTCGAAGAGGGTTACACCGACCCGACAGGCGGGATCGAGGACATAAAAAACCGCGTGCTCCGCGCGGCGGACACGCCGTCAAGGGTGTTCTCGGAGGACGGTCTCAGGGTGCTCAGGCTGGCGAGGCTCGCCGCGGAAACGGGGTTTGAGCCCGAAGAGGAGACCTTCCTCGCCGCCCGCGCGAGCGTCCGGAACATACTCGACATCGTGCCCGAGAGGATCCTCCCCGAGCTGGACAGGATCTTTGCCGCCGACGCCGCGTATCCCGCGCTCGGCACCACGGACGGGCACAGGCGGGGGCTGGAGCTTCTCGACGAACTCGGAGCGCTCGAACTGCTGCTCCCCGAGCTCACCGCGCTCAAAGGGCTGAGGCAGAACGCGAACTATCATATCTACGACGCTTTCCGTCATTCCGTCGAGGCATATGCCGCCGCGCCCCGCGCGATAAGGTGGGCGGCGCTCCTGCACGACATCGGAAAGCGCATAGCCGTCGAGCGCACGGGCAAGATGCACGAACACGCCGCGCTCGGGGCGGAGGCTGCTTCGGCAAGGCTTGCCGCGCTCAGGATGCCAAAAAAACGCGCGGAGCGCATCTGCCGGCTCATCGCGCTGCATATGGTCGACCTCAAAGGGGACATGTCCGAGTCCAAACTCAGGCTGTTTGCGGCGGAGAACAGGGAATATATCGAAGATCTCGCGGCGCTCAGGATGGCGGACGGGTTCGCCACCCGTGGACTGCCCGCCGACCAGCCGAGATTTTTGAGGATCTATCGCGATATGCTCGCGGAAGGCGCGCCCATGTGCCTTGCCGATCTTGCGGTGACCGGAGAGGACGCGGCGGCGGCGGGGCTTCGCGGCGCGGAGATAGGCGAAGCGCTCGGAGAACTCTTGCGCTGCGCCGTCAACGCTCCCTCGCTGAGACGCAGGGAGAACGCGCTCGCTTTCCTCGAAAGGAGAGCGGCAAAGGCGCGGAAGGAGGAAGGATGACTGTCGAACTCATAGTTTCCGTAGTGTTTTCCGCGGTGGCTGCGGTGTGCGCCGCCGTGTGCCTCGTCGTCACGCTGCTGAAAGCCAAAAAGAGGGGCGGAACGGGGACGGCTTCGCCTCTCGATGTCGAGAGCGCGGCGCGCAGGCTCGAGGAGAGCATATCCTGGCGGCTGGAGGGCACCAAGACCGCCGTGCTCGAAGCTTCGCGTCAAGGTGCGCAGGGGATGAGCAGTCTGCTCGTGCCCTTCCTCGAGTCCGAAAAGAAGACTGTGGACGCCCTCGCCGAGCAGGTGGACAGGCAGCTCACCGCCGTGCGCGACAACCAGACCAAAAGCGCCGCCGACATCAACGCGCAACTCGAGCGCAAGCTCGAAGCCATGGCGACGAATATGCGCGCCATGCTCGCGGAAGTGCGCGCCGACAACGAAAAACGGCTCGCCGAGGTGCGTGCCGACAACGAAAAACAGCTCGAAAAGATGCGCGCCACCGTGGATGAGAAGCTCTCCGAGACCCTCGACAAGCGCGTGCAGAACGCTTTTAAGCTGGTCAGCGACAGGCTGGACAGTGTGCAGAAAGGTTTCGGCGAGATGCAGCAGCTCACCGCCAAGGTCGGCGATCTCAACCGCATATTCGCCGATGTCAAAAAGCGCGGCAATTGGGGCGAAGTCGCCCTGCAAACTCTGTTCGAGCAGATCCTGAGCCCCGAACAGTACGAGGTGCAGTTCCGCGTCTCCCCGCGGTCGCAGGAGGCAGTGGATTTCGCCGTCGTCCTGCCCGGGCAGACCGACGAGAGCGTCTATCTCCCCATCGACGCCAAGTTCCCCCTCGAGGATTACAGTCATCTGGTGGATGCCTCCGAGGAGGGCGACAAGGTGGCGGTGGAGCTTGCCCGAAAGAGGCTGCTCGACAGGGTGAAGAGCGAGGCGAAGAGCATAGCGGCAAAGTATATCAAACCGCCGCGCACCACCAATTTCGCCGTCATGTATGTCCCCAGCGAGGGCCTTTACGCGGAGATCATGCGCGAAGGCGCTTTTGTCGGTGACCTGCAGGCGCAATGCGGCGTCACCGTGTGCGGCCCCTCCACCGTGGTGGCGCTGCTCAACAGCCTGCAAGTCGGTTTCACCACCCTCAAGATCCAAAAGCAGAGCGGCGAGATGCTGAAGCTCATGGTGAAGGTGAAGAGGGACTTCGGCAAATTCACGGAGCTCATCCACACCGTCAAGGTCCGCGCGGAGAGCGTGGTCAAGGCGGTGGACGACATCGATTTCCGCAATCAGCAGATCGTGCGCAAACTCGACAAGTTCGAGGACATTGAACCGCAGCTGCCCGAAGCGGCGGCGAGTGTCGATGCCCCCACGGAGGGCGAGGAATGAAGGCGGATCTGCACCTCCACACCTCCGCGTCCGACGGCGCTCTTTCCCCCGCCGAGACCGTCGCGCACATCGCGTCGCTCGGCGCGGAGCTCATCGCCGTCACCGACCACGACACCGTGGACGGCTTGGATGAGGCGGCTGCCGCCGCGCGTGACGCAGGCGTGAAATTCGTCCCCGGGATAGAGATCTCGGCGCGGTCTAATGGCGAGATCCATATTTTAGGGTACGATATCGATTATAAAAATCCCTTATTCGTGCAGAAACTCCAAGCCGTCAAGGAGCAGAGGCGGCTGCGTAACATTGCGATAGGCGAGCGGCTCGCGGCGCTCGGCGTGGCACCCGAGATGGATTTCGAGGCAAGGGGAGTCGGACGAAAAAACATCGCCGCCGCCATGGTCGCGGAGGGGAAAGTCGCGTCCGTGCAGGAGGCGTTCGACCGTTATCTCGGACAGCAGGGCGCGGCGTATGTCGCTGCCGAACGCATAACCCCGCTCGCCGCAGTCGGGCTCATCGCCGAGTTCGGCGGGGTGCCCGTGCTCGCGCACCCCAAGAAGTATCTCCTGGCGCGGACTCTCGGGTTGCTCACGAGCGGGCTCAGTCCCTTCGGGCTCGCGGGGATCGAGGTGTTTTATCCCGGGCATACCGCCGCCGATATCGCCGCCCTGACCGCAGAAGCGCGGCGTATGGGACTTATAGTCACAGGCGGCAGCGATTACCACGGCGACGAAGAGAAAAATTTTGTCTGTTCCCTTCCCCCCGACACCCTCCGCGCCCTCGGCGTGAAGTAAGCGCAGGGGCTCCGCCCCCGCACTCAAATGCAGGGGCGCTGCCCCCGCACCCCCGGCGGGGATGTCATCCCCGCGCCCCTATTTTTTATATAAGATTGCGCCGAAGGCGGCGGTAGTACCCGCAGCCTTCGGCGCATTTTTTTTAGTAAAAAGTATGGAAGCGCGAAGGTGTAACACCCTCGCCAACTATATTTTCTTGATTTTCTTGATGGAGGGCGGTGCCGCGACGGATGACGCGGGTCTGCGGCAGATAGCAGTCGCGGCGTATGCGTACGGCGGCGAGCGCTTTCCCGTCCCTCGAGAATTCCAGCCAGCCTTCCGATCGGAGTCCGTTCCTGCCCGTCAATTCTACGGTCTCGCTGCCCGCGGGGAGGGTCGGGTCGTCGATATATGTCGTCTTCGCGGGCAGGGTCTCCAGCGTCACCGATCTTCTCCTCACGCTTATCCCGCTCGGCACGCCGCGTATCTCGGCGCGGAGATAGTTCCCGTCCGCGTACATGCGCAAAGTTATCGGCGCGGGGAGTATGTTCGCGAAGCGCAGGTCGCTCTCCGAGGACACCATGGCGTCGAAGGACGGCGCGACATAGCCGACGGGCAGAGAATGCGGGCGGGAACGGGTGACGACCAGCCCCGCGAGCAGGGCGCAGTTGTACAGCGTCGTGGACACCTGACACACGCCGCCGCCCGTGCCTTCGACATACTCGCCGTCCTGTATGACATACGCCGTGCGGAAGCCCCTCTCTTCCGTGCGCGCGCCCACCGTGTCGTTGAACGAAAACTCGTCCTCGGGGAGGATGACGGTGCCGTCGATGAGGCGGGCGGCGAGGGCGATATTATGCTTGCGCCCGTCCGAACTGTCGCCGTAATGCGTGGTGAACGAGGCGACGAGCCCGTTCGTATCCTCTGCCGAGGCGAGGCGGGGGGCGGAGAAATGTTCCATACTCAGGGATATGCCCGCCGCGGTAAAAAGGAAAACCAACGCGCCGAGAAGCACATCCCGCGCGCGGCATATTCCCTCCGTCCTTCTTCCGCTCCGCGTCCTCACGGGAGTAGTATGCGCGGGGAGAGGCGGGCTATGCCGGTCCCCAATGCCGCCCGTATTGACACGCCCGCGCCCGCGTAATATAATTTAGTAAAATTTCGGGCTATCCGCCCGCGTATCGGAGCGAATATGGACTATATCGGCGTGTACAAAGAGTGGCTGTCCGAGGACGAACTCACCCCGGAGGAGAAGCGGCGCCTTGAAGAGATGACGGACGGCGAACGCAAGGAGTGCTTTTACGCGCCCCTCGAGTTCGGCACCGCGGGTATGCGCGGCACCATAGATCTCGGCATCGCGAAGATGAACCGTTTCACCGTGCGCCGCGCCACCAAAGGGCTTGCGGACTTCATCCTCTCGCTCGGCGAGGCGGCGGCAAAAAGGGGAGTCGTCATCGCCTACGACACCAGGCGCTGCTCGGCGGAGTTCGCGGTGCTCGCGGCAAAGACGCTGTCCGCGGCGGGGGTCAGGGCGTATATCTACGAGGATGTCCGTCCCGTGCCCATGTGCTCGTTCGCGGTGCGGCATCTCGGGGCGACGGCAGGCATAATGATCACCGCTTCGCACAATCCGAAGGAGTACAACGGCTACAAGGTCTACGGCGACGACGGAGCGCAGATGTCGCCCGAATCGACAGCTGAAGTTGTCAAAATTATCGACAAAACCCCGTATTTCGGCATTAAGACCGCAGAGACAGATATCACGCCCGAGAACATAAAGGGCAAGGACGGCGTGCGGGCGGACGAGTTTATCACCGTCATCGGCGAGTCGGTGGACGCGCGGTATTTCGACGCCGTCACCTCGCTCGCGCTCTCGAAAGAAGCCGTCGCCGCGCTCGGCGGGACGGTCAAGATAGTTTACACTCCCGTGCACGGCACGGGGTACATGCCGGTCACCAAGGTGCTCGCGAAGATGGGCATCGTGCCCGCGGTCGTGCCCGAACAGGCGCGTCCCGACACAGAGTTTTCCACCGTCCGCGTGCCCAATCCCGAGGAGGCGGACACCCTTTCCATGGGCGTCGCGCTCGCCGAGGAGATAGGCAGCGACATAGTCATCGGCACCGATCCCGACGCGGACAGGATGGGCGTCGCGGTGCGCGACAACGAGGGCAAGTTCGTGCTGCTGACCGGCAACCAGATCGGCGTGCTCATGGAGGAGTATATCCTCCGACGCAGGCGCGAGACGGGCACTCTGCCCAAAAACGGCGCCGTTGTCAAGACCATCGTCACCACCGATCTCGCGAGAAAGGTGGCGGACAGCTACGGCGTCACCACCTTCGATGTGCTGACCGGGTTCAAGTTCATCGGCGAGAAGATAAAGGAGTGGGAGACCTCGGGCGAGTTCACCTATCTCTTCGGGTTCGAGGAGAGTTACGGATCGCTTGCGGGCACCTACGCCCGCGACAAGGACGCCGTCGCGGCGGCGATGATCTTTGCCGAGATGGTCTGCTACTACGCGGGGCTTGGACTCAAAGTCTACGATGTGTTGCAGGACATGTTCAGGCGGTTCGGCTACTACAGCGAGCAGGCGATATCCATCGCCTTCGCGGGCGTAGGCGGCATGGACAAGATGCGCGGCATAATGCAGAAGCTGCGAGAGGAAGGGCTCACCTCGGTGGACGGCGCTCGGGTCGCCGCGACCGACGATCTGCTCGCAGGGGTCAGGCACTTCGCGGACGGGGAGGACTGTCCGACGGGGCTTCCCGCTACCAACGCGCTCAAACTTCATCTCGCGGGCGGGGATTGGGTGTGCGTGCGTCCTTCGGGCACCGAACCCAAACTCAAGATCTACGCCTCCGCCGCCGCAGAGAGCTACGCGGGCGCGAGGAGCAGGGCGGCGGGCTATCTCGCCTTCATGAAAAAGTGCACCGCGTGATCGGCTCCGCCGCGTGATCGGCTCCGCCGCGTGATCGGCTCCGCCGAGCAGGCGGTTCGCGATAAAACAAAAAACGCTCCCCGACGGGGGAGCGTTTTGTTTTTGATTTTCCGCGTCAGATCCCGCGGTCGGTCTTGTTCTTTGCGAGATAGATGAGCGCGAGCATGCCTTTCCCGCAGTGGCTGCCGATGATGGGACCCAGCTCCGAGATGACGACATTCTGCTCGCCGAAGGTCTCGTTCACTCTCTCTTTGAGGCGCAGGGCGTCGTCGAGGCAGTCGCCGTGACCTATGAAGATGACCTCGTTTTTGTAGCCGCCGTCGTCGTGTTTCATCTTGTCCACGAGCGACCTTATGGCGATCTTCCTGCCCATGACATTTGCGATATTCACGAGCGCGCCGTTCTCGTCCACCATGATGATGGGCTTGAGTTTCATGACCTGCCCGACCACGGCGGAGCCTCGTTTGAGCCTGCCGCCGCGATAGAGGTGCATGAGGTCGTCCACGGTGAAGGCGTGCCCGATATGATCGCGGAGCTCGGTGACATAAGCGGCGTTCTCGCCCATGCTCGCGCCCTCGCGCCGCTTTTTGAGCGCGTACCAGGCGAGCATCCCGAGACCCACGCTCGCGCACTTGGAATCTATGACTACGACCCTTCTTTCGGGGAAGTCGGTCTTGAGTTTGTTCGCCGCTTCCACGCAGGAGGCGTAGCATCCCGACATCGCGGCGGGGAAGGAGAGATGGAGTATGTCCTTGCCCGTGCGTTTCAGGATATCCGCAAAGTAGTCGTACACCACCGCCGTCGGCACCATGGAAGTCGACGCCGTCTTGCCCGACGCGAGCAGCGAGAAAAATTCGTGAGCGGGAAGATACGCCTGGGTCTTGCCGTCGTACTCGACGCCGTCGATCGCGTAGCTCATGGGCATTATGTAAAAATCGTCCTCCATGAGTTCGGGCGGATAGTCGGCGGTGAGATCGGTTGTAATAATATAATCGCTCACGATGTAAACATAGCATTGAAGTCGGATTTTGTCAACGCGTGCGCGGCGCAAAAACCGCCTTGACAGGGGGAATTTCGTGAGCGAGGGACTTATCGTCATCTGTCTTTCCGCGGCGGCGGGCATAGTCGGCACCGGGCTGGGCGGCGCGCTAGGGGCGCTGCTCGGAGGGGGCGGCGAAAGGACGGCGGCGGGCGCCATGGGGTTCGCGTCGGGCATAATGATAGGATTGTCCGCCTTCGAGATGCTCCCTTCCGCCGCCGGCGCGCTCTCGGGCGTCATGAGCGAAACGCCCGCCGTGTTTGCTGCCGCCGCGATCGCGCTGATCGGAGCCGCTCTCGTAATGCTCGCAGAAAGGGCGCTCGACCGCGCTTCGGCAGGCAGGGGAGCGGGGAACAGCGGGCAGGGCGGCGGACGCCTCACCCGCGCGGGGATCGCCGCCGCGATAGTCATCGCTCTCCACAATCTTCCCGAGGGCGTTGCGATAGGCGGCACGGGCGCCGCCGAACTGTCGGGCGGGATCACCGTCGCGCTCATGATCGCGCTCCACGATGTCCCCGAGGGGATGGCGATAGGCGCGCCGCTCGCGGGCGGAGGAGTGCGCGCGGGGCGCGCGATACTCGCCGCCGCGGCGTCGGGGATAACGACGGTCATCGGCGCGGCGATCGGACTTGCCGCGGGTTCGGTCGCATGGGCGGGCGCGGTCGCTGTCGCGGCAGCCGCAGGCTCAATGCTCGCGGCGACCTTCTCCTCGCTGCTCCCCGAGACTTACGCGCTCTCGGACTCCCGCCCGCCCGTCTTCGCCGTCCTTCTCGGGATCGCGGCGGCGCTCTGCTTTTCGCTCGTCTGAGGCAAAACAAAAAGAGCGCACCCGGCGCTCTCTTTGTGGTCGGAGTGGCGAGATTCGAACTCGCGGCCTTACGGTCCCGAACCGTACGCGCTACCAAACTGCGCTACACCCCGAAATAGAACTATTCGTTTGTTATGGCAGAGCTCCCGAGCGGAGACTGAGCCTTATGTTTGGTGGCGCGTAGCGCTCACCGAAGGTTTTGCGGCGCACCTCGCAGGGGGCGGGGATCGCACCGGGTCTCGTTCTCGGCGTGTCGCGTGCGTCGGTCGCCTGCCGCAACCCAAACTGCGCTACACCCCGAAAAAGCTATTCAATTTTATTTCCGCACATCCCTTCCTCGGGGACGATACTTTATGCTTGGTAGCGCGTAGCGCTCACCGAAGGTCTTGCGGCGCACCTCGCAGGGGGCGGGGATCGCACCGGGTCTCGTTCTCGGTGTGTCGCGTGCGTCGGTCGTCTGTCGCAACCCAAACTGCGCTACACCCCGAAAGGAACTATTTGTTTGTCATGGCAGAGCGCCCGAGCGGAGACCGAGCCGAACTGCGCTGCGCTCCGAAAGGCTGCTGAGCGATCCGCTCGGAGCGTATGTAATATTAGCAGTCCCGGCGCGGAATGTCAACCGTTGCCGGACCGGAATTGCGCGGCGCTCTCGCGAGTCACGGGCGGGCGGGGCAAAATTATATGTTTACAATACGCGCGCGGGGGAGTAAGATATAGTCAAAGTTATAGCGGCGGTCGCGCCGCGTACGGAGGGGGACATGAAAGTCTTTATTGTGGGCGGCACCGGGCTGCTCGGATCCGAAGGGGCAAAGGTGCTCATCGAACGCGGTCACGAGGTGACCGCCATCGCTCTGCCGCCGCTTCCCGCGGGCGCGGAGCTCCCGCCCGAGATGAAGGTGGAGTTCGGCAACTATCTCGAGCTCAGCGACGACGAACTCAGGCAGCATCTCACGGGCATGGACGCCATCGTCTTTGCCGCGGGCGTGGACGAGCGAGTGGAGGCGGGTCCGCCCATCTACGAGCTTTACCGCAAGTACAACATCGAGCCGGTGAGGAGGCTGTTCGGCATCGCAAAGCAATGCGGCGTCAGGCACGCGGTGGTGTGCGGGTCGTATTTCTCCTATTTTGACAGAGAATGGCCGGAGATGAAACTCGCCGAGACCCATCCCTATATCGCCAGCCGCAAGGAGCAGGAGCGCGTGGCGCTGTCATTTGCCGATGACACCTTCGATGTCGCCGTGCTCGAGCTCCCGTATATCTTCGGCGTGCAGAAGGGCAGGAAGCCCGTGTGGGTCATCGTCGCGGGTGCGCTCGCCAAGATGCCCGGGGTCACCTTCTGGCCCAAGGGCGGCACGACCATGGTCACCGTGAGACAGGTGGGCGAGGCGATAGCGGGCGCCGTCGAATTCAACCGCGGCGGGAAGTGCTATCCCATCGGGTGGTACAACAAGACCTGGAAGGAGATGCTCGCCATCTTCCACAAGGAGATGGGCAAGCCCAAGCGCAAGACGCTGAGCATAGGCGTCGGGATGTTCGGGATCGCGGGCAGAGCCATCACGCGCATGAAGAAAAAGGAGGGCGTGGAGTGCGGACTGGATCCGTCCAAGTTCGCCCCGTTGCAGTGTGCCGAGACCTATATAGACAAGTCGCTCGGCTGCCTGCCCCTCGGCGTCAAAGAGGACGATATCGACGCCGCGATCGCGGCTTCCGCAAGGCTGAGTTTCGATGTCGTGAAAGGAAAGACGGGCGAGATACTTTCCATGAAAGCGGAGTAGAGCGCTCAAAACGACGCGGTAAACTCCTTTTTGTGGCGATATGCCGCGCGAAAGGCAAAAAAAACGCTCCCTTGCGGGAGCGTTTTCATCACCATTTGTTGTGCACTTTTTCGGCGAAGCAGAGCTTTTGTTTGAGTTCGATGACCGTGCCGTCGTCGAGGATGCATTTGCCGGAGGCGTAGCCGAACACCTGATGGGGGATCATGCACATGACCTTGAGGTCGAGGGGGGCGTAGCGGTCGATGAGCGGTTTGAAAGTGCAGTCCAGGCGGGCGTCGTCGGACACGATGCGCCAGGGAGCCATGAAGTCGGGCGTGCCCTTGTCGTCGCTGGGGATGAGGAAGCGGGTGCGGCCTATCTTATGCGACTTCCCGCGGTAGAAGAGCATATCTTCGCCCGCCGCCGAGGTGTCGCCGAAGCCGTAGCCGAGGTTCCAGCCGAAGGTGCTGCCGTCGTCGAGGTGGGTCTGCAGGCTGCTCCAGTACCAAGTGTTGTCGTAGGTCCAGACGCCGCGTCCCCAGTCGAGGGTGGCGAGCGAAGTCTCGGGATAGAATTTCCTGACCTTGTCGCCGACGGTGAATCTGCCGCTCGCGGTCATGCAGTTGATCTTCTGGTTGTAGTAGAAGTAGCCGGGTTTGTCAAATGGAGTGGCGATGACCATGCTCTCTTCGGGGGTGTTCGAGAGAGTGATGTCGAAGGAGACATCGTGCCCTTTCTTGTCGGCGTTGCGGTAGAAGCCCGTGAGCCGCCGCGTGTCGCCGTCCACTTCGAAGGTCATATGCGTCTTGCCGCACTTCCAGCTCGACACTCCCGCCGCGCTCGTCCTCGGCATGTTCATCTTGCCCATGGGGAAGAGGCTGACGGCGCTGTTGGTGAATTGGGTCGGAGTCAGAAAATCCAGCACCGAGATGCTGAGCGCGCCGACATAGCCCATGTCCGCTATGGTGAGACAGAGGGCGTGCTCGTCGCAGCCGATGTAATAGTAGTCCCATTCCTTGATGCGCCACTTGGGAGCGGTTATGTTTTCGCGGTTGTATTCCCAAAGCAGCCGCTTGGCGTAACCGGGACAGGCGATGTTGCCGCTGCCGTCGAGCAGGGGCTGAGGAGCAGTGATCTCTTTTTGCATGACAGTCTCCGTAGGGCCGGCTCTTTGCCGCCGGCGTCACACGGACAGTTTAGTCCCCGCGCGGGGCGGTGTCAATATTGTTGGTGAAAACGATTGCAAATTGCAAGATCCTGCGTTATAATCATTCTCGCGTTGGAGCTTGGTGTAGTGGTAGCACATGGGCCTCTGACTCCCATGGTGTAGGTTCGATTCCTATAGCTCCTGCCAATGCAGCGCACCCCCGCGATGAGCGGGGGTGTTTTTTTATCGCACGCCCGCGCGGCTCGCCGCACAGGGCACGCGATAAAAAAATAACAGCCTCGTTCACGAGGTGCGCTGCATTGAGTCACCAAAAAGGAGCCAAACGGAAGCTCCGCGGAACGCGTGTACCGCGCACCGCGGAGCATTCCAAAACATTCTCCTCGTTCACGAGGTGCGCTTATTTACCCCAAAAAGTGTCCTCGGGCGCAGAGCGCCCTGCGGTACTTTTTGGGGGCCCCGGGAGAGCTTCGAATGAGGAAGTGCGAAGTCAAGCACTCTCGATCCGGCAGACTGCCCCTACACCCTGAAATACAGCTTGCCCCCTCCTGCGGGTTCCCCCAAAAATCATTCCCCCCGGAGGGGCCCCACGATTTTAGGGGGCACCTTCGGCGCTCGCGTAAGAGCGACATCGCTGCCGAGGCAGTCTGCCTCGGCAGATTATGCCACTTGCCGCTATGCGCCCCGCCCGAAGGGCGAACAGCGGGCGCGCGGCTGCGTACTTTATGAGCCCCGCTCGGCACTCACAATCTCGGCGCCTGTTGCGCCTCGCGCTTCGAATAAGCGCCCGTCGGGTCTAGGAGCGCTTCGAATAAGGGTGTGCGAACCCAAACGCCCTCGATCGGGCGAAGCGCCCCGAGCGTGGGAATACAGACCCCCTCCTTCCCGTCGGGGTCCCCCGCGAAGTACCGGAAGGGAGCATAAGCGAACTGAGGACACTTCGCGGGGCACTCACTCCGGGCTTTCCTCCCCCACGCGGAATAGGGGACAGTCCTCGTATCATGCACGACAAACGCGGGTGCGATACTCACGCTTATCATGGCGCACTTACTGAT
>DVOE01000045.1 GCA_018713795.1 Candidatus Limadaptatus stercoripullorum
GACGGCGAACTTACCATTCTCGACGCGGTAAAACATCTCCCGCCCGAGGACGAGGACTCTCATGTCGTGCTGCGCGGCGTGAAATACCGCCCGCCCGCGCAGTCCAAACCCTACTTCGGCTCGCCCGAAAATGTCTCCGCCGTGCTGGACTCCTTCGGCGGCGGCGACCTGCACCGCGCTCTGCTCGGCGGGCTCTCGGGTCTGACGGGAGTTTCGGTGTCCGAATGGCTGAGGCGCGCAGGCGTGCCGGCGGACTGCCCCGCCCCCTTGGACGAGAACAAAAAGAGCCGTCTGCTTTGGGTGGCGGCGGAATTTTCGGATATCCGGAGCAGCTCCCTCTACGCCCCCTGCATATCGGGCGGCAAGGAGGTGCTCCCCTTCCCCTATCTCACCATAGACGCGGAGACGACGCCCTATCCCTCATTATCCGACGCCTACGACGCGTTTTACACCTCGGTGGACGCCGCCATGCGCCTGAAAGCACGCATGAAGTCGATCTCCGCCGCCGTCAAACGCCTCATAACGCGCACAAAAAAGAACATAGAGATAGACAGGAGCAGGCTCGCAGAATGCGAAAAAGCGGACGAACTGCGCATAAAGGGCGAACTCATCGTCTCCAACATCTACCGCATAAAGAAGGGCGACACGGTGCTGGTCTGCGACAACTACTACACAGGCGGACAGACCGAGGTGGAACTCGACGAGCGGCTCTCTCCCTCTCAGAATTCCGCCGCATATTTCGCGAGATACGCAAAACTCAAGCGCACAAAGCAGTTCACGGACAAAAAACTCGCGGACGACCTGGCTCTCCTCTCCTACGCGGAGTCCGTGCAGGCGGAGATAGACAGGATGTCTCCCGCAGACTCCTCGGCGCCCATCGAACGAGAACTCGAGCGCCTGGGCGTGCTGCGCAAAAAGGCGGTGAAAGGAAAAGTTCGCGCCGAGCGTCCCGAACCGCCCCTCGAATACGAGATAGAGGGCTTCCTCGTCCTCGCCGGCAAAAACAACCTGCAAAACGACGATCTCACCTTCCGCACCGCCTCGGCGGGAGACATTTGGCTGCACGCCAAGAACTTCCACGGCGCGCATGTGATCATACGCGCCCGCGGGAGCGAAGTGCCGGAGCCCGTCATAAAGGCAGCCGCCGAGATCGCGGCGGCGGACGCGGGGGCGCAGGTCGAAGTGGACTTCACCTTCCGCCGCAATGTCAAACGCCTGCCGGGAGGTCACCCGGGGCAGGTCGTCTACACCGATTACAAGACCGTGATCGCCCGCCCCGACAAACACCCCGAACTGCTGAGAGAGGGCGGAAATTAGCAAAACTATTCTCGTTTTCGCCCAAAAGTATAATACAATTCGCGGTTTTCGAGAGTACTTGGGCATCAAAAACGGCGACGCCGACGCGCCGCCGTTTTGTTTTTCCTTCTCTTCGGGTCAATAAAGGCAGGGGGTGATGGTGCGCAGGACTTCGGCGAAATAGGGAGGAAGATCGCTCGTGAACACCCGACGCTCTCCCGTCGCGGGATCGTCGAGGTGCAGCTCCGCCGCGTGCAGCAACTGCCCGCCCGAGTAAAGCCGCGTCGAACCGCCGTAAAGCGGATCGCCGACGATTGGGTGATGTATGTAGGCGGCGTGCACGCGGATCTGATGGGTGCGCCCTGTCTCGAGCTCGAATCTCACGAGGGTGTACGCGCCGTAGCGTTTAAGCACCGTGTAGTGAGTGACGGCGCGCCTGCCGCCCTCCGCGACCGCCATCTTCTTGCGATCTCTGCGCGAACGGGCTATGGGGGCGTCCACAGTGCCCGAATCCTGCTTTATGTTGCCGTCCACGAGACCTATATATATCCGCCTCGCCGTCTTTTCCTTTATCTGCGCGGCGAGCGAACGGTGCGCCTCGTCGTTCTTTGCGACCACGATGAGCCCCGAGGTGTCCTTGTCGAGGCGATGGACGATGCCGGGGCGGATGACCCCGTTGATGCCGCTGAGACTGCCCCCCATCCTGCTCATGAGCGCGTTGACGAGGGTGTCGTTCTTGCGGTAGCTGCCCGCCTGATGCACGACCATGCCCTGCGGCTTGTCTATGACGGCGAAATTGTCGTCCTCATAGACCACGGTGAGAGGGATATCCGCGGGCGTGACATCGAGAGGCTCGGGATCGGGCGGCGAAAATTCCACTCTGTCACCCGCTTTGAGCTCAAAACCGCTCTTTTTTCTCAGGACTCCGTTCACTTCCGCGCCCTGTTTTTCGAGCGCGCTCTTGACGGCGGAACGCGAAAGCCCGCTCACCCCTGCAAGAAAGATGTCCAGCCTTTCGCCGTCGCTGCCCGCAAAATAGGTCACTTGTCGTCCTCCCCGTCGTCCGCCCGGGTGACGGTGAACGCCGCGGATGTCTTCTCGACGGTGAACTTTGCGCGTTCGGGCTCCTCCGCAGCGCCTTCCGCGCCCTCCGCCTCGCCTTCGGCTGCGTTTTCGGCGGAGTTCTCCGCGCCCTCTGCGGCATTTTCGGCAGTGCTTTCGGCGGCCCCTTCCGCACTCTCCGCCTTGTTTTCTGCGGTATCTTCGGCGGGCGCTTTCGCGCTCTCTGCGGCATTTTCGGCGGGCGTTTCGCCGCCGGCTTCCTCAGCCGCCTGACGCGCCTTTTCGTCTTTTGCGGTCACCGCCATCATGACGATAAGTCCGATGATGAGCGCGATCGCGCCAACGGTGACAAAGGAATCCGCGATGTTGAAGATCGCAAAGTCCATGAAGGTGAACTCGAAAAAGTCGCGGACATAGCCGAGCGCGATCCTGTCCACAAGGTTGCCTATGCCGCCCGCAGCCACCATGACGAGGGGGATGCGGATGTACGCCTTGTCCTTCCTGAAAACGGCGAGATAACCGATGACGACCACGATGACTATGCAGGTCATGACGGTTATGCCGGTGGTGCTGTCCTGTCCGAGCCCGAAGCCCATGCCGGTGTTCTCGGAGTAATTGAGCGCGAAAAAGCCTTCCACGACGGTGTAATAGCCGCCGTTGCGGTTGACCACGAAGTCGTAGAGGTAGTCCTTCATGGTGAGGTCGAAGGTGATGATGAAGGCGAAGAGCAGGATCTCGATGAAAAAGGGCAATGCCGCCTTCATGTGCGGCTTATCAAACCTGAAATCCTTGAAATACGCCTTTATCTCCTCGAAACTTTCGCGGAATATGTTCTTTTCTTTGCGGTTTTCGCCGTTTGCCATAGGGTCACTTTCTGCCGAGATTGGGGGGCACGGTGATGGTCACGCCGCTGGGCGCGAAGAGGAAGATGTTCTTGCTGATCTGCCTTATCGATCCGTTGAGCGCGTAGATGGCGCCGCTCATGAAATCGAGTATGCGGTAGACCGAAGTCTGGTTGACCGCCGAAAAATCGACTATCACCTGTTCGCGCAGCTTCAGGTGGTCGATGAGCATCTGCACATCTTCGTAGGTGGAAGGAGAATAGATGACGGTGCCGCCCGAGCCTTCACGCCCCACGCCGCCGGCGTCTCTCTCGCCGCCGAAAAATCTCGAAAGTCTGCTCCTGCCGCTCTCGCGGGGCGCCGAAGCCCCCGCGTCGTCGCGCACGCCGCTCCTGTAGTAGTCACGCTCGTCCATATCTGACCTCATATCGCGGCGGCGGGATATACCCGCTCGCCGAAAATGGCTCTGCCGAGCCTAATTATGTTCGCTCCGTATTCGAGGGCGATATGCCAATCGCCCGTCATCCCCGCGGACAGGAACGCAATGTCATCGCCCTGACCGGGGAGCTTTTTCGCCTCTTCGCAGAGCGCCGCGAGATCTGCGTAAAGCCCTCTGAGCTCGGGGGTATCCCCGAGGGCGGGAAGCACGCTCATCAACCCGCGCACGCGTATGTGCGGATATGCGGCGAGCTCGCGGATGAACTCTATCGCCGAGCCCGGCTCGACGCCGCCCTTTGAGATCTCGCTGCCCATGTTGACCTCGACGAGGCAGTCCTGCACCACGCCCGCGCGCTCCGAACGCCGCTCGATCTCCCTTGCGAGTTCGTGGCGGTCGAGGGAGTGGATGAGTTCGACCTTTCCCGCGAGATACTTGACCTTGTTGGTCTGGAGCTGCCCGATGAAATGCCAGCGGTAGGCGGGATCGTAGGCGCTCATGAACTCCTGCACGCGGTTTTCGCCGAGCACGAACTCGGGAGCCAGGCGCATGAGTTCGTCTATCTCCTCTTTGGTGCGCGTCTTTGCGGCGGCGACCACGGTTATCTCGCGCCCCGTCTCGCGGACGGCGCGCCTTATCTCTTCGACGGCGGCTCTGTCCACCATATCACGCCTTTTTTTGGGTCTCGGGAGACGCCGGCTCCGAGGAAGTGCCCTTCGCGGCATCCGCAGCCATCGCGATCTCGAACTTGCCTTGCGCGAAATCGGCGGTCGCCTTGTCGCCGTTCCCGAAAGTCACCTCGATGACATCCCGTGAGGTGCGCTCTATCACCTTGATATCCCGTCGCGGATTTTCCGTATACGCTTCGCGGAGAGCTTCCGTATCATAGCCGCTCTCTCCCGCGTTGTCGGACACGAAGAGCACGCTGCCGAAGGTGGAATTTATTTTCCTCAGCATATCCTTTTCGCCGTTCGTGAAGATGACTCCCTTGCCCTCGCCGACCGCGCGATACTTTTTCCCTTTCTTCGCGATATCTTGCGCAGCCTCCGTCCTCTCGGGGGCTTTCTCTCCGCGCAGGAAGAACACATCGGGGTCCGCGAGGAAGAAATTGCCGTCGAGGTGGCTGCGCCATATCGTGTTGTTCATGGCGTTCTCCGCCGAGACGATCTCCTCGTTGGTGCACTTGCCGTAAAAACGCGGCTTATAAGTGAGGTCGACATCGCAGCCTATCCTGCACGCTTCGACATATCCGAGCGCGGAGACGATGGGCACGCCGCAGCCGAGCAGCAATTTTTGCCCTCCGCCGTTTATCTTCTTGTCGTCAAGGCACTCTTCGCGCAGGAACTTCATCGCCTCGTGCATGAGCCTGCCGCGCGTCTTCCCGCCGCGCGGGAACATACAGGCGGCGTAAAGGAAGTCGAGCTTGACGAGGTCGAACCCCCACTCCCACACCTTTTTGAACACACCCTTGATATGATCGCAGACTTCCTCGTTTTCAAGGTCGAAAGCGTAGAAGGGATCGAGCGGTCCGCCCCAGCCGTTAAAGCCGGCGATGGCTTTTCTTTTGCCGCCCTTCCGGGTTTTGAGTATCCACTCGGGATTCTTGCGAAGCACTTCCGCGTCGCTGCCTACGCAGAATGGCGCCAGCCAAAGTCCCGCTTTCATGCCCGCCGCGTGCACCTCGTCGACTATGGCGGCGAGCCCGCCCTTATCCTTCGCGGGCTTCGGGAACTTCACGGCGTCGATCTCCCAGTCCCCGACCGCCGTCTGCCAGCCGTCGTCTATCTGGAAAATTTCGGAATCTTTGGCGACCTGAAGACCTTTGGTGGCGGATATGAGCCCATCGAGGTCGCGGCGTATCGTCGAAGCGTCTATGTTCGCAAAGTAGTTGTACCAGCTGGTATAGCCCGCGAGCTTCTCCGGGACCTCCACCGCGCCCCTGCCGCGGATATACACGCTGCCTTCGGGGAGCGTCCCCTCCTTTTTGAGCTTTTCCAAACCGGGATCTGCCTGCCCCCCTTCTTTCTCGTCCTTCTCCGCATTCACCATGCGGAATGCCTTGGCGTAGGACTCGAAGACTTTGCTGCGGTCGCCGGTGAAGGAGATTATGTCGAAGAGCACCACGCTCGCCTTACTCTTTCCGGGGACGGGGATCTCCATGCCCTCGACATCTTTGACTATCGAGAAGACCCCTTTTTTTGCGTCGAAAACGAAGATCGTGAACGCCTCGTCCTCCGAGAGCGAACCGAAAAATTCGTGTTCGGCGCTGCCGAGCTTTCTGAGATAAGTGTACCCGACGGAATGGAAGACTCCCCTGCGGTAGGGCGTGAAGGAGTAGTCCCCGCTCGCGCCCGCGCATTTTTTGACGATGGGAATGAAAGAGAGTGCCCTTATGGGCAGCCTGAGCCCCTTCTGTCTGTCCTTGCGGGTGTACTCGCGCGCGGTGGTCCAGGACTGATAGCCCGCGGCAAAAAAGGCGTCGTCATCGCCAAAAGCCCGCCCGTCGTACATGACGGCGGCTCTGACGCGCAGGTTCATCGTGCATGCGGCAAAGTTCTCCGCCGTGATCGTCACGCGCCGCCTGACGCCGCCCGCGAACTCCTCCGTCTTGCTGCCGACGGACGCGATGACGCATTTCGCCTCTTTGTCCTCGGGACAGTCGCAGACTATGCGCACTTTCATATCGCGAAGATCTGTCTTGATCGTTTCCATATCCGTCTCCCGGATGATATCATTCCTCTTCGGTGTCGGCAGCCAAGAGCTCCGCGGGGGCGTGCTCGTATTCCGCCTCGTATATCGCCGCCTTGTAGGAGGCGACCTTCCAGTTTCTCATGACAAGGAACTTGTTGCCGAGGAAACTGATGACGAAGGACAGCAGCGAGCCGGTGAGCTTGCCGCAGTAGCCCGCGACTATCTCCGCCGTCTCTGCGCCCATGCTCGACTCGAATGTGCGCTTGGCTGCAGTCGTGATGACGCCGCCGAGATAGGTGTTGAGAAGGATTATGCCTATCATCATTATGGCGAACATGATGCCCGAGATGAGCACATTGTTGGTGGCTTTGAAGGTCTTTTTGCGATTGAGGACGAAGGTCGCCGTCTGCGCAAGCACATTGGACACCAAAAACGCCACGAATGTGCGCGCGTGATCGTATTCGAACACGATCCAATCGACGGGCTGATCCAGCCCCTTTATGCACAGCTCGATGACCGTGAAAGAGATATACTCTATCGCGAAGCAGACCAGGCTGCACAGAGTGAACACCACGATCTGCCTGATGTTCTCGTGTTCCATGAAGAATTTCTTCACGGGGTTGATGTCGCGTTTGACCTTTGCCGGAGCGTTATCCATCGTAATTTTCCTCCCAATGCGTATATAATACACCCACGCGCGCGAATTGGCAATAGCGCGCATGGGCGGAAGGCAAATTTTACGCGGATGACCGCTCAGGGAAGTTTTTCTATGCGCGAGAGAGAGACTTCGTAGGCGACGCGGTCTTCCGCCCTGCCGTCCTCGAGCACCTTTCTGTACACCCTCGACTGCATACGCCCGGACGCCGCGACGCGGTCGCCGACCGCGAATTCGCCCGCATAGCGGGCGTTCCTTCCCCAGGCTATGGCGGGGATATAATCGGACTTGCCGTAGGCGCGGTTGACGGCGAGGAGCAGATCGCATATCTCGCGTCCGAAGGGCGTGGTGCGGTAGACGGGCGGCTTGCAGACGAATCCCTCGAGTTCGACCGAGTTGGGCTCGTCCTCGTCGCCGTCCGTAAGCTCGCGCGCGAACACGCGGAGGATGAGTTTGCTCCGCCCGTCCGACATTTTGTTGTAGCTTCGTATCTGTCCCGAAAATCCGAGAAAATCACCGGGCTCAGGCGGCAGGGGCTGCATCAGCCTGTCCGACACGGTGACGGGGATCTCGTCCTCCTGCCCCGAAAGCCGTCTGACCGCCACCGTGATGTCGAAAAATCTCTCGCCCATCACCTCGTGCGAAAAGACGGGGGCGGTCAGCACTCTGCCCGAAATGTACGCCTTGTTGTTCTGCATCTGCTCGTATCCCATTGTACCTTCCTTTCGCGGCGGAGCGGGTCACGCCGCGTTTATATGCTGTTCTCCCGCGTTGTCCACGGTGAAATTTTCCGTCGCCACCATCTCGCCGAGGGTGACAAAGCGGAATCCCTTGTTTTTGAGTCCCATGAGCACGGTCGGCAGCGCGTCCAGCACATGGTCGGAGTTGTTGTGAAAGAGGACGATATCGCCGCTTTTCGCGCTGCCGAGCACTCTCTCCGTTATCTCCTTTGCGGACAGTCCCTTCCAATCGAGGGTGTCTATGCTCCACTGCACTCCCACCATGCCGAGCTCCTCAACGGCGGTCATCAGCCTGTCCGAGTAGTCGCCGTAGGGCGCGCGGAAAAAGGTGGGACGGACGCCGGTCAAGCCTTCCACGGCGGCGTTCACCGACTCTATCTCGGCGCGCATGGTCTCGTCGCCGAGACGGGGCATGTTGAGATGGTTCTCCGAATGATTGCCTATCTCGAAACCCGCCTCCGCTATCGCCCGGGTCTCCTCCTCGTATTTCTCTATCCAGAACCCGACAAGGAAGAAAGTCGCCTTCGCGCCGTGTTCGTTCAGGATGTCGATTATGCCGCGCGTCTTGTCCGCGCCCCATGCGGCGTCGAATGTCAGCGCGATCACCTTTTCGCTCTCCTCGCCCACAGCCACGCGGTAGACGGGGATCTTCCTGTTCGGCGCTCCGAAGAACACTCCCGCCGTGCCCGTCGCGCCGAGGACGGCGGTGAGCACGATGAATGCGGCGACGAGCGCCGCGCAGACGACCATACTCTTTCTTTTCAGGACGATAAACACCGTTCACCTCATATTAGTCTCCGGGGAAAGCCGCCGCCCGGCGAACTTTCGCGCATCGTGGCGATCATTGTCGATAGCCCTCTCCCCCTCTCCGAAAGATATGCGCGGGGCTCGCGAAAGAGAACACCGCCCCCGCGCTTGACTGCGCTCCCGCCGCACCGTATACTTTTGTAGTCATGCAAAACTCTTCACGCGAAAAAGCCGCCTCCCTCTTCAAGGCGGCGGCAAAGATACTCTGTCCCGCGGC
>DVOE01000046.1 GCA_018713795.1 Candidatus Limadaptatus stercoripullorum
TCGATCTCCTCGCGCGCGGGGCGTTTGGGCTCCGGGCGGACGGGCGTCTCGCGGGTGTACTCCGCGTACTCGTCGAAGATGTCCGAGGGTATGTCCACCAGCACCGGACCGCGCCTGCCGCTCTCGGCGAGCAGGAACGCCCGCCTGACGGCGGGTGCGATGTCCGCCGCACGCTTGACTATCATGCCGTATTTTGTGACGGGCATGGTCATCCCGAAGATGTCCACTTCCTGAAAACTGTCGTGCCCGAGCCGCGAGAGAGGGACATTCCCCGTCACCGCGACGAGCGGCACCGAATCCATGTAGGCGTCCGCTATGCCCGTGACGAGATTCGTGGCGCCGGGACCAGAGGTCGCGAGCACCACGCCCGCCCGCCCGCTGCGGCGGGCATAACCCTCCGCCGCAAAGCACGCCCCTTGTTCGTGAGCGGTGAGCACATGCCGCACCGACGACGCCGCCAAAGCGTCGTAGACCGAGAGTATGCTCGCTCCGGGGTAGCCGAAAATGGTCTGCACGCCCTGTTCGGCGAGACAGTTCACAAGTATTTCGGCTCCGCTCAGCATCATATCCTTTCTCCCTCCGCTTCCCGCGGCAGACTATACATAAGACATTTTACCCCAGCGCGCCCGCGCGCGTCAACCTAAAATCCCGCCTGCGCGCCTCCCGCACACGCGCCGCGCATAAAAAGGCATTTTAGCCATGATTTCTGCATAAAAATACGGATAATTGCATTTTTAGCGGTCGAATTAAGTTTTTATGCAGCATTCGGTTGCCAAACTGCGCGGGCGGTGGTAACATAGCCGCATCAACAAGGAGGATACGGATTTATGAAAAAATTCGCAAAAGTCATCATAGCCGTGCTCGCTCTCGTCTGCCTCGTCGGCGCCTGCTTCGCTCTCGTCGCCTGCGATCCCGACAAGGAGGAAGGAAACGACGCTCCGCAATATGACGGCAAACTCATAGTGGCAACCAACGCAGCGTTCCCTCCCTTCGAAATGGTGGATGAAAACGGCAACTATGTCGGTATAGACATGGACATTGCCCGCGAGATCGGCAAGATCATCAACTACGAAGTCGAGATAAAGGATATGGAGTTCGACTCCGTCATCACCTCCATCGAGACCGGCGTTGCCACCATCGGTATGGCGGGCCTTACCGTGAATGCCGAGCGTCTCGAGCAGGTCGATTTCTGCGATCCTTACTTCGAGGCGTCCCAGGTCGTCATCGCCAAGAAGGGCAGCGCGATAGCCGCGGCGACCGATGAGGACGCGCTCATCTCCGCGCTCGAAGGCAAGAAGATCGGCTTCCAGATCGGCACCGTCGGCGAGTATTATGTGCGCGGTGACGAAGGATGGGGGTTCCCCGGCATCGCGAACGCCGAGCCCACTTCTTTCCAGAACGGCGCGGCGGCAGTCCTCGCGCTCAACAACGGTCAGATCGACGCCATAGTCATCGACAAAGCGCCCGCGCAGCAGTTCGTCGCGAACAACTCCGACCTCGTTGCGCTCGTCAATATCCCTCTCACCGTTGAGGAATATGCCTTTGCGGTCGCGAATGGCGACACCAAGACCAAAGAGCTCGTCAATCACGCCATGGAGATCCTCAAGCTCAAAGGCACCTTCGACGAGATCGTTGCGAAGTACTATCAAGGCTAAAACAAACCGATGTTTGAAGATTTCTTCCCCAAAGTAGGGGAGTTGCTTTCGACATACGGAAAGCTGCTATTATCGGGGTTGAAAAATACCCTGATAATAGCGGTTTGTGCTTTTATCATAGGGCTGCTCATCGGCACTGTGATAGCTTCGGTCAAAGTTTCCCCGAAAAAGAATTTCCGCAGCCCCGTCGCGAGGTGGATCTTTTATGTCATCGAGGGCATCTGCAATGTGTATGTGACCGTTGTGCGCGGCACCCCGGTCGTCGTGCAGTTGCTGCTCATGTACTTTGCGATCCTCGCCCAAGCGGGTCTGCCCGCTCTTTATGTTGCCGTCATCGTCTTCGGGCTCAACAGCGGCGCATATATGTCGGAGATAATCCGAGGCGGGATACTCTCTATCGACAAAGGGCAGATGGAAGCGGGTAGGTCGCTCGGCATGAGTTATGTCGGCACGATGGCGCGCGTCGTTCTGCCGCAGTCGGTCAAGAATATCACGCCGACGCTCATCAACGAGTTCATCGCATTGCTCAAAGAGACATCGGTCGCGGGCTATATCACCGTCATCGATGTCACCATGGTGACCCAGCGTATAGTCGCGAGGGAGTACGAAGCTCTCGTACCTTACCTCGTGCTCGCAGTCATATATCTCGTGATAGTGTTGCTGTTCACCTGCGTAGCGAAATTGCTTGAAAGGAGGCTGAGAAAGAGTGACAGACCTGCTTGATAAGAAGAACGCGGAAGAACAGACGGCGGCGGAGGCGACTCCGCTTGTCGAAGACGAGGGTATCGCTGTGGCGCAGCCGCTCGCCGGGGACGAAGAGAACGCGCCCGAGAAGGACGCGGAACGCGAGCCCATCATCAAGGTGGTCAACCTCACCAAGAAGTTCGGCGATCTGCTCGTGCTCGATGACATCACGGAAAGCATTTACGAAGGCGAAAAGGTGGTCATCGTCGGACCTTCGGGCGGCGGGAAGTCCACTTTTTTGCGCTGCCTCAATGTGCTCGAAGACCCCACCAGCGGACAGGTATTTTTTGAGGGTGTCGACCTTGCCGACCTCAGCGTAAACATCAACGAACACCGCCGCAGGATGGGCATGGTCTTCCAGCAGTTCAATCTGTTCAACAACCTCACCGTGAGGAAAAACATAACCCTCGCGCCCGTCAAGATCGGCAAACAGACGCTCCGCAAAGCCAAGCGCAGGAACGCCTTTCTGCCTCTCTACAACAAGTGGTTCGAGACCTTCGGCGAGAAGTATAACGCGCGCGTCGACCAAAAGCGCAAAAAACTCGAAAGCGAGGTTGAACGGCTCAAAACGGAACTTGAACCCGTAGTTTCGGAGTGGGAGCAGACCAAGCAGGTCACCGAAGCGGCGGGCAGGAGCCATGTCTCTTACGACCCCGAACTCACAAAGCGTAAGCTCGCTCTCGCCACCGCGATAGAGAAGGCGGAGAGAAAACTCGCGCGTACTGTGCACGCCGAGGAGATGAAGCCCGTGCCGCTTGCGTTCGAGGACTCGAAGGCGATCGTCGCGGCTGCGAACAAGAGGGCGGAGGAGCTGCTCGGGCGCATAGGGCTGCTCGACAAGGCGGATGTCTATCCGTCCACTCTGAGCGGCGGGCAGAAGCAGCGCGTCGCGATAGCGCGGGCGCTCGCCATGAACCCCAAGGTCATGTTGTTCGATGAGCCGACTTCGGCTCTCGATCCCGAGATGGTGGGCGAGGTGCTCGACCTCATCAAGCAGGTCGCGGACGAGGGCATGACCATGGTCATCGTCACTCACGAGATGGGATTCGCCCGCGAAGTCGGGACGAGGGTGCTCTTCATGGCGGAGGGCAAGATCCTCGAGCAGAACACCCCCGGAGAATTCTTCTCGTCGCCGCAGCATCCGAGGCTGAGAGATTTCCTTTCCAAGGTACTGTGAACGCGTCCCGCCCCTTCGTGGGCGGGATTTTTTTGCCCCGCGCGCCCGCCTCGCACCCGCAACCGCGCTCGGGCGCTTTACATACTCCCGCGGGAATGGTATTATAACTAAGTATAAAAAGGAGCGTAAGGCGTGAATTTCCCGGAACTTAGGACATATCTTGCGGATCATGCGGCGGGCAAAGCGGCGCCGCTCGCTTCCTGCTATGCGCTGTCCGGCGACGACGCGTGGCTGCTCCGCGAGTCCGTCCGGGCGTTCAAAGGGCTGCTCGATCCTGATTGGGCGGACATAAATTTCGCCGAGATCCCGCTTTCGGGCGGCGCGGACGCCGTGGTCGCGGCGCTGAACACCTGCCCGGTGTTCGATTCGCTGAGGGTGGTGGTCGTTCCCGACTGGACGCCTGCGGCGGCGGACAACGCGGCTCTCAAGGCGTACTTCGACTCTCCGAACCCGTCCTCGGTGCTCGTGGTGACGGGCATGGGCGAGAAGGCTAAACTGCCGCCCCGCGCCGTAACGGTGGACTGCAACCGCCTTCCCGCCTCCGAGCTCACGCGGCTGGTCGGCGAACTGCTCTCGGCTCCGCCCGAGCGCAAGATGGAGAGGGAAGCGCTTGCAGAGCTTTTGTCGCGGACCATGCGTTATATGGCGCGCATAGTCAGCGAAGTGCACAAACTCAAGGCGTATTCGGACGGCGTCATCACGCTTGCCGATGTCCGCCTCTTGGTCACCGAAGAGACCGAATTGCAGCTTTGGGCGCTTTCGGACGCGGTGGGATCGGGCGACCGTCCCCGCGCTCTCGAGGTGCTGGACAGGCTGATAAAGAAGAGCGAAGATCCGCTCGACATGGTGAACATGCTCTACAAGCATTACCGCCGCCTGCTGCATATCTCGCTGCACAAGGGCGACTCCGACGCCGATCTCGCGCCCGCGCTCGGCGTCAAGGCGTACGCGGTCACCATGGGCAGGAAAGCCGCCGCGAGATACACCCCCGTCCGCCTCAAAAAGTGCGTGGACACCCTGCATTCCGTGCAATACGATATGCTCACGGGCAGGATAGGAAAGGACAGCGCGCTGCACACCGCCGTGCTCACGCTGCTGACGATATGAGTATGCAAGTTGTGTTTGACAACAGGAACCGTCCCGTGCGGACCATCCCGGCGAAGTGGCATCCCTTGATATGGGTCATGCTCGTCGTCATCTCGCTGTTCAGGAACGCCGTCGAAGTGGCGGCGGATATCGCGGCTGCCGAAGGGGCGGCGGAGATAATCCTCTCGCTGCTCAGCGCCGTCGTCTTCTCGGGCGGCATCCCCGCGCTCTTGTGCTACTGCTGCGGGCTGGTGCTTTACACCATGTCCGCGCGCAGGGGCTACTTCTTCTGTCACCGCGACGATTTCGTGTATCTCGTCATGCTGTTCACGGCGGGATCGCGTTTCGTGGTCGGTGTGATCAACTGCTTCTCCTTCCTCGAGCCCGCGGTCGGCATCTACACCTCGCTCGCGGCGGATGTTGCGGTGCTCCCCGCGGCGATGTTCGCCATGTACTTCGGGGTGCTCGCGCCGCGCTTCATGAACCCCCGCACCCGCGCGGACATATTCGCGATGTACGGCGGGATGTTCTTCCTGCTGCTCGGCATTTTCACCGTCATCACCTGCGGCAGCTATCTGCTCGTTTACGGCGACTCCGCGCTCAGCTCTCAATTCGAGGAGATATTGCGCGAGCTCGGCTATATGCTCTCGGATGCGGAAGTCACGCATATCCGCGTCGCGTGCATACTCGGGCTCTCTTTGCTTGCGGCGTGGGTGATCGCGTACGCCGCGGTGCTCGCCGTGCTCAGGAACAATGCCAAGAGTTATGTGCCTCCCGCGCCCCCGCGCCCGGACGGCGGTTCCCGTCCCTATGACGGCGATCCCTTCGCCGACGCCGAAAACGGCGGCGGTCCCGAAAACGGAAGTCCGGACGACGGACCCGGAAGCAACGGCGGCGGCTCTCCCTCCTCTTCGGGCGGCGACGACAAGATCTTTGAAGAATTCGACATATGAGGTGAGATATGATCTTCAATTTTGTTGAATACGGCAGGAATTTGGATCTCTACGCCATCCTCGACGGCGTGGTGCTCGCGGCGGCGATCACCGTGCTCGTGCTCCTGTTCTCGTACAGGCGCAACCTGCGAGTGCTGGTAATGCTGTTGTCCGTGGCGGTGCTGGACATCCTCGTTCAGGTGCTCGCCGGGCTCAGCGACAAGGAGATCCTCACCGTCGCGCGGTATGTCACGCACTACGCGATGATCGTGTGCATAGTCATGTCCTGCGTGGTCTATCAGAGCGACCTCAAAGCCATCTTCCAGCGCATCGCCAATCCCCGCGGCACTCCCGCTTTCAACGACGGGCTGAGCAGCGACGACGAACTCCGCGAGACCACCGCGGAGATACTCAGCGCCTGCCAGGATATGGCGAAACAGGATGTCGGCGCGATCATAATCATCGACAGCGAGGGCAGCATAAACGACACCGTGCTCGATTCGGGCACCAGGCTCAACGCCGAGCTCTCCGCCGCGCTGCTCGAGAGCATTTTCAACACCAAAGCTCCTCTCCACGACGGGGCGGTCATAGTGCGCGGCAACAAGGTCGTCGCCGCGGGCTGTTTCCTCCCGCTCACTCAGCGCAATGTCAACAAGGAGATGGGCACCCGCCACCGCGCCGCCATCGGTATCACCGAGGACACCGATGTGCTCTCCATCGTCGTCAGTGAGGAGACCGGCATCATCTCCGTCGTCAAGAGGGGAGAGATCCGCCGCTACATGACCATGGACAAGCTCAAGGACGAGATCGAGGAAGCCTTCGGCATTTCCCCGAGCGCCATCGCCAGACGCGAAGCCAAAGAAGAGAAAAAACATCACGGGAGAGATTTCAAATGAAGACCGTAAGACCTTTCGACATACTCGTGCCCGCAGTCGCCGAACCCGAAAAATTCGCGGTGGTCTCCTGCGACCAGTTCACTTCCCAGCGCGACTATTGGGATAAGCTCGACGAATATGTGGGCGACGCGCCCAGCGCTCTCCGCCTCATCTTCCCCGAGGTCTACCTCGAAGACGGCGACTACGAGGAGCGCATCCGCGCCATCAACGCCGCCATGTACGACTATCTCGAAAAGGGCGTGTTCGAGACGCTGAAGGACAGCTATATCCTCGTCCGCCGCGACACCGCTTACGGCTACACCCGCCTCGGCATCGTCGCGGCAGTCGACCTCGAAGATTATTCCTACGAATATCCCACCGACGCGGTCATCCGTTCCACCGAAGGCGTGGTCGCAAACCGCATCCCCCCGCGTCTCAAGATCAGGAAGGACGCGCCCATCGAACTCCCGCATGTCATGCTCCTCCTCGACGACCGCGACAAGACGGTCATCGAACCCTTCTACAAGCGGCGCGCGGAGCTCAAAAAGCTGTACGACTTCGACCTCAACATGCACGGCGGACATCTCACCGGCTGGCAGATCCCCGCGGCGGAATTCGACGCCGTCATGGACGCCTACGCCGAGAAAGCGAAAGGGTTTTACGGCGGCGGCAACACCATGGTCTTCGCCGTCGGCGACGGCAACCACTCCCTTGCGACCGCACGCGCACATTGGAAAGAGGTCAGAAAGTCCCTCGCTCCCGAGGAGCGCGAGGCACATCCCGCCCGCTACGCCCTCGTCGAGATCGAGAACCTGCACTGCGACGGCATAGTCTTCGAGCCCATCCACCGCATAGTGTTCGGCGTGGACGACAGCGATTTCGCGTTGCACATGTCCGGCGCGCTGAGAGGGGCGGGCAGACTGAATATGTTCACCACCAACATGAAGTACTCCGTCGCCGTCAGCGACAACAGCGCCCGCGCCATCGCCGATATCCAGGACGCCGTCGACGCCTATATCTCCGCCCACCCCGACGCGAGCGTGGATTATATCCACGGCATGGACAATCTGCACTCCGTCGCGGACACCTCGGACGGTGTGGCGATCGAGATGCCCTGCATCGCAAAGGAGGATCTCTTCGACTATGTCGCGACCAGCGGCAACCTCTGCCGCAAGGCGTTCTCCATGGGCGAGGCGGAAGAGAAACGCTACTACTTCGAGGCGAAGAGGATAAAGTAAAAAAACGCAAAACAAGATTTTACACGCCGATTCCGGTGTATAAAGCCCGGTTTTGCGCGGCAAGCTGCTCGGCGTTCCTTCCCCATGAGGCGGAGCGCCGCACCACCAAAAGACAAAGCAAATAATCTACTCATGTGAGGATAATATGAAAGTATGTAAGTTCGGCGGAACATCCATGGCAAACAGCGCCACCATCACTCAGGTGGCGGACATCGTGAGGGCGGACAGCGAGCGCAGGTATGTCGTCGTGTCCGCGCCCGGAAAGCGCACCTCCGCCGATATCAAGGTCACCGACGCACTCTATGCCTGCCACCGCGAAAGGGCGGAGAAGGGCAGTTGCAAAGAAGCCTTCGCCGTCATCCGCAAGCGCTTCCTCGACATCGAGAAGGAGCTCGGGATAGACATCTCCGTCGCCTCCGAACTCGACGCGATCGAGAAGGCGATAGACGCCGGCGCGAGCGCCGATTACACCGCTTCCCGCGGCGAATACCTCAGCGCGCGCGTGCTCGCGGCGCTGCTTGGTTACGAGTTCGTGGACACGGCGTCGCTCATCAAGTTCGACAAGGACGGCGCGCTGCTGCTCGACCTTTCGCTCGACAACATCCGCGACAGGCTCGCTTCCGTCGACCGCGCGGTGCTGCCGGGGTTCTACGGCACCGACAACGAGAACGAGATCAAGACTTTCTCCCGCGGCGGTTCGGATATCTCGGGCGCCATCGTCGCCCGCGCCATGTCCGCCTCCGTCTACGAGAACTGGACGGATGTCGACGGCTTCCTCACCGCCGATCCCCGCATAGTCAAGGATCCCGACATCATCTCCTGCCTGAGCTACAAGGAACTGCGCGAGCTCGCCTACATGGGCGCCGAAGTGTTGCACCCCGAGTCCGTCTTCCCCGTGCGCACCGCAGGCATCCCCATCAACATCAAGAACACCTTCAACCCCTCCGCCGCAGGCACCATGATCGTCCCCGACGGCAAAGTCCCCGCCGCCGGCGGCAAGGTCATCACCGGCATCGCAGGCAGAAAGGGGTTCACCATCATCAATATCGAGAAGGATATGATGAACCGCGAGATAGGCTTCGGCAGGAAGGCGCTCAGCATCCTCGAGTACGAGGGCATCTCCTTCGAGCATATGCCCTCCGGCATCGACACCCTCTCCCTCGTAATCCGCGACGAGTATCTCGGCCCCCACGCTCAGAAGGTGGTCGCCTCCCTCCGCGCCGCGCTCAACGCCGACAACATCGACATTCACAGCGGGCTCTCCCTCATCGCGACCGTCGGGCACAACATGGCGTCCCGCCACGGCACCGCCGCCACCATCTTCGCCGCCCTCGCCGCCAGCAACATCAACATCCGCATGATCGACCAAGGCTCCTCCGAAATGAACATAATCGTCGGTGTCGACACCTTCGATTATGAGAAGGCTATTTGTGCGATCTACCACGCCTTCAAGTAAAACGCCGCTATTTGGCGAATAACTGCGTCAAAGCCGCCCTCACAAACAGTCATGTACGACCA
>DVOE01000047.1 GCA_018713795.1 Candidatus Limadaptatus stercoripullorum
TTTTTTGCAACCGTCTTATTCGGCGAATAACTGCGTCAAAGCCGCCCTCACAAACAGTCATGTACGACCAAGTACACTCCTGTCTGCTCGGGCGGCTTTTCCTTGTTCTTCATCCAAATATCGGCGTTTTACTCGTTCCTACATAGCCGCCAATTAGGGACGGGGTAGCCCTGTCATGGCAAGCATGCCAGTCATAACCCCGTCCCTGATTGGCTTATGGGGGTGCTACTCCGGGGTTCAAGCGGCGTAATACACTCCTTCGGAGCGTGCCTATAAATGCACCACCCTTATTCGAAGCGTTCCTATACCCTCACAAAACCTATTCAAAGACGGAACTATGCGCTCGCTCTTTGGGGGTGCGGGTGTGTGTTTGTTGACACGGCGGGGCGGGGCGGGGTATAATCCGAAGAGATGCGGCGGGATGTTCGCCGTGGGAGGCTAAGATGGATTTTGGTTACAGGCAGCCTGTCGAGATAGTTTTCGGTTCGGGCGCGCGCGGAAGGCTCGCCGATGTCATGCAGAAGAAGGGTTTCAAGCGCGGCGTTCTCATCGCCGACTCGGTGTTCGTGAAGAACGGCATGGCTGATGAGATATGCGGTTCGGCGCCGGTGGCGGCGGTGTTCGACGATTTCGGGGCGAATCCCGAGATCGCGGCGGCGGACGCGGCGGCGAAGCTCATCCGCAAGAACAAGGCGGACTGCGTCATCGCGCTCGGCGGCGGCAGCGCCATGGATCTCGGAAAGTTCGCGGCGACGGTCGCGGCGGGGAAGGCGAGCGCGGAAGAGCTCTTTTACGGAGAACTTCCCTCTAAGGGGCTTCCCGTCATAGCCATGCCCGCGACTGCGGGGACGGGCAGCGAAGTGACCAGCGTCTCCGTCATGAGCGACAGCGCCCGCGCGGCGAAAAAGCCTCTCGTGTCCGACGCTTTCTTTGCAAAGGTCGCCATCGTCGATCCCGAACTCACTCTGACCGTCCCGCCTTTCGTCACGGCGGCGAGCGGTCTCGACGCGATATCCCACGCCCTCGAGGCGTATTGGTGCAAGGCGCGCAACCCCGTCAGCGACGCTCTCGCGGTCAGGGCGCTGGCCCTGCTTTTCGGGGCGTTCGAGGAAGTCTGCCGCGACGGTTCGGACAGAGCCGCGCGCACGGACATGAGCCTCGGCGCGCTGCTCGCGGGGATGGCGTTCGCGCCCACCCGCACGGCGGGAGTGCACGCGTGCAGTTATCCGCTGTCCGAGATGTATCATCTCCCGCACGGCGAGGCTTGCGCCTTCACTCTCGACACCTTCATCCGCATAAACTCCGCCGCGGAACCCGAGCGCATGAACGCGCTCTGCCGCGCGATAGGGTTCGCTTCTCCGAGCGCAATGGCGAGCCGCATAGTCCGCTACAAGAAACTCACGGGGATGCGCACCACGCTCTCCGCGATAGGATGTACGGACGCGGCAGCCCTCGCCGCCGCCTGCGCGGCGCATCCGCTCCAGAACAACAACCCCGTGTCCCTCACGGCGGATCAGCTGGAGGAAGCGTTCAAGGCGCTCGGCTGAGCACCCTCGGCTCAAAAGACGAGACGCACCCCGCGCGGGTGCGTCTTTTGCGTTTTGTCCTATTGCTCGAAGGGTAGGGGCGGCTCCAGCCGGTAGCCCGCCATCGAGTAGTCATAGATGAGGTCGACGCCGTGCGTCTCCATGAAGAAACAGCGCAGGGTCGCGACATAGCGGCGGAAAGTGGGTACGGAGATGCCGTACGCCTCACAGCACTTGACGAGTTCTATCTTTTCCTCCGTTCTGAATTCCTCGTAGAGTTTGAGCAGAGCGTAGCCTTTGGTCATGGGTTTTTTCATGGGTTGTGTTTTTCAAAGCGCTTTGAGCTCCTTTTTGGTATTAGGGGTCATGACTCCCTTCCGGACGATCCAAGTGTATCATTTTCGGATAGGGCAGTGTTCTCCGCAGTCTGCGAAGGCGGGAGAAAAACACGCTTAATTTGAAGAAAAATGCGCTTAATCGGTTTTGCGCGGGCGAGGTATCCCGGAATTTTCGGGTGAATACGGGGCTAAGAGAGGATCTCGAATGAGATCGTCACGCGGTAGTAGACATACTGCCCGTGGTATCCGTTCACCGCTTCGCTCGTCAGCCATTCGCCGTCATACACCGCGCCGAGAGCGTCGCCGGCGGAAGAGCCGTTCTCGTCCGTGAAGTTGAATCCCGGTGTCCCGCCTTTGTTGTTCCATTCATGAAAGATATAGAGGTCGTACTCGCCGCTCATGAGATCGTCCGCGATCTCCGCTTTTACGGTCACGCGGACTTTGGCGCCGGCGGGGGCGTTCAACATGAGATATATCATGCTGTCGCCGTAGAAATTCTCGGGCGCGACGATGAGAGTCAGCTCTTCGTCCTCATCGAGCATCATGCGGCTGCCGCTCCCGGTGGCGTTCTGTCTCGGCTCCCACACAGCGGTGAGCGTCACCGTCTCGCCGTCCCGTCGCGGGATGAAAGATCTCGGCACGAACTTGTCGTCCTCATCTTGCCAGCCCATGAAAATATGCCCCGGTTTTTCGGGCGTCGGGAGATAATAGGCGCCGCCGCTCATGCGGGCGTACTCCTCGCCGTCAAGAGTGAGGATGACATTCGAAGGGGCGGAGTTGTCTGTTACGCTCCCCGCGCCCGTGTCCGCAAGGTCGATCGCGGAGGAGGATAGGGGAGTGATCACATAGGCGCCGCCTCCCGCAACGCCGAAGGCGTCCCTGCCCACCTCTTGCACAGACGCGGGCAGGAAGATCTCGCAATGCTTGCCTGCGGGGAAAGAGAACGCCGAGGCGCCTATCGAGATCAAACCGTCCGGGAGCACGACCGAGGTGCAGGTGGGCATGCTCATGATGCCTATCCGGGTCACACTCTTCGGCAGCACGAGCGGCTCGTCGAGCGTGAGCCCGCGGAGCGCCTCGTCGCCTATCTCGGTCATCATGCTGTCTTGATCAAAAACGAGCGAACCCGCCGAGCAGCCGCGGAACGCGTCCGGGGATATGTGGGTCAGCGATGCGGGAAGGAAGATCGTGCCGTGGACGGTCATGCCCGCGAAGGCGCCGTCTCCTATGCTCTCGAGCTCGGAGGGCAGGGTGACCGAACGGAATTCGGCTTGCTCTCCGCCCGTGAGCCCGTTCACCGCGACCACGGGCTTGCCGCCTATGGTCTCGGGGATCAGGAGGTCGACATCCGCGCCCGCGGGCCCCGTGTACTTAGTCACGACCGCGGAATTTTCGTTCAGCGTTGCGGTGAAGTAGCTCTCGGTCGCGGTCTCGGGATCCTGCTGCCACACGGCGTAGAGCGTGAGCGTCCCGCGTATGCCGAGCGGCGTGGCTTCGTAGCGGGTGCCCCTGCCGTCCGGATCGTCGAACCAGCCCATGAACTTGTAGCCGGGGCGGACGGGAGAGTCGAGGAGCACGCTTTGCGTGTTGCTCGCGCGGTCGGGATTGTCGCCTTTATAAGTGACGCCGTTGCTCTGATGATCGTAGATTATGTCATAGGTCTCGGGAAGAGCGGTCACCCACTCCGCGGTCAGCTTGATGCCTTCGCGGACATTGGATCGGTCGATGACGGAGACCGCCTCGCCGTCCTCGTCCATCCAGCCGACGAAATCGTAGTCCGCGCGCTCGGGGACGGGCAGTTCGAGGTCGGTGCCGTATTCGGCGACGACGGTGTACAGCCCCTCTCCGTCCGCCTCTACGCCCGGGATGACGCCGCCCGCCGCATCGAGGGAAACCTCAAACTTTTGCGGGACAAACCGCGCGTAGAGCCGGGTCAGCGTCAGGATATTTTCTTCGTCGATCGTCGTTATCCTGTTCCCGCCCGTCTCGGCGTCGTACCAACCCGCGAAATGGTAGCCGAATTTGGAGACGGGGACGAGCGTCACGCTCTCGCCGAATGTTATGTTGTTGGGATTGGCGACCCCTTCGTACTCTCCGCCGCCCGTGTCGTATGTCACGATGTAAACTTTGGGCGTCCAGACCGCGTAAAGAGCGAGATCGCCTCGGAGCCCCGCGAGTGAGACATATGTCGTGCCGCCGCCGTCCGCCGCGGTGTTCCATTCCTTGAAATCGTATCCCGTGCGCGCCGCGGGCGCGGGGAGCCCGGGATCGGTGCCGTAGGTCACCGAAAGTGTATAGTGACCGTCCGCGCCCGCGCTCATGCCGGGGATGACGCCGCCCGCGGCGTCCAAAGTCACGGCGAACACCTTGGGCGTGAAGCGCGCGTAAAGCCGGGTCAGGGACAGGATGTTCTCCTCGTCGATCGTTGTTATCTCATTCCCGCCCGACTGCGCGTCGAACCAGCCCACGAAATCGTAGCCGGGTTTGACGGCGGGGGAGAGCGTCACGCTTTCGCCGAAGGTTATGTGATTGGGGTTGTCCGTGCTGCCGCCGTCCGGTTCGTAGACCACGGAGTATACCTTGGGCGTCCAGACGGCGTAGAGGGTGAGATCGCTCGCGAGTCCCGTGAGTGAGGAATATGTCGTGCCGCTGCCGTCGGGCGCGGTGTTCCAACATTTGAAATCGTATCCCGTGCGCTCGGCGGGAGCGAGGAGCACGGTGCTCCCGCTGCTCACCTGTTCGGGGTTGGGGGAGGTGAAACTGCCGCCGCCGAGCTCGTAGCGGACGGCGTAAAGTTCGTTCGAGCGCTGCCAGCGGGCGTAGAGGACGAGATTGCGCGCCCCCTCTCCGCCCACGCTCGTGACCCTGCTGCCGCCTTCGGGGGCGTCGAACCAGCCGAGGAAGATATGGCCGGATCTGACCGCGTCCGTGAGGGCGTGCGCCGCATCCGAGCTCACTTCGGTGGGATTTGCGCCGATCATTACGCCGCCGCCGAGTTCGTAGCGGACGGTGAAGACTTCGGTCTCCCAGCGCGCGTAGACGACCATGTCGCGAGGATCGTCCGAGACGGAGATCTCTTCGACGGGATCGCCCGAGTAGTCGGGGGTGAGATACCATCCCGCGAACGCCGTCCCGCTCTTTTCGGGGACGGGCAGCACGAGCACGCCGCTCTCGACGGTCATCGCGGTCGTGAGCCCGCCGCTCACCGTCCCGCCGTTCAGCCAGTAGTCCACCTTGTACTCCACGGGCTCGTAGACGGTGTGAATGACCGAATCCGAAGTTATTTGGATCGGGAACGAAAGATAAACGCCGTTTTCGTCCGTGTAGCCCTTGAATTCGTATCCAGGGCGGGAGGCGGGAGAGGCGGGGGTGAACCATTCGCCTTCCGCGACGAAGATCTGTTCCTCGCCGACGGTCACGGCGTACATGACGGTCTCGGGAAGCGAGCCCGAGCTGCCGGGGAGCAGCACCGCGAGGAGCACTGCCGTTATGCACGCGATGACGCTTACCGCGATGAGCAAAAAGGAGAGACGCCTGCGCCGTTTGAGGACGGGGACGCTCGCCGTCTTTTCTTCGGGGAGTATGCCGTAATAAAGCCGCGAGAGCGGCACGGAGAAGTGTTCGGAGAGCGCCTTGAGTTCGCGCGCTCCCGGGCAGACCACACCGCGTTCCCACTTGGAGACCGTGTCGCCCGTGGTGCCTACCGCCTGTGCCAGCGTCTCCTGATTTTCGCCGAGACTCTTTCTCGACGCCCTTATGAAATTGCCGAGCGCGGCGGCGTCGAAGTTCCCCGAGAAGGTCTCGCTTTCGAGCGGCGCGCCGAGCAGTTCTTCCACGCTCGCGCCGAGGACGGAGGCTATCTCGCCGAGGAGGGAGATGTCCGGCTCGTTGACTCCGCGCTCCCACTTGGAGACGGTCTGCAAATGCACGCCGAGAAGTTCGGCGAGCCGCGTTTGAGTCAGTCCCTTAGCCTTGCGCAGTTCTTTGAGTCGTCTTCCGAGCTCCATGCCCCTTATCCGTCCGCGTTCATGTCCTTTTGTCGGCACGCATACCGCGCGCGCGGCGCGGGCGCGTGCGCGCGCCTGCTTATGCAAATAGATGATACACCATCCGGGCGAAAGTTGCAATATTTGATCTTCGGGAATGTGGCGATATCTTCTTTCTCCGGATATCCCTCTGCGGAGAGCCCCGAAGCGGGCGGCGCGGTGGGGGCAAAAAAAAGCCTCCCGAAAGGGGAGGTGACACGGAGAAGTTTATATTGCCGGGGGGCATTTCGTCAAATGTTTTTTTGATGCGGAAGCGAATTTTTTTCGCGGGGAGCAAATGCGGGAATTTTTTTTTGAAAACGCAAAAAAATCCTTGACCGAGAGAAGGGAGCGGGCTTAATATGGCGCCATATTTTTTTTGAAGGCGAGCTATGTACACTACCGTTCTGGTCTCGGACTCCGATCGCGGAACCCTCAGCCGGCTGCTAAACAAGGTCGGAACGGTGCTCACCCCCTCTTCGGAGGAAGAGTGCCTCGGGATGCTGAGGAGCGGCGCCGACATCGCGGTCGTGGTGCAGCGGGAGGACGGCGGCGGAGCCGAACTTGCTCTCAGGTGCGCGGCGTCGTCGGGAGCGGCGGTGGTGTTCGTTCCCGCGGGCGAGCTTTCGGCAGCAGCCGCGGACAGGCTGGCGAAGGGCGGAGTTTTCGTGCTCCCGGAGGGCGTGCGGGCGCCCGAAGCGTTTGTTTTTCAGCTCGCGGCGATACGCGCTGCGTACGGGGCGATAATCAGGGAGAACGCGGGTCTCAGGCGCAAGGTGCTCGAAGCACAGGCGGTGGGCAGGGCAAAATGTTTGCTCGTCGAGCGGCGCAGGATGACCGAACAGGCGGCGCATAAATTCATCGAAAAGACGGCAATGGACAACAGGCTCACGCGTTACGCCGTGGCAAAGGACATAATAAGAGGCTATGAAAGAAAAGGATCGTCAGACGGTATTGGTGCTTGATTTCGGCGGACAGTACAAGGAGCTGATCGCGCGGTCGGTGCGGTCGCTCCGGGTGCATTCTGTCATCCTTCCGGGATCCACGCCCGCGGAGGAAGTGCGCGCGCTCGCGCCCATCGGGATCATCCTCACGGGCGGACCGTTCAGCGTGTATGAGAAGGACGCGCCCGCCGCCGATCCCGCCCTCTTCGGGCTGGGCATACCCGTGCTCGGGATATGTTACGGGATGCAGATGATGTGCGCGGCGCTGGGCGGGAAGGTGAGCCCCTGCGAAGTGTCGGAGTACGGCACCACCGAGGTCGCCCTGACCGCGCCCTCGCCGCTGTTTTCGGGGGTGAAGAGCCCCGTCCGCGCGCTCATGAGCCACACCGACTATGTCTCGGAGCTCCCCGAAGGCTTCTCGGTCACCGCAGTCACCGCAAACTGTCCCGCGGCGGCGGTCGCGTGCGAGGAGAAGAGGCTGTACGGCGTGCAGTTCCATCCCGAGGTGGAGCGCACCCGCGGCGGCAGAAGGATGCTCGGGAACTTTCTTTTCAAGGTGTGCGGCGCGCGCGGCGATTACACCATGGACGCCTACATCGAGAGCGAGATCGGGCATATCAGAGAGACGGTGGGCGAAAGCGAAGTGGTGCTCGGGCTGTCGGGCGGAGTGGATTCCGCGGTGGCGGCGGCTCTCCTCGAGCGCGCCATCCCCGGCAGGCTCACCTGCATATTCGTCGACCACGGCATGATGCGCAAAAACGAGCGGCGGGAGATAGAAGAGGCGTTCGGCGGCAGGTCATTGCGCTTGGTGTGCGTGGACGCGTCCGAGCGCTTTCTCGGGAGACTTGCGGGCGTCACCGATCCCGAGAGCAAACGCAAGATCGTGGGCGAAGAGTTCGTCCGCGTGTTCGAGGAGGCGAGCGCGGACTATGCGGACTGCTTCCTCGCGCAGGGCACCATCTATCCCGATGTCATAGAGAGCGGCGCGGGCGGCGGCGCGAATATCAAGAGCCACCACAATGTGGGCGGTCTGCCCGCCAAAAGCAGATTCGCGGGCATAGTCGAACCGCTGAGAGGACTTTTCAAGGACGAAGTCCGCGCGCTCGGGCGCAAGCTGGGGCTCCCCGAGAGCATGGTCGCCCGTCAGCCCTTCCCGGGCCCCGGGCTCGCGGTCAGGTGCCTCGGAGAGGTCACCCGCGAGAAGCTGGACATCCTGCGTGAGGCGGACCTCATCTTCCGCGAAGAAATGGCAAAGGGAGGAGTGCGCGCGGATCAGTACTTTGCCGTGCTCACCTCTTCGCGCAGCGTGGGGGTGGTGGGCGACTTCCGCGCTTACGGCTATGTCGTGGCGCTGCGCGCGGTGCGCACCACCGACTTTATGACCTGCGAATATGTCCGCGTGCCCTACGCCGTCCTCGACCGCGCGGCGAAACGCATAGTGGACGAGATCGAAGGCGCGGGCAGAGTGGTCTACGATATCACGGGCAAACCGCCCGCCACCATAGAGTGGGAGTAAGGCGCGCGGAGTGCGTGAGATAGCGAAAAATAAACAAAGAGTGCAAAGGCGCACTTTATCGGCTGAAAAAGACCGATAAAGTGCGCTTCTCGTTTTTTAAGCGGAACTGCGGCGGGTGCGCGCCGCGAAGGAGGAGGACATGACAAAGTATGTTTTCATCACGGGAGGAGTCGTCTCGGGGCTGGGCAAAGGCATAGTCACCGCGTCTCTCGGCAGGCTGCTCAAGGCGTGCGGTTACAAGGTGGCGGCGCAGAAGCTCGACCCCTATATCAATGTGGATCCCGGGACGATGAACCCCTGCCAACACGGTGAAGTGTTCGTCACCGAGGACGGTGCGGAGACGGATCTCGACCTCGGACATTACGAGCGGTTCATCGACGAGGACCTCAACAAGCTTTCCAATCTCACCACGGGCAAGGTGTACCGCGAGGTGATCGAGCGCGAGCGGCGGGGAGAGTATCTCGGCGAGACGGTGCAGATCATCCCGCATATCACCGGCGCGATAAAGGAGTATGTCTACGCCGTCGGGAAAAAGACGGGCGCGGATATCGTGCTGACCGAAATAGGCGGCACGATAGGCGACATAGAGAGCCAGCCTTTCCTCGAAGCCGCGAGGCAGATAGGCAGGGAAGTCGGGCGGGAGAACAGATTGTTCGTCCATGTCACGCTCGTGCCGTATATCGCCTGCTCGGGCGAGCAGAAGACCAAGCCCACCCAGCACTCGGTCAAGGAACTGCGGCAGATGGGCATCTCGCCCGACATCATCGTCACCAGGCAGGAGCTGCCGCTCGGCGAGGGGGCGAGGAGCAAGATAGCGCTCTTTTGCGATGTCAAGCCCGATTGCATAATCGAGGACATGACGGTGGGGAGCATCTACGAGGCGCCCGTCATGCTCGAGCGCGGAGGGCTGTCCGCCGTCGCGGCGAGGGAGCTCGGACTTCCCGCCCGCGAGCCCGATCTTTCGGACTGGACGGCGATGCTCGAAAGGGCGGCGTCACCCTCGGGGAAGGTGCGGATAGCGCTCGTAGGCAAGTATGTGGAGATGCGCGACGCCTATCTTTCGGTCGCGGAGGCGATCCGCCACGGCGGGTTCGAGAACGCGGTCGGGACGGAGATAGAGTGGATAGAGGCGGAGGATGTGACGAGCGAGAGCGCGGAGAGACTGCTTTCGGGAGCGGACGGCATACTCGTCCCCGGCGGGTTCGGCGAGAGGGGAGTGGAAGGCAAGATAGCGGCGGCGAAGTTCGCCCGCGAGCGCGATATCCCCTATCTCGGGATATGCCTCGGGATGCAGACCGCGGTCATAGAATTCGCGCGCGACGAGGCGGGCATAGCGGACGCGTGTTCGGGAGAATTCTCGGCGGCGGGCAGCAAGGTCATCGACCTCATGCCCGACCAGCACGGCGATATCCCCAAGGGCGGCACGATGAGGCTGGGAGCGTATGAGTGCGTGCTCAAAGAGGGCGGACTTCTGAGGGAGATCTACGGCGCGGAAAGTGTGCGCGAAAGGCACCGCCACCGCTACGAGTTCAACAACGATTTCCGCGCCGCGCTCGAAGAAAAAGGGCTGAGTTTTGAGGGCTTGTCTCCGGACGGCAGGCTGGTGGAGGCGGTAAGCGTGCCGGGGCGGAAGTTCTTCGTCGGAGTGCAGTTCCACCCCGAGTTCAAGTCGCGTCCCAACAAGGCGCACCCGCTCTTCTTGGCGTTCGTAAAAGCGGCGGCAGAACGCGCGGAAGAACGCAAAAGATGAGTTTACAGGCATAAACAAGGAGTTTAAGCGCGCATTCGGCTGATCAAGATGCGAAGCGCGCCGCCGCGGCGGCGGAAAAGGAGTGAAAAATGTGCACGGTCATGGTTTATACGGGGCAGGATATGCCCGAGGAAGTTTTTGAAAGGGCGCTCGCCAAGACGGCGTCGAGGGGTCCGGATATGCAGCGCGTGGTGCGCGCGGGCGGCGGGCTGGTCGGCTTTCAGCGGCTGGCGATCATGGGTCTCGACGAAAAGGGGATGCAGCCCTTTTTCATGGACGGTAGCTGCGTCGTCTGCAACGGGGAGATCTACGGTTTCCGCGCTCTCAAAAGGGAGCTCGAAAAGAAGTACGATTTCGCGAGCGACAGCGACTGCGAGCTGCTGCTCCCGCTGTACAAAGAGTACGGCGTCGGGATGTTCGAGCGGTTGGACGCGGAGTTCGCGGCGGTCATCTACGACGCGGAGAGGGACGCGTTCGTCGCGGCGCGCGATCCAATAGGCATCCGCCCTCTCTTTTACGGCTGGTCGGAGAGCGGGCATATCGTGTTCGCTTCCGAGGCTAAGAACCTTACGGAAATAGTGGACGAGGTGCGCGCATTTCCGCCCGGGTGCTACTACGCGGACGGGGAGTTCGTGCGCTACGCCGATCCCGCCTATCCCGGTCCCGTCCATGCGGACGACCTCGAGACGGTGACCCGTAACATACGGGAAAAGCTGACGAGGGGCATAGAGAAGAGACTGGACTCCGACGCGCCGGTGGGATTTCTGCTTTCGGGCGGGCTGGACAGCAGCATAGTCTGCGCGGTGGCGGCGCGGCTGCTCGGCGGTCGGATAAGGACATTCTCCATAGGCATGGACACCGACGCCATCGACCTTAAGTACGCGGCGCAGGTGGCGAGGTATATCGGCTCGGATCACACGGAGGTCATCATAGACCGCGGCGATGTGCTGTCCGCGCTCGAAGATGTGGTGGCGGCGCTCGGGACATTCGACATAACCACCGTCCGCGCAAGCGTGGGGATGTATCTCGTGTGCAAGTATATCCGCGAACACACGGATATCAAAGTGCTGCTGACCGGCGAGGTGTCCGACGAACTTTTCGGCTACAAGTACACCGACTACGCGCCCTCGCCCGCGGCGTTCGCGGCGGAAGCGGCGAAGAGGATGCGGGAACTTTATATGTACGATGTCCTGCGCGCGGACAGGTGCATCTCGGTGCACGGGATGGAAGCGCGGGTGCCTTTCGGGGATCTTGACTTCGTGAGGTATGTCATGCGCATAGACCCCGCGATGAAGATGAATGTGTACGGCAAGGGCAAATATCTCCTGCGCAAGGCGTTCGAGGGCGATCTGTTGCCCGAGGAGATACTTTGGCGCGAGAAGGCGGCGTTTTCGGACGCGGTGGGGCATTCCATGGTCGGGATCATCCGCGATTACGCCGAGAGCAGGTTCACGGACGAGGAATTCGAGATGAAACGCTCGCGCTACTCCCACGCCCGTCCCTTCACCAAGGAGAGCCTGCTTTACCGCGAGATATTCGAGAAATATTACCCGCGCACCGCGGCGAGCATAACCGATTTCTGGATGCCCAACCGCGATTGGAAGGGACTTGCGGGCGTCAAAGATCCGTCGGCGAGAGTGCTCCCCAACTACGGTGCGAGCGGGATATGAAGGAGGGCGGCATGAGATTCGTGAAGATGAACGGCTGCGGCAACGACTATATCTACTTCGATCTGACCTCCGGTGAGAGCGCGGAGAGGTGCGGTGATATCCTCTCCGCCGTGCCCGCCCTCAGCGACAGGCATTTCGGAGTGGGCGGAGACGGAGTGGTGCTCATCCTCCCGTCCGAGTGCGCGGATGTCCGCATGAGGATGTTCAACGCCGACGGCAGCGAGGGCAGGATGTGCGGCAACGCCGTGAGGTGCGTGGGCAAGTACGCCTACGAGGCGGGCTACACCGGGGGCAGAAAGCTCATGACGGTGGAGACGGCGAGCGGGATAAAGCGACTGCGGCTGGTGACGGAGGGCGGCGTGTGTACGGGCGCGTCCGTGGATATGGGCAAGGCGGTGTTCGACGCGGGCGCCGTCCCCATCGACGAGAGCCTGCTCCCGCGCGGTTACGCTCCTCGCGAGACGCCTTACGGCAGAGTTTGGAGCGGTATCCCCGTGTGCGCGGCGGGACAGACGAGGACGGGGACGGCGGTCTCCATGGGCAATCCGCACTTCGTCATTTTCACGGAAGAGGATGTGGAAGCGCTGGATATCGCGAGGATAGGCTCCGCGATCGAGACCCTGCCGCTCTTTCCCGAGCGGGTGAATGTCGAATTCGTGAACATCCTCGGGAAAAACAGGATGCGTATGCGGGTGTGGGAGCGCGGCAGCGGCGAGACCATGGCGTGCGGCACGGGCAGCTGCGCGGTTGCGGCGGCAGCGGTCGCGGAAGGAAGGGCTGAGGAAGGCGAAGAGATCTCGGTGGTGCTGAACGGCGGGACGCTGAAGATAATCTTCACCGCGGGCGGCGTCGTCATGACGGGCGGCGCGGAAAAGAACTTCGAAGGAGAATGCAGGATATGAGACTCAACCAAGATTACCTGAAACTCGGCGAAAGCTATCTCTTTGCGGGCATAGCGGCGAAAGTCCGCGCGTTCAAGGCGGCGCATCCCAACGAGGAGGTGATAAGTCTCGGCATAGGCGATGTCACTCGTCCGCTCGCGCCCGCGGTCATATGCGCGCTGCAAGCCGCGGCGCACGAGATGGCGGAGGAGGAGACCTTCCGAGGCTACGGTCCCGAGCAGGGCTACGACTTTTTGCGCGAGGCGATCGCGGAGCACTACTCCCTGAAGGGCGTCGCGCTCGGCGTGGACGAGATCTTTGTCGGCGACGGCGCGAAGAGCGATCTCGGCAACATGGTGGAACTGTTCGCGAAGAGCCGCGTCCTGCTTCCCGATCCCGTCTATCCCGCCTACCGCGATGTCAATGTCATGGCGGGCAACAAACTGTATTTCGCGGCGGGCGGCAGGCGCAACGGCTTCAAGCCCGCGCCGCCCGAGAAGGGAGAGTTCGACATAATCTATATCTGTTCGCCGAACAACCCCACGGGCGCGGTGTATGACCGCGAGGAACTCAAAGCGTGGGTGGACTACGCGCGCGCGACGGGCGCGGTCATATTCTTCGATGCGGCTTACGAGGCGTTCGTCTCGGATCCAGCGCTCCCCACCTCGATCTTTGAGATAGAGGGCGCGCGGGAGTGCGCGGTGGAATTCTGTTCCTTCTCCAAGTCGGCGGGATTCACGGGGATGCGCTGCGGCTGGACGGTGGTGCCGAGGGAGCTCGCGGGCGGCGAACTCAACAAAATGTGGCTGCGCCGTCAGACCACCAAATTCAACGGAGTGAGCTATGTCGTCCAACGCGCGGCGGCAGCCGCTCTCGGCAAACAGGGCAGATACGAGAACAAGAAGAGCGTGGACTACTACATGCAAAACGCCCGCGTCATACACGAGGCGCTAACGGACGCCGGCATATGGCACACGGGCGGGGTGGATTCGCCGTACATATGGATGCGCTGTCCGCGCGGGATGAGCTCGTGGGACTACTTCGATCTGCTGCTCGAGCGGGCGGCGGTGGTCGGCACGCCGGGCGTCGGGTTCGGGAGACGGGGAGAGGGTTATTTCCGCCTCACCGCCTTCGGGAACGCCCAAAAGACCGCCCGCGCCGCAGAGCGCCTCGCGGAAGTCACCCTGACCCTCGCGAGGTGAACGCGCGGGTCAGGTGAGGTCGGTGAGAAATCTTATCTCATAAGGGGCGAGTTCGGTTTCTATCCTGCCCGCCGCGGGGAAGGTGAAGGAGCACTTCGCAGGGGAGGCGCCGCTGTTTCGCAGCATGAGGGCGTAGCTCCCGTCGCGCTCGGCGTAGTAGCCGTAGACTTCCCCCTTCTCGGGGTCGCCGCCGAAAAAGCGGGAGGCGGAGAGCACGCGGAAGTTGCGCTCGGCAAAGGAGAGCACTTTCGCCGCGATCTTCCATTTGTTTTCGTCCATCATCGCGGGCGAGAAGTACAGCTCCGCAAGCCCGCTGCCGCGCATCATGCAGCACTTGAGATAGGTCTCGAACTGCTCGTCGTCGAATCTGACGGGCGCGGGATCCTTGCGGGTGAGATTGCGGTTTTTGAGGGCGTAGCAGGGCTCGTGGTTGTAGAGGTGCGCGGCGGGGAACTGCATCCCTTGCACGACGAAGAGATCGCGGTAGCGCGCATCGCGGTAACTCAGGCACATGGCGAGGTCGTCGCCGCTCCCCGAGTAGCCCATGTCGGAGGCGTTGTTCATCCACACGAAGTCCGCCCACTTCAAAAACCACGGCGAACAGTGCGCGTATGAGGTGATGTTGAGCACGACGCCGGGGCGGGCGGCGGAGACCTTTTCCAGCCCTTTCAGCCACTCTTCCCAGAGGAAAGTGTAGAAGGCGAGCCCCTTCCCGCGGGCGGCGGGATGACCGTGTCCGCAGGCGCGGCAGGGGAGTTTCGCAAAGCCGTCGATCTTGAAGTATGAGACATTGTAGCGCCTCGCGAACTCGCACATCCTGTCTGTGAGATCGGCGATATACCTCGGATCTCCCGTGCAGATATCGAAGGAAGCGGCGTTCATGTGATAGCCGAGCTTTTTGAGCAGGCGGGCGTACTTCACCGTCTGTTTGGTGTAGCCGCCGCGCGGACCGAACCACACCCCGAAAGTGCTGCCCAGGCGGGCGGTGAGAGCGGCCTCGCGGGCGAATCCGTCCTTGAACTTGTCGTTGAACTCCCAAAAGCGCGGGTGGGTGTAGTCCGTCCAGCCGTCGTCCACGACATAGCAGTCGAAGGGGCGCAGCCCCGCCCGGGCGGCGCCTTCCGCCACCTCGGTGAAGGACTTTTCTATGCGGCAGGGATCGATGTCGAGCATGTTGTCGTACCAGCTGTTGAATTGCAGCTTGAATCTCGCGGGGCGGGCGATCGCTTCGATATAGGAGAAAAATGCGTTTTGCACGGAGTCGAGGTCCGCGCCCTTCGCAGCACCAAGCACGACGGCGGGGAGGGCGTAGACCCCGTCCTTCGCCACCTCGGAGAAGCGCCTGCCCGTGTGGTAGACCGCGCGCGCTTCACCGTCCGCGATGAAGTTGTCGCTGGCAGGGCTTTCAAGTCCCGTGAAAATGTCCGCAACATAGACCGGCTGCCCGAGACGGGCGATGACCGGCGGGATGAGAGTGCGTGGAGCGAGGGGAGTCTGCCTTGAAAAGCCTTCCTGCACGGGGAAGGCGTCCGCCGTGACCGCACGCAGGAAGACATCGCGCGAAGCGGAGAGGGAGACGGTCTTCAGAAGGGTGCCGTCCGCGCCCGCCGAAAAGTCTATGCGGACGGTGAATAGCCCGCCGTCGTCCGCGAGGGAGTAGCCGCCGCCGTCCACGCCGGTGACGCGGGCGAGCGAGCAGTCGAACACTCTCTTCCTGCCGCGCGGTGACTCCGACCACTCGATGACGGTCTTGTCGGCGGGGATGGGGAAAGAAGTCCCCGCGACGAGATTTTCGATGCGTGCGCCTATCTGTCTGTCACCGTCAAAAAGCAGAGTTTTTCTCAGCTTTTCGGCGCAGTAAACCTGGTTTTTTGGCATAAGTCTCTCTCCGCCCCACATGGGTGTGTGCCGCCGCGGCTCCCTTTTACCGCTGCGATATCATCCCTTTCACGCTCTAACTATACATCGCCTCGGGCGGCGGCGCAAGGGTCGGAGTCGCATTTTCGGCTCTTAAAAAACGCCGCGGGCGCTATTGACACGGCGGGGCGGGGATGCGAGAATATCACAAAGGGGCGAAAAGCCCGAGGAGGGGACTGTGTCGGATTTTGACAGACCCGTCGTGCCCGTGGGCTGCCTGTTCCAAGGGTGCTACAACCCCGCGTTCGCGGACAAGCGTCGCTATCCGCTCCATGAGAGCGTCAAACAGGTTTGAACGGGCGAACGCCCGAAAGGAGGATAAAATGAAAACTAACGGTAAAAAGATATTCACAGCCGTCGCGGTGCTGTGCCTGGTGGTCGCGCTGACCGCGTTGCTCGTCGCCTGCACACCCAAAGACAGGGGCGACGAAGGCGGCGGCACGGTCTACACCGTGAATGCGCCGGAAGAATTCCTTTACGACTTCGGCTGGAAGACCACGAAGACGACTGCGGGCAGCGATGCGTATGTCGAGGTCAAGCCCGCCTTCGATGCCGTGGTCATCGACATGGTGCGCGCCAACGACGAGCTTTGCGTGAACGCGGGTCCCGCAGAAGACGGCGGCACGCGCTTTGAGTTCGTCATGCCCGCCGAGGATGTCGATATCACCGTCGATCTGTCCTACACGGACACCGAGCGCGACGGCAGGATAAATTGGGCGGAAGGCATGGAGACCGCGATTTCCGCAGGCGCGGGCACCGCCACGCTGACCGCGGAGATAGGCTGGCCGTGGACGACCTCCATCAAAGTCCCGGCGCTGCTGTCCACGGACGAGAACGTGATCCCGAACGACGCGCTCTCTTACGAGCCCGTCACGAATCAAGATCTCGTCGGTTCGAGCGGCTCAAACTCGATCGTGCAGGTCAGGGTCGAGATAGACCTTGGCAAGGTGAGCCCCGGCGAAACGCAGATAGTGCTCGGGCTCGAGAGCGGCAACAGCAGCTCGAACAACGGTTGCATTGTCGTCACCGTCACGGTGGAATGACGCCGGCTCCGCAAAAGAACGGCGGGACTCGCGCGGCGGGTCCCGCTTTTATTTTGCGGCGGGGCTCGCGCGCGTGTATACGATTGTCGCGCCCGTGCGTTCGAGCGCACATGCGCGGGCGAAAAGTTTAATCATTTAATCGAGACTTAAGCTGCCATTTGGTCTTGACAGACCGCCGTGCCATCATTAAAATAATATTAATGGCCGCAAACGGGTAAGTGCGCGGTCTTTCAAAAACTTTCAAAGGCGGGTAATTATGGCGGATCTCGAAGTCAAAGACGCGGGTACCGGCGAAGCGGCGGCGACTGCCGCGGCTCCCGACAACCGCAGTTTCTGGCACAAGTTGTTCGGCACCCAACCCAACGACGGCGATATGCAGCCCAAAGAGGCTATCGCATATTCGCTGTGCGGTTTCGGACAGAACCTCATCTGCACCATCATCGGGTCGTATCTGACCATCTTCATGACGGACGCGATAGGCTACGGCGCACTGCAGGTCGCTCTGCTCATGTTGTTGGCGCGTATCTATGACGCACTCAACGACCCCATCATGGGCTCCATCGTCGACAGGACGAAGACCAAGTGGGGCAAGTGCCGTCCCTATCTCAAATGGATGGCTCTCCCCGTGGCGGGCATCACGATATTGTGCTTCCTGCCCTGGTATCCCGCCTCTCCCGGCGGCTTTGCGGCGATGACCATCATGTACCTCATCTGGGGCATGGTGTACACCGTCTGCGATGTGCCTTATTGGGGACTCACTTCCTGCATGACCCACGACACCTACCGTCGCGGCAACATGCTGACCATCGCGCGTCTTCTGTGCACGGCGGGTGCGGGTCTCGTCACCATCATCGTTCCGCAGATCACAAGCGGCATGACCAACGACTATCAGCTTCAGATCAATGCCTATCAGGGCGTGGTCTCCCAGCTCCAGGTGGCGTATGACAAAGGCGAGCTCGCCGAAGGCGTCTATCTCGACTTCGACGAGGACGCGAACAGAGCATACAAGACCATAGGCAGCAGCCTTGAAGAGTTCATCAACACTCATTTCGCGGAAGGTTCCGCCGTTTGGGAAGCTTACTACGGCAACGCCGAGAAGAACGCTGAGGCGCGCGCAGAGGGGAAGGCTCCCGACAAGCTCACCGGTCTCATTCCCGTCTACGAGTACTATCACGAGAACGACCCCGACGCCGTTTACGATTGGTCGGGCACCGATCTCCAAAGCGCGCTCAAGGGCGAACTCAACAACAAGCAGAGCAACCTCCAGTGGATCTACTTCATCGCGGCGATCGTCTGCGTTGCGGTCGGCACCCCGCTCTTCTTCGTCGGCTTCAAGGGCACCAAGGAACGCACCGATCCCATCGAGAATCCTCCTTCTCTCAAGCACAACCTCCAGCTGCTGTTCAAGAACAAGCCCCTCATGCTCATCGTCATTTCGGGCATCCTGGGCGCGGCGCGTATGGTCTTCACCTACACGGGCGGCCTCTACTTCTGCAAATATGTTCTTGACAATGTCGAGCTCATCGGTATGCACGGCGAGGGACTTTACACGCTGGTCACCATCGCGATCGTCCCGGGAGGACTTATAGCCTCCGTGCTCGTGCCTTTCCTCACAAAGAAGATAGGAAAGAAACAGTCGTACATCTGGACCAATATCGCCGGCGGCGTGGCGTTGCTCATCGCGTTCATCGTCGGCATAGCCATCAACGGCGGCGGCAAGGGCGACTACACGGATGTCGCGACGCTGGTCATCGCCATCCTCGCGATAGTCATCTCCGGCGTGCCGTCGGGTCTTACCAACATCGTCTCCTACGCCATGATCGGCGACACGGTCGAGTACCTCGAGCTCAAGACGGGCGAGAGGGCGGAAGGCATCTGCTTCGCGATGCAGACCTTCATCAACAAGATCGGTATGGCGATCGGCGCGTTCATCGGCGTCATGGGCTACTACATCGCCGGCGTCACCCCCAACAACCCCGGCGCGCTCACCGCAAGCGGCAAGGATATCATGTGGATCATGCTCATGCTCGTCGCCGCGATCAGCTTCATCGCCTCCGCGATACCCATGTTCTTCTACAAGTTCACCGAGAAGGAGCAGAAGGCTGCGGTCGAGGAGATCGAGCGCCGCAAGGCAGAGAAGCTCGCGCTCGCGGGCGCGGACGGCACCGAAGTGAGCGAAGACGCGTTCGACGCCGCGACCGACGGTGCGGAAGGCGTCGAGGTGGCGCTCTCCGTCTCCGACGAGAAGGCCGCCTACGGCGCGGAGGAAACTCCGCCCGATGACGAAGCCCCCGTCGCGGCTCCCATAGAGGACGCGGCGGAGGAAGCGGGCGAAGACAAGCCCGAATGACCTCAAAGCGCAAAAGCCGCCCCGGATCTCGGGGCGGCTTTTGATTTCCGATGAGCCTCTCCGCCGCTCCCGACCGCCGCAGGACGCGCCGCATATGCAGAAGGCGCACGGCGTATGACGCAGAGCACGGCGCATATGCAGAAGGCGCACGGCGTATGTCCGCTCGCGCGCCGCGTATGTTGCAAAGCGTGAGCGGCGCGTAACAAAAAAACCGCCGGGTGTCCGGCGGTTTTTTTGGTTTGTTCGGGGTCAGTGTTTGATTGCGTAGATGAGGCGGCGGATGATGAGCGCCACGCCTGCCGCTATGCTTATCGCGCCGAGGGCGATGAGGAGCTCGGAGGAGGACTCGACGTAAGCCGCTATGAACAGCGCGCCGACGGTCACCGCGAACAGGCAGATGAGGATGACCATCACGCCGTTCACACCGCGCAGGGATTTGATGTTGACGAAGAGGATGAACAGCCCGAAGAGTATCGCCGCGATGCCGAGCAGGATGAGGGGGATCCGCTGGTCGACGGCGGCAAGGACGATGAGCACGATGCCGATCGCCGCTTCGATAGCGCCGACGATGAAGTTCTTGTTGATGAGTTCGAGCAGCCCGAGCACGGTCATCACGGTGCCGATCGCGTACAGCGTGACTTCGATGGAGTTTGCCTGCGTCGCGCAGAACAGCACGCCCACCACGCAGAACGCGATGGCGGCGAGCACATAGTCGCTCTTGGCGTTTACGGTTGTTGCCTTGGATTTGGTTGCCATTTTACACCTCGCATAAGGTTGTGTTTTTTCAAGCGGTATTATACGCGCGCCGCGCGCGAAATGCAAGGGGGATTTTCGCGAAAATGCCCCATGATAGAAAGCCGGTTATATTCGGATGGCGGGGAATTTTGACGGAAAGTCGGGCGTAAGACGCCGGAATGCGCCGTTTAACCCGCGTTTCGCGCCGTTAAACCCCGTTTTTCGAAAGTTATCCCTCGACGACCGAGCGGATGAAGCGGCAGAAGGCCTCCTGTCCCGTTTCGGTGTTTTTGAACACCGCGGTGGTGTCGAGGATCTTCTCGCAGGCGGTGTTGATATAGTCCGTGATGACCGTGCCCGCCTTGTCCTCGCTGAGTCCCGTGCCGTGGTCGGCGGCGAGTTGCGCGATCATGCCGAGGTGCTTGTGGAGGGGATGATCCTCGCCCGCGAGCGCCTTGAAATCCAGGGGCTCTTTGCCGGTCAGGATGTCCTTTATCCCTTCGCATTCGCGCTGCAGTCTGCCGGGCAGGATGAACAGCCCCTGCACCTCGATTATGCCGATCGCCTCCTGCTTGATGTTGTGCAGTTCCTCCGCGGGATGGAAGATGCCGAAGGGATGCGCCTCGTCGGTGCGGTTGTTCCTGAGTATGAGGTCGATGCGGTAGAGCCCGTCGTCGTTGATACAGGCGATGGGGGTGACGGCGTTGTGCGGGGTGCGGGCGCCGTCCTCGCTTTCGGTGTAGGCGAGGATGTTCGACTCCGCGTCCGAGTAATCCGCCCAGGCTGCGCGGAACTTTTCGGCGGCGGTGAGCAGCTGCGCGCGGTTTTTGCTCTCCAGCCTGACCACCGAGTTGTACCAGTCGGCGATGCTGACATTGACATCCGCAAGTCCCTGCATGAGGAAATGTTTGCGCGCGCCCGTCCTGAAGATGGGCAACACCTTTTTGCCGCCCTGATAGTGGTCGTGCGCGAGGATGGAGCCGCCGACTATGGGGAGGGCGGCGTTGGAGCCGATGAAGTAGCCGGGGAACAGGTCGATGAAGTCGAGCATACGCCTGAAAGTCGCCGCAGTGACATTCATGGGGCGGTGCTCCTCGGCGATGGCGATGACATGCTCCTCGAAGTAGACGAAGGGGGAGAATTGCATGAACCAATTCTCGCCGTCCAGCTCGAAGGGGATGGTCCTGAGCGTCTGACGGGCGGGATGCCCGGCGTTGCCCGCGAATCCGACATTCTCAGCGCAGAGCAGGCACTTGGGATAGCCGGTCTTGGCTTCCTTGGCGCGGCGGACTTCCTCGGGCGTCTTTTCGGGTTTGGCGAGGTTGATGGTGACCACGATATCGCCGCGGGGGTTCTCGTAGGTCCAGCGGATGTTGCGGTCGATGTCGGGACGGCGGATGTAGCCGCAGCGCTCGGAGAGCTGTCCCAGCCACTCGGCGGCTTTCATGGGACCTTCGTAGGCGGCGATGCCGTCGAATTTCTCGATGACGACGGAGGGGGGAGGGGTCAGAAGTCCCATTATCCTCGTCTCGAAGAGCAGGCGGTCGGTCTCGGCGCAGAGCTTTTTGCGGACGGCGTAGTCCACGAGCGCGCCGAGCGGCTTGTAGAAGTCTTCGCTCGGCTCGGGACGGATGTCCGCGGGCTCGGGAAGCCCCAAAAGGTCGAGCAGCGAATTGGTGGCGTAAACGGCGTCCGCGCCGTCGAGTTCGAGATACTTCTCGGCGTAAGCCACGAGTTCTGCGACATTGTTTCGTGCGATCTCTTCATAGGATCTGCGGGCTGACATAAAACCCTCCGTGAGCAGTAATATTCTTGCAAACGCATGACTGC
>DVOE01000048.1 GCA_018713795.1 Candidatus Limadaptatus stercoripullorum
ACGCGGGCGGATTCGACCTCGGCGCCGTCTTTAATGAGGTAGACGGTGACGGCGGAGCCCGAAAAATAGATGCCGACATAGCTCGAAGCGCCCTCGGAGACGCCGCGGATGTCGGAAAGGTCGGGGGTGCCCGCCGCGCTGTCGACTTCGTCGAAGTAGCCGATGTCGTAAGGAAAATCGCGCCGGTAAAGAGAATTTATCTCGGCGGCGAGGGATGCGGAAGTGACGAGTTCGCTGCGGTTGCGCAGCGAGAGTACGCAGGAATCCGCCCATTTCGCAACATCGGCGGTGTAGGTCTCGTCGGCAGCTTCCTGGGTGTCGTCGATGTAATGAAGCGTGACGGGAACGACGATAGCGGCAATTATCGCCAGGATAGCCATGGCGGCGATGAGTTCGACGAGCGTGAACCCGCGCTTAGCTTTGCTTGCCGCAAAAGTTCTCATATCGCGTTTTTTTTGCCGTGCCGCCCTTGCACACACTTGTTCGGATCGTCCCTCTACTCGCACTCCGTTTATCCCTGCCAACAGGGGGACGGGTCTCAACCCCAAAAAGTGTCCTCGGCTATGCCTCCGGTACTTTGTGGGGACCCCGGGGAGCTCCGAACGAGTGAGTGCGAGTCCTACAGTCCCCGTTGGCAGAAAGGGACAAAGATTTTGCTTCCTATTTAGCCGCCAATTTGGGACGGGGTAGCGCTGATACGCGCTGCGCGCTACCAGCCATAACCCCGTCCCTAATTGGCTGATGGGGATCCTACTCCGGGGTCCCCCAAAAAGTACCGCAGGGCGCTCCGCGCCCGAGGACACTTTTTGGGGTATCTTTTTGTGGCTTAGCTCCAAATGCCGTTGGCGACGGTGAGGGAGCAGGCGGAGACGGTGACGCCGAGGGGGGCGGTGAAGGAGCGGGAGCGCGAGATGAGCGCGCCGTCCTCGCCTTTCTCGGTCGAGGTCACGGTCACGGTGAAGACGCCGTTGGCGTCAGCCGCCGAGACGGAGACAGCCGTCCCGTCCTCCGGGATGTCCACATAGCCGCCCAGCACCTCGAGGACGAGGTCGTAGCCTATGGCGGCATCCGAACCCGCGCGATAGAGCAAATTGGTCTCGAGGGCGCGAAGTATCCCGTCGCAGGTTTCTACGGCGGCTTCCTGCCGTGCCTCGGTCACGAAATGCAGCGTGGTGGGGACGATTATCGCCGCGAGGATACCTAATATCGCGATGACCACGATGAGCTCGACGAGCGTAAAACCTCGTTTATGTTTCTTCATCATCCCCCCTTAGCTATACGCCCAAGCACAACCCACAAGCCGTGGGTTGTGCTTGGTACAATGTGTGACCAATCGCAGGGCGCGGTAACATGCTTACCGCCAAGCCCAAAGCATAGAGGCAATATTATTCACCGGCGGGGGCGGAAGGGCCCGTTGCGATGTTATAATTGTTTATTCCGCTCGCCGGGACATACCTCCCGAATTCGGCGTAATTCCTAGTAATGGTATAGGCTGCCTCGTCACTATAATCAGATTTGATCACAACCTTCATGGTGCCGCTGTCATTAGTGATGCTAACCGTGATGGTGTTTTCGAGCGCATCGGCTGTAATGCCGGCTTTGCTGACAATGCTTGCGATGTCGGCTTCGTCGATTGTGTCAGTGCCACTCATATTTGCAATGACATCGGTAAGACCACTGTCAAAAGCAGAGACTACACGATCAAGTTCTTCAGTCGCAGCTTGATCTCTCGCCTGGTTGACGAAGTGCAGGGTGGTGGGGACGATGATCGCGGCGAGGACGCCGATTATCGCGATGACGACGATAAGTTCGACCAGGGTAAAGCCCTTCTTCTTGTTTCTCATAGTTGTTCCTCCCAAAATTTTCTTTTTTATTATAAAGGCGCATTGCGCCGATATAACCGTTGCTGCTCGGGGGAGACTCCCCCGCTCCGCTCAACTCACCGTGTAGATGATGCGGTTGTACTCGTCCATGCTGGTGACGCCTTTCGCGACGAGCTCCCTGAGGTTGTCCGCAAGGAACTCCGAGCCGTTTTCCGCCGCGGCTTGTTTGATCTCGTCCACAGACGCGCCCGAGGAGATCATCTTGCGGATGCGGTGGTCGAGCTCGACGATCTCGTAGATGGCTATTCGTCCGCTGTAACCCACATGGTTGCATTCCGGGCAGCCGACGGGCTCGTAGCTCTCTTTCGCGGTCTCGTCGCCGAGCAAGGTGCGCTCCGCGTCGGTGAGGACATGCTTGCGTTTGCAATACGGGCACAGCCTCTTGACCAGCCTCTGCGCGATGATCGCGTTGACAGAGGCGGACACCAGGTACGGCGGGACGCCCATGTCGATGAGACGGACGATGGTCGAGACGGAGTCGTTGGTGTGCAGCGTGGACAGCACGAGGTGACCCGTGATGGACGCTCGCACGGCTATCTCCGCCGTCTCGTAGTCGCGGATCTCGCCGATCATGATGACATCGGGGTCCTGTCGCAGGAGGGCGCGGAGCCCGCTCGCGAAGGTCATGCCCGCCTTGGTGTTGACCTGCACCTGATTGATGCCGAACATCTGCTTTTCCACCGGGTCTTCGATGGTGGTGATGTTGATGGTCGGCTTGCGCAGGCGGTTGAGCACCGCGTACAGCGTCGTGGACTTACCCGAGCCCGTGGGACCGGTCACGAGGATGATCCCGTTCGGCGCCGAGAGCATATGCTCGAAGCGGGCGATGTTCTCCTTTGTCATGCCGAGCTGCTCGAAGGTGAGCAGGTTCTCGCCGCCGGTGTTCAGAAGTCGCATGACGCACTTCTCGCCGTACATGGTCGGGATGGTCGACACGCGCAGATCCACCTTGAACTCGTCGTTCTGATAGGCAAACCTGCCGTCCTGCGGCACGCGCTTCTCGGCAATGTTCATGCCGGAGAGGATCTTGATCCTCGAAATGACGCTCGCAAGCGACGCGGGAGCGAGCCGCATGACCTCGACAAGGTCGCCGTCTATCCTCATCCTGACCAGAACATCGTTCTCGAAAGGCTCGATGTGGATGTCGGACACCTGACGGACATAGGCTTGCTGAACGAGATTGTTGACCAGCTTGACGACGGGCGTGTTGTTGACGCTGGACTCGATCTCGTCCATCTTCTTCGCCGTGTCGTCGGAAACGATGCTGATCTGCTGGACATCCGACTGCTCTTCGCGGTAGAACAGCTCGACATTCTTGTAGTAGCGCTCTATCGCGTTGCGGATATTGTCGCGCGAGGCGAGCAGCACCGACGCGTCCATCCTCGAACTCATCTTGACATCCTCGATGACGCTCATGTCTTCGGGATTGGAGATGGCGACGAGTATCTTGTTGTTGTTAATGTCCAGCGGCATTATGCCGTAGCGGCGGGCGAGCGATTCGGGCACCAATTTCAGGACTTCGGGGCGCTTGACCACGAGATCCTTCTCGACAAACGGCACATCCAGGCGCTGCGCGTACGCCGCGAGCAGCTGCGCGTCGTTGATTATGCCGCGGGAAAGAAGTATGCCGCCGACATCCTCGTCGGGGTGGCTCTTCTGCCAGCGTATCGCGTCACCGAGCTGCTCGTGGGTGATGACCCCATTGGAGAGCAAAATTTCCCAAATAAGATGATTGTCCAACAAAGTCCTCCCTTGCTCCTATCATACCTCACGAGCGCCGCCGTGTCAATATGCAACCTGACGAGAACACCACTTCTAAGGCGGTTTTTCGTCATTTTTTCACGCTTCTACAGCCCAAGTATCCGCGCATAAAAGGAGATAATCGCATCACCGCCGTATAAAGCGACAACTGTCGCGAGAGCGATGAAGGGTCCGAAGGGCACGGCGCTGCCGCGCTTCGCCGCGCGGGTGAACGCGTCCTCTCTCTCCTCCCCTTCTTCTCCGCGCTTTTTGAAGAATATCCGCGCCTTTCCCCGATTTTTGTCGGAGGGGGTATCTTCCTCGGAAGTTTGCTCGATTTTTGCGGCATTTCGGGCGGAGGGGTCGATATCGGTCGTCTCGTCCCGCATTATGTCGAAGTTCGTCATATCTTCGGATATCGCGTCGGGATCCGTCGATCCGTCGGTCACCATGTCGTGATCCGTCGAACTCTCGGGGATATTGTCGGCGGCGTCCTCTCCCCCGCTCGCCGCTTTTCGTTTTCTCACCGCCATGACTATGAGCGAGCCCGCCGCGCCGAGCACCGCCGAAAAGAGGAAGAGCACGAGCGTCTTCTGCCATCCGAGCAGCAGTCCCAGCACGAAATAGAGTTTGACATCGCCAAAGCCCATGCCGCCGAGCAAACAGACGATGAGCATGGGGACGCTGACGCAGGCGCAGCCTATGAGTTTGTCCTGCCAGCTCACTCCCCCGAATGGCGCGAAGGTCACCGCTCCCAGAACGAGCAGCACCAGGATCGCGCTGTCCGGGATCTCGAAAGTGTCGAGGTCGATGAACGCCGCGGTGATGAGCGCGCAGACGGCGATATCCCACACTATGGTCAGAGGATGCACGCCGAAATAGGCGAAGTTCGCGATGAAGAGCGCCGCCGTCAGCGCTTCGACGACGGGATAGCGCGGGGAGATGGGCTGCCCGCAGCTGCGGCATTTGCCGCGCAGGACGATGTAGCTTATGAGCGGGATATTGTCGCGGGCGCGTATGGGCGCGGAGCACTTCGGGCAATAGGAGCGGGCGCGCGAGAAAAATTCGCCGCGCGGGAGGCGGTAGATGCAGACATTGAGGAAGCTGCCTATCGCAAGTCCCGTGAGCGCGCTTAAAATGTAAAGGGTGATATCGAGCGCCATGGTCGTCTACGCCGCGTAGAAGCAGTAGCGCCCCGCCGCTCCCTTTATCTCACCGTTCTCCTGGCGCATGTTGATGAGGTCGACCACCTCGCTCCCCTCGAGCATGAACTCCCCCGAGCGGTAGACCGCCACGGTGACTTTGAGCGAGTTCGTCTTGCCGGTCATAGTGTTGGTGATCGGGGAAAAGGAGATCTCGATGTCGTAATTGCCGTAGATGTTGGTCTCGGCGTCCTCGCCCGCGAAGAAGGGACGAGCGCTCGAGGGCAAGGGCGCGCTCCCCGCGCCGCCCGGATAGTCGAGGGGAAGTTCGCCGTCCACATTCGCGTCCGCGGTGTACAGCCTGCCGCCGTGCGAGAACAGCAACGCGCCGCTTTTGATGAGTTCGCCGCCGTCCGCCTCGAGGTCGTCGGTCAGCATGATCGCCGACGCCGTGCGCAGCTCCTGCCTCACATATTCGAGGGCGATGGATTTGAGGTCGTTTGCCGAGATGACATCTTCGCCGCGCGTGAAGGTGCCCGCCGCCGAGCGCGTGATCAGAAAAACGCAGGTCGAAAGCAGGCAGATGACGACGAGCGCCACCAGCAGTTCCGCGAGGGTGAACCCCGCCTTTCTCCGCCGTACCGTCCGCCTTATCATGCTCCGCCTGCCACGAATATGGAATATCGCCTGCCCGTGTCGTTGAGGGTGTAGATGATATACTCGCCGTCCACCTTGACTTTGCCTTTCGAGAGGTCGAGGGTGAATTGCTCGGTGCCGGGCTCCCCTTCCTTTATGACTTCGACGGTGATCCTGTCCGAGCCCGTCTCGCTGCCCGACGCGATGAATTCCATGAGCGCTTCGCGGTCGGAGTCGTAAGCGAGGGAGTACTGCACCATCTGCGTGGCGGTGAAAAGTATCATGGCGAGCATGGCGGCGGACACGGCGAAAACCGCGATCGCGACCGCCGCTTCCACCAATGTAAAGCCCCTCTTCCGGCGCCTTATCGCTCGTCTCATCACGCGATACAACATCAATAGTACCCCATGAACTCCCAGACCACCTGTCCGAAGTTTGTTATCTCCTGCATGGTGTCGCCGTATTGGAAGCCGACATCCACGATGAGCGGCGACATCACATAGTTGAACACAACATTTTCGTATTGCTTGACCGTAAGGTCGACGACCTCGTCGGTGTTCCAGTTGCCGCCGAGGATCCAGTCGATGAACCTGTCCCACCCCGAGATGGTGCTCTCATCCGCCTTCGAGTTGACGACCAGGCTCTCGATCGCCATGCAGCCGTTGAGCATATTATTGCCCCCGGTGGTGCCCGTCTGGATATACACCTGTCCGTGCGGCATATAGATGAACCCGTTCAGGGACACATCCCGCGACATGTAGAGCAGAGCGTCGTCGTTGGAGATGATATACAATCCGTCGTTGCCGTAGCCGCCGGCAGACACCTTCACCAAGCCGAGCTCGGTGAAAGGATTGACCTTGAGCGAGGGCGAGTTGAAGTCGTAATAGTCCTCTTCGTAGAGATACCAGAAGGTGAGATTGCCGCCCGTCAGCACCACATCCGAGCCGGTCTCGTGGCTCACCGCCGCAGGATCGCCGAATTCCGCCCCTCCCAGGAAGCGCATATGCACATTGCCCGACGAGGTGTCGATGACCACCCTGTCAAAGCGGGAGAAGTCCGCCCTGCCCGCAAAAGTCACGCTCTGTTCGATGGTGAGGGTGTAGTTGCCGCCCGCCACCGAGCCGCTGACGCCGCCCGCCTCGGAATGCTCTTTGAGATATTCAAGATAGGCGTCCACCGCGTCCGCCGCCGAATTCGGGCTGCCGAATCCCGCGTCGCCGCCCGCGTACACCACAGCCTTCCCCGTGACCGCGTCGTCGCTGTCCGCCTCGTCGGTGTGCGGAGGAGCGCTCCATTTTTTTATGCTGATGAGTTTTTCGTCCCAAAGTTTGTTGCCGAAGACCTCGTCGCCGTAGCTCGTCGCCGTGCGGGAGAAGCGGGAAAGGATCTCCACCCGCTTGGTCTCCAACGCGCCCGAGATCGCCCCCGCTCCCGCGGACAGCCTGCCGGCTATATCCGACTCGCTGAAGACCCTCCATCCGTAAGTGCCCGTCTGATCGGTCTGATAGTCCCAGGCGTTGGTGACTCCGTTGATCTCGCTTTGGGAATATATCGCGACGAACTTTGTTGACTTGTTCCTGTCGGAAAAGAGATCTTCACCAATACCTTGCTCGTCGTGTCCCCTGTCGTTACCGTCGATATAAAATCCGCCGCTGCCGACAAGCAGGGTCCCGAGCTTCTGCACATCCGAGCTTTGGGTCCCGCCCGTACTTTGGTTGAGCGTCATCTGGAAACGGTCGGCGTAGATCACCTGGCTCGTGCTCGTGCGCTCGAAACAGTTCCAGCATGCCGCTTCGTAGTACAGCTCTGAATCTGCGTGCAGATTGCCCGTCCAATTCTCGCGGTGTCCGCTGCCCTCTGCGGCGCCTTCGGTCTGCGGCTTGTCGCTGCCGCCTATGGCGTATTCGTAAGGCACGAGATAAGGACGGGTCAGGTCTATGAACAGATAGGTCTTGACGAAGATGTTGCCGTAGTAGTCGGGAAGGCTCGTGCCTCCCTCGTCCCACTTGGAGCACATGATGTGCGTGTTGACGCCCGACCAAATGCTGCCGTACACGCTGCAGTTGGTGAGCGTCGCGCCCCAGCAATTCTGCGTGCCGCCACCGCCCACATCCGCCGCCGTGCCGAAGCCGGCGTCCTCGTTGAACTGCCTTGCGTTGAGCGAGCCGTGCGCGCCCTCTATGACGAGATTGCCGCCCGGGCAGTTCACTCTGCCCGTCTTGCCGTTCACGCTTGTCTCGAGCACGCCGCCCTGTATCACCATGGTGTCGGCGGTGAAATCCGAACCCTCGAAGTAGACATTGCCGTAGATATTGCTGCTGACTATGGTGAGCTTGTCGCCGTAGCAGTAGATATCCCCGTAGATATCCGCGTTCGCGATGAAGGCGT
>DVOE01000049.1 GCA_018713795.1 Candidatus Limadaptatus stercoripullorum
GGCACGGACACCGCTCCCGGCGCCAAGCAGATCATCACCGCGGAAGTGCCTCAGGCGGAAATGTTCCGTTACGCGACCGACCTTCGCAGCATGACGCAGGGCAGGGGCAAGTTCTCCATGTCCCTCATCCGCTACGACGAAGTCCCCGCGAGCGCCAACGCCAAGATCATCGAGGACGCCAAGAAGCGCGAAGAGGACGCCAAGAAGTAAGCTCCCGAAAACAGACGAAAACCGCGGACGCCGTCCGCGGTTTTTTGTTTGTTCGATCGTTGATGTCTGCGGGAGGGATGGATCCCCGATCCGTCCGCTTAGATCGCGGGTTTTTTGTTATTTTCCTTCGACGAGCATGGGGAGGGCGCGCTCTATGAGCAGCCCGAAACGGAGGTCGACTTTCGCCTTCAGGGACGCCTCTATGCACGCCTTGCAGAAGTCCACCGACGCCTGCGCCGCGCGTTCGAAACTCATCCCCGAAGCGAGTTTGCCCACGAACGCCGAGGACAGGCAGTCGCCCGCGCCGTGTATGTAGGCGTCGAAGTCGTCGTTCATCTGGAAGGTTATCTTTCCGCCCGACATGGACGCCGTCCCGCGGCAGCCGTCCGCCTTTATGCCGGAGAGCAGCACGCGCTTGTAGCCCTTGTGGCGGAGTATGTTGAGGATCATGCGGGCGTTCTCGCGGTTGGGCTCGAGCGGCATTTCGAGACCCGCGAGCATACAGCCTTCGGTGAAGTTGGGCATGACTATATCGGCGATGCGGCAGAGCTCTATCATCTTGTCGCGGTACGCCTCGTCGAATATCTTGTAAAGCGCGCCGTCCTCCGCCATGGCGGGATCGACGGCGATGAGCGCTCCGCGCGCTTTGAGGTCGCTTGCGATCTCCATGGTCGCTTCGGCTATGCGCATGGAACCGAGAAAGCCGGTGTAGAGGACATCGAAGTTTATGCCGAGCTTCTTCCAATGCGCGTAAGAGGGGAGCATGTTGTCATAAAGGTCGGTGTAAGTGAAACCTTCGATGCCGTAGGTCTGGGTGGAGAGGAGCGCTGTCGGGAGCCCGACCGCGTCGTGTCCGCAAGCCGCGAGCACGGGGAGCGCCGCCGTGAGCGAGCACCTGCCCACGGACGAGTAGTCCTGAATGGTCAAAATACGCTTGTTCATGACGCCATTGTAGCACCGCGCGCGCGGGCTTTCAAGGGGAATTTCCGCCCTTTTTGCGGCTTTTTTGCCTGCCGCAAAATGCAGTTGCATTTGGGGCGGCTAAATGCTATACTGTTTGAGCTACGCTAGACGGGGAGCCGGCGGTGCCCTGTGAACCGCAATCCGCCACAGCGGTGTCGAACGCCGATCGAGGCTCTCCTTATGGGTGGCTGCACCGCACAAGGAGCGTTGATAGCAAGGTCCCGTGCAATGTCATGCTGTGAACCGTGTCAGGGCTTGACCGCAGCAGCACTAAGCAGATGTTGGCGTGTGCCACGGGGAAACTTTGAAGGAGCCACCTATGCGGTTCCCGCATCGGTTCGGACAGTCGGAGTCGGTGCGTAGCAAAGCCGTGGAGCGCATGAGCGCTCCACGGCTTTTGTTTTTCAAAGAAAAGGGACGGCGTGCCGTCCCTTTTTGGTCATACCGGATCGTCGCTCCTCGGGGTCATTGTGTCCTGCGGGGGAACCTCGTCGGAAGGCGCGGCGTCCGCCGTCTTTTGCTTTTCCGCGCCGTCTTCGTCGGTCATCGCGGTGATGTCCGAAGCGTCCGCTTCGCCCGCACCTTCCGTCTCGAGCACGGGAGTGTAGCGCGGCTTCTTCCCGAAACGCACGGGGCGGAGCTTGGGCGTGCGCATGATGTGGTTCTCTCCGCCGCTCGGTTTATCCGTGAGCGCGAGCAGAGCGGGCAGCACGAATATGACCAGCAGCGCGCTGATGAGCGCTCCGCGCGCCACCAGGAAGGTGATCTCCTCGATGATGAGGTTGGTGGTGGAGAAGCAGATGCTGAAGCAGGCGCCCGCCATTATGAGCGCGGAGGTCAGGACGGACATGACCGAGCTCGTGGTCGCCTTATACGCCGCCTGGCGCGGCTCCCATCTCTCGCGCAGCTTGCGGAACTTGGTCGCCACGAGTATGGCGTAGTCCACCGTCGCGCCGAGCTGCACCGCGCTTATGATGAGGTAGGACATGAAGTTGATCTCGCCGCCCGCAAAGATGTATTGCATGACGAGGTTGAGGAATATGCCGAACTCGATGAGCGCGACGAGCAGGATGGGCAGCTTTATGCCGCGCAGGGTGACGATGAGGATGATGAGTATCGCCACCACCGAGATGATGGTCACCACAGCGAAGTCGGTGGGAGTCACCGCCGCGAAATCGTAGGCGCCCTGCGTGTAACCCGTGAAGTAGCAGCGCACGGGAGTGTAGTTCGGGTGATTTGTCACCGCCACGCCGCCTTCGCCGAAGATATCGTTCGCGATCGCCTTGATGTCGTCGAGAATCTTGAAGCTGAGCTCGCTCTCGTTGTCGATCTCGGGGTAGGTTATGCCGACGGTGTACATGGTGTAGCCACCGCTGACATAATTGCTGAATGTGTCGAGATACGAGCTGAGATCCATGTTGCTCATATACTCGTCGAGGTGTTCGAGCATACCCTCGTCTACGCCATCGGGAAGCTCGGCGTCCATGAGTCCGTCGCCGTCGGTATCCAGCATGATGAGCATCAGGGTGGTAATGTTTGCTTGGATATCGTCGAGCAAGCCGTCCTTGTAGGCGTCAATGAAGCGCAGCAGTTGGCTCAGTGTGAAGTTGAATGTCGCGATATGATTGCCGTCCGAGTCGGTCATATCGAACGCCACCGTGCTCCCTTCGGGGAACATGACATACAGCCCCAGCATAAAGGAGATCCTCGGAACTTCGACGGTTTCTCCGTTGTACTCGACGGTCTCGAGTGTTGCGCCGTACTCTTCGAGGCGCTGCACGAATTCGTAGTTCTCTTCGATGAGATAGCCCGTTTCCGTCCAGTTCGCACCGGGCGCCGGAGAATATTCGTAGCTGTTGGGCACGACGATCATGAGCTGATTGCCGAGAGTCTGCGCCATCTGATGCTTGACCGAGGTGTCCGTGGAGGGCGGCATGAACTTGACATAGTTGTAGCCGAGGGTGTTGGCGAAGTAGCACACCGGCACGAACAGCACGAGGAAGGCGAGCCCCACCCATTTGCGGTCGCGGATGCAGCGCTTGATGGGGGCGCGGCACTTGAGGTCGATGCACTTGTGCTGGGTCTTGAGGCGGGCTTTGTCCAGCATGAGCATGAGGCAGGGCTGGAGGAAGAGCACCGTGACAAGAGAGCAGATTATGCCTTTCGCGAGGCTGAGACCGAGGTCGAAGCCGATCTCGAATTTCATGAACATGAGCGCGAGCAGACCAACCACCGTGGTGAGCGCGGAGGACGCCACCGCCGCCGCGGACTTGGGTATTGCCGCCGACAGCGCCGTCTTGGGGTCGAGGGTGGTCTTGAGCTCGGCGCGGTATTGGTGCAGCAGGAAGATGGCGTAGTCCATCGAAAGCCCGAGCTGCAGGATGGCGCCTATCGCGAAAGTGATGATGGAAGTCGAGGGGAAGAGGGCGTTGGAGCCCAGGTTGATGACGATGGACACCACCAGCGTCAGGATGAGGATGAGCGGCTCCATCAGCGAGTTTGTGGTAACGAGCAGTATGACCACGACCACGATGCCCGCCGCGAGCAGATATACCCACATCTCGTCGAACACCGTCTCGTAGAGCGCGTTCGCCTGCTCGGTCATGCCGCTCATGGAGAAGTTGCCTTCACCGACCACGCCGCCCAGCACCTCTTCGATCTTGCCGAACGCCTCTATGGCTTCGGGAGTGGAGGGGGGATAACTCAGGGTCACCAGCACCGCCCAGTTGTGAGGAGTGGTATCCGCGTCGCCGTAATCGAGCACGCCGTCCTTCATGGTGGGCGCGGAGGCGTCGGTCAGGACGGAGTAGATGAGCTTGAAGTCGTCGTTGAATTCGCCGCTTTCGTCGGGCTCGTACACGCCGTATTCGAGCAGCATCTCCACCATGTCCGCCCAAATGACGCCGGTCACGCCGTCCACTTCCTCAATGCCCGCCGCGATCTCGGCGATATCGGCGCGTGTGCCGTACACGCCCGCCTCCACATCGCCGTGGATGCTGAAAGTGTCGGAGAGGAATTGGTAGCCGTCGTTGGTGTCGTACCCCGAGGGAAGATAGGAAGTGAGGTCGTAGTTGACCCTGCTTATCATCGTCGGTATGAATGCGCCGCACAGTATGAGCAGACCCACGAAAACCGCGAGGAAAATATACCGATACTTAACTATAAACTTGCCCAATTCGTTCACCCCTCGGAGAATGTACGGACAAAAAGCCCGATCAAAAAACATTTTCGGGCATACGCGCGTGAATGTCAAGCGGGCGGGGATATCTGCCCAAAAATTTTTGCGCGTACGCCCGCGCCCGCCGCGTCCCGCCCGCGAGGACCTTCCCTCCGCGTACGCAATGAAAACCCGTCGAGAGGAGCCGAAAGCGCCGTAAATGCACCCGCGGGCAGGCTCATGTTGAAAAATCCACCGCGTTAGATAGCGGAAAACCGACAAAATTAAGAATTTGTCAAAAAGGGTATTGCAAAAGCGCGACCGAGGTGCTACAATATGGGTACAGAAGAAAGTCCTGCTATGCTCGTGATGGTGTTCGATTTTGAACCACAGTAATCCATACGGGATGGCGAGTCCGCATCGCGGATGTCAGGCCTCATAACTTCGGAGGAAGGCAGAAGGGATCGGCAGCCTTGACCCACCCTGCACATGCAGGTTTATAAAATGGCACCACACGGCATCGTGGGATTTTCTCTTAAGATGCCTTCATGCCTGCCCTTGCGCGCCGCCCGCGCAGGGGACAGCGGGAATGTCCGGCGGCGCGCTCGCGCCGCCGGATCTTTTTTTTATCCCCAAAAAGTGTCCTCGGGCGCGAAGCGCCCTGCGGTACTTTTTGGGGACCCCGAATTGCTTCGAATGAGTGTAGTGCGAGTACAAACACTCTCCGAAGGAGTGCATTTTGCCGCTTTAATATTTCTATCGATCCATTCTGGTCACTCTTTGTTTGTCGGCTCGCTCGGGGTGCGGGGGATGCGGGTGTATTCCTCGTCGTCGCCGGCGAGTCCGCCGAGTCCGCTGGCGCCGCCTTCGTTTTCGCCGAGAGGGGTAAGGGTCAGGAGCGCGAGGACGAGGGAGAGGCAGCCGAAGGCGAGATAGAGCCCTTTGAGCGGAGTGAGGAAGGCGACCGAGAGGAGAAGAGTGCCGGTGAAGAGGTAGTTTTTGAGGTTTTTCCGCGAGAGGGCGACGGTCAGAAAGGCGCGGAGGGAAAAGGAAAAGCGGCGTTTTTCGAGGGGCGGGAGGGCTCCGCGGCGCGCCAGGAAACGGTAGAGCGCGCGGGTGCGCACGACGCTCACTTTCAGTGGAAAGAAGGCGAACACGCCGAAAGCGCGTCTGTCGGCGGCGCGGGTGATCAAGACGGCGCGTTTTGCGCCGAGTTCTTCCGCGCGGCGGAGCAGCCTGCAAAAGTCTGCGGCGGCGAGAGGGCGGAAGTTGAAAGCGGGGAGCCACACCGTATCGCCGCGCTTCAGATAGTCGTCGCCCCGTTCTATGCCTCCGCCTGCGGCGCGGGCGAGGAGATCCAGGAGATATCCCGTGCCTCTCACGCAAAGTTCGGCGGCGAGGCGGTCGGGGTGGTAGGGGCGGAAGCGGCGTTTTCTTATGTAGACGGCGACGATCACCGCCGAGACGGCGACGCAGGCGCTCACCGCCGCCGCACCTGCGAGCGAGGGCATGAGAGCGTCCGTGAGGACGAGGGAAAGGAGGAAAGTTATCACGCCGAGAGCGACGGTGTCCAAAAGAAATGCCATGACATGATTATTGCCGAGCGGCGAAGACTAAACCCGCAGGCGACGAAATGCGGCATAAATACCTCGCGGAGCGGTGTCCGCCCCGCAATTACGCCCGCACGCTTGAAAAAACGCGCGCCATGCACTACAATCAAGGCGTATGAAGACCATCATATTCGGCGGGGCGTTCGACCCGCCGCACAACGAGCATGTCATGATGCTCAAAGCGGCGATCGCCGCCACCGGCGCGACAAGAGCGGTCGTGGTGCCCACATATTCTCCTCCGCACAAGAGTTCGGCGGTGCTGCCGTTCGAAGTGCGCGAGAGGCTGTGCCGCGCCGCGTTCGAGGGGATAGACGGCGTCCGTGTGGTCGTCGACGACATAGAGAGGCGCAGAGGCGGAGATAATTACAGCTGTCTGGTTCTTCCCATCCTAAAAAAGAAGTACGGCGACGACACCGTATTCCTCATGGGCGGCGACAGCCTGCGCTATCTCGACACCTGGCGCGATCCGGGCGCGATACTCGCGGCGAGCCCCGTGCTTGCGGTGGCGCGCGTGGGGTTCGGAGAAGCCCGCGCGACGGCGGAGGATATCATGCGGCGGCTGGGCGGCAGCATAACCGTGATCGAGCCCGGCGAAAAAGGCGTGTCTTCGGCGAGAGTGCGCGCGACGCTCATGCTCGGCGAGCACTGCGACGATATCCCGGCGGAGGTCGGCGACATGATCCGCCGCGAAGGGCTGATGAGGGAGATGTCCGAGACCGTGAAAAAGGTGAGGGAGTCGGAGAGCGACGAGCTCTACGAGCACACTCGTCAGGTGATCTTCCGCGCGCTCGACCTCAATTCGCTCCACAATCTGAAATGCGCCTTCCGAGAGGTGTTTCTCGCGGCGCTGCTGCATGATAATGCCAAAGAAAGGAAGGACGCTTCGGGCTACGATATCCCGAAAGACTCGGTCGGCACGCCCGTGCAGCACCAATTCCTCGGCGCGGCTATGGCGGAAAAGGACTACGGCGTGACATCTCCCGCCGTCATATCCGCGATCGCCTGCCACACCACGGCAAAACCCGATATGACCACCTTCGAAAAGCTCATCTACACGGCGGACAGCACCTCATATGACAGGATGTACGACCCCATACCCGCGCTGAGAGAGGAGTGCGACGATGACTTCGAGAAGGGCTTCCGCGCCGTGCTCCGCTACACGGTGGACAAATTGCACTCGAAGGGCGGGGCGGTGTACCCGCTGACCGAAGACGCCGCGAAGTTCTATCTCGACCGCGGCGAGAACGAAACAACGGAATAAAAATGCGCCACGGGCGCGAAGGAGATACAATGGACGAAAACAACACCCCGGTGAGCGCCGTGATGACGCCCGAAGAGATCAAAGACGCCGTCTGCCGCGAACTCGACGAGAGGAAAGCGGTGGATATCACCGTCCTCGATGTCGCGCACCTCACCGTCATCGCCGACTATTTCGTGATATGCACGGCGCGCAGCAACAAGCAGGTCAAAGCGCTCGCCGAGTATGTCGAAGAGAAGCTCGAAGAGCTCGGCACGCCCGTGCTCAGGACGGACGGCGTCACCGAAGGCAAATGGGCGGTGCTGGACTTCGGCAGCGTCATCGTGCACATTTTCAACGACGAGACGAGGATGTTTTACTGCCTCGAGAAACTCTGGGAGAGCGGCGACAACCGCAAGATCTATCCCGCAAAATGACGAAACCACTCTCGATTTCCGCCAAAAGTATAATACATTTGGCGGTTTTCGAGAGTACTTTGAGCCATCCGAGGGTCAGTTCACGCCGGCTTCCTTAAAGAGGAGCGTCTTTTCTTCCTCGCTCATCTCGGGTCTTATGCCGCGGTAGACGCCGAGGTCGAAGGTCACCGCGACTTCCTGCCCCGTCGCTTCGGAGAGCGTCTCGCGGAGCTCTTCCTTGAGGGCGTCGCGCTCGGAGCCGAGATAGACGGGCAGGGTGATGACTGCGACGAGAAGTTTTCCCTCCCGCGCCGCCGCGCGTGCGCCGACCACCTTTTCGTGCATGAGAGCTGCCCGTTCGGCAAGCGAGGCGATCGCGGTCTCGTCTCTAAGGGCAATGTCCCCCTTTATGTCGTCCTTCCGGGCGGCATTTTCTTTGTCGAGAGGGCTCCTCCCCGGGAAGCGACCGCCGTGCCGTTTCGGGATGCCCGGCGAGGGGGCGTCCGTCCGAGGGATGTCCTCGCGCGCGTTCTCGTTTGTCTGTCCGCCCGGGAGGGCGGGGGCGTGTTCCGCCGGGGGCGCGGGTTGCTGCACTGTGTAGATATCTGTCGTCTGCATACCCCGAGCATGAACTTTTTTCCCCAAAATTATTCGGTTTGTTGACATCCCTATGGAGCGGGGAGTAGTATGGAAATGCTTCGGGGCGAGGTGCGATCCCTCACCGGCGGTGACAGTCCGCGAACTTGCATGGCAAGCCGAACGGGTGAAATTCCCGTACCGACGGTATAGTCCGGATGGAAGAAGCGGAAGTCATGTTTTTCCGTGCGCCCCGGTTTGCGATGATCGGGGCGTTTTTCACGCCCGAAAGGAGTGATCGTATGCAGATCGGAACCAAAAAGATCACCTGGCGGCTGTCGGCGGCGGTGGTCACCAAGGTCGCGCTCCTCACGGCGCTCGCCTTCGTGCTCTATCTTGCCAAGTTCAACCTGCCTTTCATGTTCCCGTCCTTCCTCGAGATGCAGTTTTCGGAACTTCCCGCCATGCTTGCGGGCTTCTCGATGGGACCGGTGGCGGGAGTGCTGGTCGTGGTGTTCAAATGCCTTTTGAAATTCCCGCTGACCTCCACCGCGTATGTCGGGGAACTCACCGATATGCTGATAGGCATCGCGTATGTGCTTCCCGCGGCGATAATCTACCGTCTTCGCAAGGACAGGAAACACGCCCTCATCGGCATAGGCGTCGGGATGCTCTCGGAAGCCGTGCTCGCCGTCATCGTCAACAGGTATATCTCCATCCCGTTTTACACCGAAATGATGTCCGGCGGCGACCTCGGCGCCATCGTCGGGGTGTGTTCGGCGATCTACCCGGGAGCCACCGAACAGAACTTCTACGCCTTTTATCTCGGTCTCGGAGTGGTGCCGTTCAATCTGCTGCGCTGCCTTCTGATGTCCCTTCTCACCTTCCTGCTCTACAAGCGGCTGAGCGTGCTTCTGCACTGGGAGGGCAGGAGGCTGACCCGCAGGATATCCGGCGAGTACCGCTCGCACTCCGAAGAGGACACATATGCGGTCGCGGAGAGGATAGCCGCCACGCTGAACGGCGGCGAGACCATACTTCTCTCGGGAGATCTCGGAGCGGGCAAGACCACCTTCGTCAAAGGGCTCGCGGAGGCGCTCGGGGTGGAAGAGGAAGTGACCAGCCCGACTTTCACTTTGCTCAATGTCTACACGAGCGGCAGTCTCCCTCTCTATCACGCCGACATGTACCGCGCGGAGGACGAGGACGAGACCTACGAGCTCGGGCTGTTCGAGGACGCTCCCGAGGACGCCGTGCGCGTCATAGAATGGAACAAGTCCTCCGACTTGACAGACAGGGTCATTGATGTCAGAATTACCTCCGAAGGAGACAGCCGGAGGCTGATAAAGGTCGCGGACAGCGCGGAAGGCGCGGATACGGCGGCGCCCGCAGCAGGTGCGGATGACGCGGTGATCCGCCAAGCGCCCGCAGGCGCCGAGGATCTTTCGGGACTCGAGCCCGAAGGGGAGAGCGGAGGCGATCCCGAGCAGCCGGAAAAGCAGAAATGAACATTCTTTTCATGGACACTTCCTGCCGCACTCTGACGGTGGGCGCCATCTTTGAAGGCAGGGTGCATTCCGTCGTCAAAGATGCGGGGAGCGGCATGAGTTCCATGCTCATGCCCGCCGTCGTCGCCGTACTTTCGGAGTGCGGCGCGCGCGTTTCGGATATGGACGCGGTCGCGGCGGTGGTGGGTCCCGGGTCGTTCACGGGGATAAGGATAGGCGCGGCGGCAGCCACGGCGCTGACCATGGCGAGCGGCGCAAAGCGCATAGCCGTCACTAATTTCGAGCTCATCGCATACGGTAGAGGTGCGGTGCGCGCCGCGGTGGACGCGGGGCGGGGCAACATGTACACGGCAGCTTGCGAGAACGGAAATGTGCTCTCTGCGGAGTTCATGACGGCGGAGGAGTTCGCTTCCGCGGCGGCGGACGGGGCGTTGTTCCTGACCTCTCCCGAAAAGGGAACGGCGGCGGCTCTCCTCGCGGTCGCTTCGGATAAGGCGGAAAGAGGGGAGTTCGTCTCCGCTTTCGAGCCCTATTACATGCGCAAGCCGCAGGCGGAAAGGGGGACGGAGTGAAGCTCGAGCCCCTGAGATTCGAACACTTGCAGCAGATGGCCGAGATCGAGAGCGAGGCTTTCGATATGCCGTGGACGGTGAATATGTTCATCCCCGAACTCAGCGCCCCCGAAGCCACCTATCTCGTGGGGACGCGCGAGGGCGAAGTGCTGTGCTACGGCGGGTTCCACTCGGTGCTGGACGAGGCGCATATCACCAACATAGCCGTCAAAAGCGGCGAGAGAGGCAGGGGGCTCGGGAAGATGCTCATGTCCGCTCTCCTCGAAAAGGCAAAGGAAAAGGGCGCGCGGACGGTCACTCTCGAAGTGCGCAGCGACAACTTTCCCGCGATAGGGATGTACACGCAGTTCGGATTCGAGGTGCGGGGGATACGCAAGAAGTACTACGGCAACAAATTCGACGCGCTCATAATGACGCTCGAAATGTAGGAGGAGCTTGCATCATCTGACCGTCGGCAGCGGCGCGGACATCTTTCTTCTTCACGGCTGGGGAGCGAGCTCCTCGGCGTTTTCTTTTGTCCTGGACGCGCTCGGGAGAGCGGGATTCCGCGCGACCGCTCCCGACTTTGCGGGGTTCGGGGCGACGCCGGAGCCCGAAACTCCCCGCGGAGTCCCCGAGTACGCGGCGGACGCCCTCGCGCTCGCGGACGGACTCGGCGCAAAAAAGGCGATATGGGTGGGGCACAGCTTCGGCGGGAGAGTGGCGCTCGAGATCGCCGCGAAACATCCCGAACGGGCGGCGGGTCTGGTGCTCGTCGACAGCGCGGGACTGCGCCCGAGGAGACCGCCGTCCTATCATATCCGCGTCGCGCTCCACAAACTTCTGAAACGCCTGGGAGGCAGCGGACTAAAAGGCTCAGCCGACTACCGCGAGCTCTCTCCCGTCATGAAAGCCGTATTCGTGCGCGTGGTGAACTACGACGAGACCCCGTTGCTCGCGCGTATCGCCTGTCCCACCGCCGTATTTTGGGGAGACCGCGACCGCGAGACCCCGCTCTACATGGCAAAGCGGTTCGTGCGCGGCATAGAGGACTCCCGGCTGTTCATGCTCTCGGGCGGGCATTTTGCCTATGCCGAGGACCCGGACAAGTTCGTGAGGGTGCTCATCGCCTTCGTCCGCGCGCTCACAAACTGACCGCACGCGCAATATAATGCCTTTGGGCGGCAGCCCGGAGGAGAACATGGTATTTGCGCGAGGGGACTGGTTTTATATCCTGATGACGCTGGTCGTCACCGCAGCCATGTCGCGCCCCTCTCTCCACGCCGCGCAGCTCGAAAACTATTCTCCCGCCGCGGTGTTCCGCTCCAAAAAGGTGCGTTCCGCTTACCTTACCGACCTTGTTTGCATACTCGTCTTCGCGGGGATATGGACGGGGTTTTACTTTGTCTCGTCGCGGGCGTTCTGGGGCTTTCTCAGCTGCCTTTTCTTTTTCATAGCCGAATTCGCGCTCTATTTCATCGAGGACGGCACGGGCATGAAAAAACCGCTGCGCTACACCCGCCGCGCGGTGAGGGCGATAGTGCTGACCTCGCTCGCGATAACCGCGCTCGTTACCGTCGGGCTGACGCTGATAAACGGCGCGAGCCCCGATCACTATCTCAGATACCCCCTCTTCTTTGCGCTGCCCGCGGTGTATCCCGCGCTGTTTGCGGGAGCGCTCGCCGTTTTGAATGTCTTCGAGAGGCTGAACAATCTGCGCTACGAAAGGCGGGCGGCGAGGAGGCTCGCGGCGCGTCCCGATCTCATAAAGATAGCCGTGACCGGCAGCTGCGGAAAGACCTCGGTCAAAAATTATCTCGCCGCCATGCTCGCGGCGGACTTCGATGTGCTCGCGACGGAAGGGAGCTTCAACACCCCTCTCGGCATTTCAAAGACGGTGGACAGGCTGACTCCCGCCACCGAGGTGTTCATCGCGGAGATGGGCGCACGGAAAAAGGGGGATATCGCGCGGCTTATGAGGATGGTGCGCCCCACACACGCGATCCTCACCGCCATCAATTCCCAGCATCTCGCCACCTTCGGCAGCAGGGAAGCCATAATCCGCGAAAAGACGCGGGTGCTCGGGGTGTACGGCGACGAGGGGGTGTGCGTGGTGTCTGGCGCGCTCAAAGATATCCCCGTGATAAGGCGCAACGAGAGGGGAAATATAGTGCTCGCGGGAGAGGACGAGGAATGCGCCGTGCGCGTCACGGATGTGGCGGTGTGCGAGGACGGTTCGGTGTTCCGTCTGTCGGTGGGGAGGGAGAGCGCGGAGTGCGCGACGAGACTGCTCGGGGAACACAATATCGCGGATATCGCCATGGCGGCGGCGATGGCGTACTGTCTCGGGGTGTCGCTCGAGCGGATAGCGGGAGCCATAGGCGCTCTCGAGCCGGTGGAGCACCGGTTGCAGCTTATCAGGGGAGAGGGGATACGCATAATCGACGACACCTTCAACTGCAATCCCGACGGCGCGGCGTGCGCGCTCGGGGTGCTGGCGCTCTTTCACGGACGCAAGGTGGCGGTGACGCCGGGGATGGTGGAGCTCGGAGAGGAAGAGGAGAGCGAGAACAGACTGCTGGGGAGGCGGCTCGCCGAGGTGTGCGACGCGGTGGTGCTGATAGGCAAAAAGCGCACCGCCGCCATAGCCGCAGGGCTGCGCGAGGGCGGATTCGGGGGAGAGGCGTATGTGTTCGGCAGCCTCGCCGAGGCGAAAAAGAATTTCCCGCGGCTGCTGCATCTCGGGGACACGGTGCTGCTGCTCAACGATCTGCCCGACAATTATGACGAGTGAGGTGGAGGGATGAAAGTTGCGCTGATATTCGGGGGCAGGTCGCCTGAGAGCGACATTTCGGTCATAACCGCGCTGACCGCGGCGGCGGCTCTTTCGGAGACGGGATACGAGGTGACGCCCGTCTACATGTACGGCGGGGACTTTTACACGGGCGGTCTCGGGAAGGTGGAGGAATTCACTCCCTTCCGCCCCGAAAAACACAAAAAAGTCCTGCTTTACAAAGGGAGTTTCTTCGAACTCAGGCGGGACAGGCTGCGCGGCAAATGGCGTCCGGATGTCGCGCTCGTGTGCTGTCACGGCGGAGAAGGGGAGGACGGCACCCTCTCGGCGCTGCTCGAATACAACGGCGTGCCGTATTGTTCGACGGGGATCGCGGGTTCGGCGATAGGCATGGACAAGGAACTCTCCAAGCGCTTTTTCCGCTCCATGCTGCTCAATGTCGTGCCGTATGCGGTCGTGACCAAAGGCGAGTTCGAAAGCGGCGGCGCGGCGGAGAAGATCCGCGCGGCGAAGCTGCGCTATCCGCTCATAGTCAAGCCGGTGTCGCAGGGGAGCAGCATAGGGATATGCACGGCGGGAACGGAGGAGGAACTGCCCGCCGCGCTCGCCGCGGCTCTCGCGTACGGCGACAGGGCGATAGTCGAAGAGAAACTCTCGGATTTCACCGAGGTCAACTGCGCGGCGTTCGCGCGCGGGGGCGAGATCGTGGTATCCGAGACCGAGCAGCCGCTGTCCGCCGGCGATGTGCTCACCTTCGAGGATAAATATCTCGGCGGCGAAAAGGGCGCGGGCGGCAGGGTTCCCGCGGATATAGGCGAGCTTTCGGCGGTGATCGGGGACATGACCCGCCGCATATATCTCGCGCTGGGGCTGACGGGCGTGGTCAGAGCGGACTTTTTGGTGGACGAACGGCGCGGGAAGGTGTATATCAACGAGATCAACACCGTGCCGGGTTCGCTCGCGTTCTATCTCTTCGAACCGCTCGGCATCTCCGCTCCCGAGCTGCTGACCTCGCTGATAAAAGAGGGCGCGGCAAAGGGCGGCAGAAGGACGGGCGCCGCCGTCTTCCCCTCTCCCGTCCTCACTCATTACTCCGCCTCCGCCCGCGGCGCAAAGGCGGCGAGGAGGGGAGCCAAGGGCTGAGAGATAATGAGTTGCGTTTGGCGGCGGGGTGTGGTATCATCTTTCTCGTTTGAGGTGAACTATGAAGAAGATACCCATGACCACCCCGCTCGTCGAGATAGACGGCGACGAAATGACCCGCGTGCTTTGGCAGTGGGTCAAAGACATACTCATCACTCCCTATGTGGATCTCAAGACCGAGTACTACGATCTCTCCCTCGAGAACCGCGACGCCACCGACGACCGCGTGACGGTGGAAGCCGCCGAGGCGTGTCTGAGGCTGGGGGTGGGCGTCAAGTGCGCCACCATCACTCCCAACGCGCAGCGCGTGGAGGAGTTCGGGCTCAAAAAGATGTGGCCGAGCCCCAACGCCACCATCCGCGCCATGATGGACGGCACCGTCTTCCGCGCGCCCGTTCTCGTCAAAGGGATAACTCCGCTCGTACCCGGCTGGAAGGCACCCATCACCATCGCCCGTCACGCTTACGGCGATGTGTACAAGGGCGTCGAACTCGCCGTGGACGGCGGCAAGGCGAAGCTCACCTGCGGCGACGAGACGCGCATAGTCTTCAATTTCGGCGACAAGAAGGGCATAGTCCAGGCTATACATAACACCGACGCCAGCATCAGGAGCTTTGCAAGGAGCTGCTTCAACTACGCCCTCGACACCAAGACCGACCTTTGGTTCTCCACCAAGGATACCATCTCCAAGATCTACGACCACACCTTCAAGGACATTTTCGCCGAGATCTACGAGGCGGAGTACAAAGAGAAGTTCGAGGCGGCGGGCATAGAGTACTTCTACACGCTGATCGACGACGCCGTGGCGCGCGTCATGCGCTCTTCGGGAGGTTTCATCTGGGCGCTCAAGAACTATGACGGCGATGTCATGAGCGACATGGTGGCGACGGCGTTCGGCTCTCTCGCCATGATGACCTCGGTGCTGGTCTCTCCGACGGGCGCCTACGAATACGAAGCGGCGCACGGCACCGTGACCCGCCATTTCCGCAAGCATCAGCAGGGCGAGGAGACTTCCACCAACTCGGTGGCGACGCTGTTCGCGTGGACGGGCGCGCTGAGAAAGCGCGGCGAACTCGACGGCAACGCCGAACTCGTTGATTTTGCGAACAGACTGGAAAAAGCTACTCTCGACACCATAGAGGGCGGCGAGATGACCAAGGATCTCGCGGGGATGTTCAAGCTCGACGGCGTGAGAGTGAGACCCCTCTCCAGCAAGGCGTTTCTCGAAGCCATCGCAAAGAGGCTGTAAGAGAC
>DVOE01000050.1 GCA_018713795.1 Candidatus Limadaptatus stercoripullorum
GCCCGTGCTGTATGTCGGCGGAGGGGTGCGCGCCGCCGGCGCTTCGGACAAGGTCAAAGAGCTCGCGGACAGACTGCACGCCCCCGTCACGGTGACTTACATGGGTCTCGGCTGCTATCCTCCCGACGGCGAAGGCTGGCTGGGGGTGCTGTCCGACGCGGCGAGCCTGCCCGCGGCGGCGATCGCCGAATGCGACCTTTTCGTCACGCTCGGAGCGCGGTTCAACAGCCGCTACGGAGCCTTCGGCAGACTCGCGAAGCGGCGGGTGCCCGTCCTGCAATTCGACACCGACCGCGCGGAGATAGACAAGAATGTCCCCGCCGCGCTTTCGGTGGTGGGCGATGTGGCGGAGTCGCTCGCGGAGCTCCTTCCCCTCCTTCCGCAACGCGAAAAGGCGGAATGGGAGTACGCTTCCCTCCCCGTACGGCGGGAGGTCAACCGCGGCACCGAGATAATAGCTGCGCTCTCCCGCGCGATGGGCAGGCGCGCCACCGTCGTCACGGATGTGGGACTGCATCAGGAATGGACGGCGCACAACGCCGAGATCTTCACCCCCGAGAGGTTCCTGACCAGCGGCGGACTTGGAGCGATGGGCTTCGGCACCGGCGCCGCGATTGGCGCGCATTTCGCCTCGGGAGACAGCTGTCTCCTGGTCACCGGCGACGGATCGTTCAACATGAACTTCAACGAACTTTCCACCGCCGTCAAGCATCATATCCCCCTCGTGGTCGCGGTGCTCAACAACAATTCGCTGGGCATGATACGCAGGCTGCAAACGGCGCGGCGGAGCAAGAGCAATGTCAACGCGCCCTATCTCAACATCGATTACGCCGCTCTCGCCCGCTCCATGGGCGCGCGGGGCGTGACCGTCTCCGAGACCGAGGACATAGAGGACGCCGCGCAGCGCGCGCTGGACGGATCGCTGCCTCTCGTCATAGACTTCAAACTCCCGATAAACACGGGCATATAGGTGAACAATGGACGGCATCAAACAGAGGATAATCTCAATTCTCGTAAGCAACCAACCCGGCGTGCTCTCGCGCATAGCGGGGCTGTTTTCGCGGCGCGGCTACAACATCGACGCCCTCACCGTCTGCGCGACGGAGGACGAGCGCTATTCGCGCATGACCATCACGGTCACCGCTCAGCCCGCCACCGTGCGCCAGATCGTCGCTCAGCTCGAAAAGCAGGAGGATGTCATCAAGGTCGTGGGCTTTGACGGCAGCGAAGTCGCCTATCGCGAGCTGCTGCTAATAAAACTCGCGGTCTCCCCCGCCGAGCGCAGTCAGATCGTCGACCTTTGCACCCTCTTCAAGGCAAAAGCCATCGACATCAACGCCGACAGCATCATGCTCGAACTCACGGGTTCGCCCGAAAAGGTGGACAATTTCGTCAAAAATCTCTCCGTCTACACCATCCTCGAGATGGCGCGTACGGGCGGCGCAGCCCTCGAACGCGGCGGCGGCAGCATGGCGGCGGATGTCTCCGCCGGGGAGGAGTAAGCCGTGAGCGTCAGCGACCCGAGAAAGATCATCATCTTCGACACCACCCTCCGCGACGGCGAGCAGTCCCCCGGGTGCAGTATGCACCTCGGCGAAAAACTCGATGTCGCCGAAGCGCTGGAAAAGTTGGGCGTGGATGTCATCGAAGCGGGCTTCCCCGCTTCGAGCGAAGGCGAATTCAAAGCCGTCCGCGAGATAGCTTCCGTCCTCAAAAAGAGCCGCGTCGCCGCGCTTTGTCGCTGCAAGCGCGAGGATATCGACCGCGGTTACGAGGCGGTGAAGGACGCGGTGCACCCCAGGCTGCATATCTTCCTCGCCACCTCGCCCATACACCTCGAATACAAGCTCCGCATCGACGAGGAGACCTGCCTCGTCATGATCGAGACGCACACCCGCTACGCGCGTTCGCTGACCGATGATGTGGAATTCTCCTTCGAGGACGCGACCCGCACCCCCCTCCCCTTCCTTGCAAAGGCAGCCGAGGCGGCGGTGAAAGGCGGCGCGACCACCCTCAATTTCCCCGACACCGTGGGGTACGCCACCCCCGCCGAGATGGAAGAGATGATCTCCTTCGTCCGCGCGAATGTCGAGGGCATAGACAAAGTGACCGTGTCTGTGCACTGCCACAACGATCTCGGCATGGCGACGGCGAACTCCCTCGCCGCCGTGCGCGCAGGGGCGTCGCAGGTGGAATGCACGGTCAACGGCATTGGCGAACGCGCGGGCAACGCCGCCCTCGAAGAAGTGGTCATGGCTCTCAAGACCAGAAAGGACACCTTCGGCTGCCGGACGGACATCGACACCAAGCGCATCTACCCCGTCTCCAAACTCGTCAGCAGCATCGTCGGCATCAAGCTCCCGCCCAACAAAGCGGTGGTCGGGAGAAACGCTTTCGTGCACGAGTCGGGCATACATCAACACGGCGTCCTCGCCAACCGCAGCACCTACGAGATCATGGATCCCCACGAGATCGGAATGCCCGAAAACGAACTTGTGCTCGGAAAACATAGCGGTAAACATGCGTTTGAGGAACTTCTCAGCGAAATGGGCTACTCTCTCACCCCCGAGCAGGCGGCGGCTTTCTTCCCCAAGTACAAGGAGATCGCCGACCGCAAAAAGGAGGTCACGAGGAGCGATGTGGACGCCCTTCTCTCGGGCGCGTTCCGCCGCCGCGTCAAGAGGATCTACACCTTGAAGGACTACGAAGTCACCGCCTACAAGAACTCGGCGTCCTGCGCCGTGTCGCTCGAAGCGGAGGGCAAGATACACTCCGAGCGCATGACGGGAGACGGTCCCGTCGACGCCGCGTTCAAAGCCATCAACTCGCTCACCGGGCGCAACTTCAAGCTGATGGACTACCAGCTGCACTCAGTGTCCGAGGGAAAGGACGCGCTCGGCGAAGCCACCGTCAAACTCGTCTTCCCCGAAAGCGGCGCCATGATGACGGGCAAGGGGGTGTCCACGGATGTGCTCGAAGCCTCCCTGCTCGCCTATATCAACGCCGCGAACAAATTGCTGCAAGAGGACTGAATGAGACTGGAATTTTACGACACCACCCTGCGCGACGGAGCGCAGGCGGCGGGCATCGCCTTCTCGGTCGCCGACAAGCGGCAGATCTTCTCGTTGCTCGAAAACATCGGGATGGACTATATCGAAGGCGGCGATCCCGCCTCCAATCCCAAAGACGCCGAATTTTTCGCGGAGCTGTCCGCTCCCCGTCTCGTGGCGTTCGGAGCCACGCGCAGAAAGGATTCCGCGCCCGAAAACGACGCGGGGCTCGCCGCGCTCATAGCTTCGGGGGCGGAGAGGGTCTGCATATTCGGCAAAGCCAGCCGCTCGCAGGCGGAAGAGGTGCTCGGAGTCACTCCCGAGCAAAATCTCACCATGATAAGCGAGAGCGTGAGCTATCTCCGCGCCCGCGGCAAAAAGGTCATCTTTGACGCCGAACATTTCTACGACGGGTTCCGCGAAGACAGGAAGTACGCCCTCGCCGCGCTCATGGCGGCGTACATGTCCGGCGCGGACACGCTGGTGCTCTGCGACACCAACGGCGGCAGTTCTCCCGAGGACGCCTACGAATTCACGCGCGTGGCGGCGGACACCTTCGGCGGGGCCACGGTCGGGGTGCATTTCCACAACGATACGGGGGTCGCGGTCGCCAATTCGCTGGCGGCGGTGAAGGCGGGGGCGACGCATGTCCAAGGCACCTTCCTCGGGTTCGGGGAACGCTGCGGCAACGCCAATCTCTCCACAGTCATCGCCGATCTCGTGCTCAAAGAGGGCGCGGAGTGCGGCATTATGCTTCCCGAGCTCACCCGCACGGCGCACGCGCTCGCGGAGATATGCAACATCCCCCTCGATCCCGCCATGCCCTATGTCGGTTCGGCGGCGTTCGCGCACAAGGCGGGGATGCACGCCGACGCGGTCATCAAGAACGCGCACACCTTCGAACATATCTCCCCCGCCGCCGTCGGCAATAAGGAGCGCATATTGCTCAGCGAGATGGCGGGAAGGAGCGCGGTCGCCAAGAAACTCGAGAATTTCTTCCCCTCTCTCGACAAGCACAGCCCCAAGATCAAAGAGATCCTCGACATGGTCAAGCTGCTTGAGATGAAGGGGTATCAGTTCGAGAACGCCGACGGCAGTTTCGTGTTGCTTGCCGAGCGCGTGCTCGGCGCGTTCGAGCCCTCTTTCAAACTGGTCGGCTACAAGATCACGGCGCAAAAACCCGGCGGGGTCAACCGCGCCGAGGTCACCATAGATGTCGGCGGGGAACATTCCTCCGCCGCCGAGACCGGCAACGGTCCCGTCAACGCCCTCGACAAGGCGCTGCGCACCGCCCTCACCCGCAGGTTCCCCGAACTCAGAGAGGTGGTGCTCACTGACTACAAGGTCCGCGTCGTCGAGAGTTCGGGCGCGACGGACGCCATGGTCAGGGTGCTCATCACTTCCTCGGACAAGAAGGAGAGCTGGACGACGGTCGGCGTGTCCACCGACATAGTCGAAGCGAGCTGGCAGGCGCTGGCGGACAGCTTCGAATACAAACTCACCGGTCAATGCCGGGTGGTATGAGGCGGCTATGAAACAGACTGCTACTCAAAAGATACTCGCGCGTCATGCGGAGAGAGAGCGCGTCCTCGCGGGCGAACTCGTCACCGCGGGCGTGGATGTCATCCTCGGCAACGATATCACTTCGCCCGTCGCGATCGCACGGCTGAAAGAGGCGGGCGGCAGCGTTGTCTGCCCCCAAAAAGTGGTGCTCGTGCTCGACCATTTCGTGCCCGCGAAGGACATTAAATCCGCCGAGCAATGCCGCGTCGTGCGCGATTTCGCCCGCGAGAACGGCATTGACAAGTTCTACGATGTCGGAAGATGCGGCGTCGAACACGCTCTTCTGCCCGAACAGGGGCTCATCCGCCCCGGCTCGCTCATTATAGGCGCGGACAGCCACACCTGCACTTACGGCGCGCTCGGCTGCTTCTCGACGGGGATCGGCTCCACGGACATGGCGGCTGCCATGATGACGGGGCGGCTCTGGTTCAAAGTCCCCTCGGCGATAAAGGTCGTCCTCAAAGGCGAGCTCCCTAAGTTCGTCACGGGAAAGGACGCCGTGCTCGCGCTCATCGCGGCTCTCGGCGTGGACGGCGCGACTTACCGTTCCCTCGAGTTTTTCGGGAACATCTCCGCCCTCTCCGTCGAAGACAGGCTGACCGTATGCAACATGGCGGTGGAATGCGGCGCAAAAAACGCCTTCTTCCCCGTCGACGACGCGGCGCGCGACTATCTCGCCTCCCGCGGCATTGAGATAGGAAGCGACGAACTCGTCACGCCCGACGACGACGCGGTGTACGAGAGGGAGATCGTGCTCGACCTCTCCTCACTCGCTCCCGCCGTCGCCTTCCCGCACCTTCCTTCCAATGTCCGTTTCCTCGGAAGAGACGACATCGGGGTCATCCCCGTCGATCAGGTTGTGATAGGCAGCTGCACCAACGGCAGGATAGGCGATATGCGCGCGGCTGCGGAGGTGCTCGCGGGAAGAAAGGTCGCCCGGGGCGTCAGATGCATAATCATCCCCGCCACCCCGGAGGTCTACTCGCGCTGCCTCGAAGAGGGGCTGCTCAAGATATTCACTGACGCCGGCGCAGCCGTGTCCACCCCCACATGCGGACCCTGCCTCGGCGGGTATATGGGCATACTCGCGGCGGGCGAGAGCGCGGTCGCGACCACCAACCGCAATTTCGTGGGCAGGATGGGCTCGACGGAGAGCAAGGTCTATCTCGCCTCGCCGTATGTGGCGGCGGCGAGCGCGGTCACGGGACGCATAAGCTCGCCCCGGGAGGTGATGTGATGGGCAAAGTTTTCAAGTACGGCGACAATGTGGACACGGATGTCATCATTCCCGCCCGCCATCTCAACGACGCGTCCGAAGAAAATCTCAGGGCGCATGTCCTCGAAGATCTGGACCCCGCCTTTGCGGGCGCGGTGAAAAAAGGCGACTTCGTGGTCGGCGGCGCTAACTTCGGCAGCGGCTCATCCCGCGAACACGCCCCACTCGCCCTCAAAGCGGCGGGCGTCGGCGCGGTCATCGCGAAAAGCTTCGCGCGCATATTTTTCAGAAACGCCGTCAACATCGGTCTCAGGGTCATCGAATTGCCCGAAGCCGTGGATGAAATAGCCGAAAACGACATATTAACGCTCGATAGCGACATCTTGCGCGACGAGACCACGGGCAAGAGCTACCCCCTTCCGCCCGTGGACGACTATGTCCGGAGGGTGCTGGAGAAGGGCGGATTGCTGGAGGCGCTGAAATGAAAGCAAGCATACTCGCTCTGCCGGGAGACGGCATAGGTCCGGAGATAGTCGCCGCGGCAAAACGCGTGCTCGCAGCCGTCGGCAAAAGATTCGGTCACGAGTTCACGGTGAGCGACGCGCTCATCGGCGGAGCGGCGATAGACGCCGTCGGGACTCCTCTTCCCGAGCCCACGGCGGAAGCGGCGCTCGCCGCCGACGCGGTGCTGCTCGGCGCGGTGGGCGGTCCCAAATGGGACGACGCTCCCGTGCGCCCCGAAGCCGCCCTGCTCGGCATACGCAAACGCCTGGGGCTCTACGCAAATCTCCGTCCCGCCAGGCTCTATCCCGCGCTTGCGGGAGCTTCGGCGCTTCGCCCGGACATCCTCGCGCGCGGCATAGATCTCGTCATCGTCCGCGAGCTCACGGGCGGGATATATTTCGGGGAGCGCGGATACCGCGGCGGGAAGTTCGGCAGAGAGGCGTTCGACACCGAATGCTACTCCGAGATAGAGATCGAGCGCGTGGCGCGCATAGCCTACGAACTCGCCGAAAAGCGCGGGCGCAGGCTGTGCCTCGTCGACAAAGCCAATGTGCTCACCTCGTCCGCGCTGTGGCGGAAGGTGGTCACCGACATCAACGAGGACTACCCCACCGTCGCCGTGGACTGCATGTATGTGGACAACGCCGCCATGCAACTCGTGCGCGATCCGTCGCGGTTCGATGTCATCGTCACCTCGAATATGTTCGGCGACATACTCTCCGATCTCGCGGCGGCGCTGGTGGGTAGCATAGGCGTCATGCCTTCCGCCTCCTTCGGCGCGACGGCGGCGGGGATGTACGAAGCCATCCACGGCTCCGCACCCGATATCGCGGGGCAGGGAAAGGCAAACCCCGTCGGCACCATACTTTCGGCGGCGATGATGCTCCGCCACTCTTTTGACCTCGGCGCCGAAGCGGCAGCGGTCGAAAACGCCGTCGCGAAGGTCATCGCGGAGGGAAAAGGCACCCCCGACATAGGCGGCGCCCTCACCACGGATGAGATGACGGAGGCGGTGATCGCGGCGCTGCCCGAGGAATAAAAGGAGTTTACCCAAAAAGAAGAAAGACGGCGTCAGCGCCGTCTTTTTTTGATGTTTCCCGCTATCTAACCGTTCGGATCATTCGGTCACCCGAGGCTTTTAAGGATGTGTTCGGCGTAAGCCTTTGCGACATTCACGCCCGTCACCTCTTCGAACGCGCGGAAGAAGGCGTTGGAGTTTACCTCGCAAAGCAGCATCCCGCCGTCCTTTCCGAACAGGAAGTCTATGCCGCAATAGTCCAGCCCTAAGGTCTTCGCCGCGAGCAGAGCGTATCCCGCCGTTTGCTCGGGTACTTCATAGGGTTCTCCCCTGCCGCCCGCGCCTATGTTGGAGCGGAAGTCCTCTCCACCGCCTATCCTCAGCATCCCGCCGAGCACTTTGCCGCCCACGACTATGACCCTGAGGTCGCGCCCCGCGCTCGAAGGCAGGAATTCCTGGATGAGATGGGGGCGGCACTTGACCCTTTCGAGGGCGAAGCGGAGCTGCTCGCGGTCGTGCGCAAGAAAGACCTCTTTCCCGAGCGAACCGTAGCTCTCTTTGACTACGGCGGGGAAGCCGAGCGCGAGTTCGACGATGTCGAGGGTGCTGTTTTTGACCTTCTCCGAGGGATCGTAGCAAAGCAGCCCGGGCAGCGTGCGCGGCATGGGTATGCCCGTCTTGGCAAGGGCGATATGCGTGGTCATCTTGTCGTCGCAGATCTCTATGGCGCGCGGCGGATTGAACACGCGCACTCCCGCCGCGTCCAGCCCGTCCAGGATATACTTGTCCTTGTCGAGGAAGACGATGAAATCAAACCCGGAGAGCCCGCAGCGGAATCCCTCCGCTCCGCCCGTCGCCACGGGGAAAAAGTCGGCGCGGCGCACCTCGACCTCGGCGCCGAGCGCCGTGAGTTCCTCGGCGAGCCGCCGAGGCTGATACATCATCTCCTCCGACTTGTTGAAGGCATTGACGAGGATGAGCCCGCTTTTCTTTTTCACTTGCCGCCCCCGTTCACCGCTTGATCCTCGTCCGCGCCGCCAGCTGCGGGGCGTTTTTTGCTTCGCGATCTGCCCGCGGGAAGATCGAGCAGCCTGGTGCCGAGCACGAGCCCGAGCACGGCTGTGAGGGCTATCCAGCCAGCCACATATCCCGCCATGACGGCGATATCCGCCTCGGCGCCGAAAAATCCGAAGGTCATCGAAAAGCTCTCCGCGATCTCGTCCGAGACGCCCGCGGGCAGCCCCGCGGTCAGATTTTCAAGGGCGCCGCGCATGAAAAAGTTTCTGAAAAGCCCCGCCGCGTGAGTGCCGGGGAGCACGCCCGCCGCATATTCCACGCCGTCAGGGAAGGTGCTCAGCGGCATATACGCGCCGATGAGAAAACCTATCGCCGCGCTGACTATGCCCGCGAATCCGCCGAGCGCGCCCTGCGTCGGGAACGCCGCGCACACGAGCACGGAGATCAGCGTCGCGGACAGAGCGGCGAAAAGCACCGTCCCGAGCGCCGCGAACACATCCGCCGCCGACATGAAAAACGAACCGCTCGCGGCGAGATAGACGAGACCTATCAGGAACACGACGGTGCATATCACCACCGTCACCACGAAATTGAACACGAAATAGCCGCCGATGAGCACGCTCTTTTTGACGGGAGCGGCGAGGAAATCGCCGAGCACTCCGCGCTCGCGGTCTCCCACCATTACGCTGTTCGCCGAAAAGGATACGGTTATGGTCGCGGTGCCCAGCACGCCCGCTATCATCCAGCTGTCCACAAACGCCTGCGCCGCGCTCTCGTCCACCGTCCCCGCGGGGAAATAGGCGAGGAGGCTGTCCGTCTGCAGGTCGCCGAGGAAAAAGATATAGAGCACCAGGACTATGAGCGGCGAGAGCAGAGCCAGGAACACGCTGAGTTTGTCCTTCAAAAACACGCCGAGCGCGCGGCGCACAAGATAGCCGAGCGCTCCGAAATCGGCGGCGAGCGAAGATCTTGTCATCCTTCCCCTCCTTCGCCGAGGCTGCGCCCGGTCACATTGAGGAAGACATCGTCCATGTCCCCTTTCACCACCTCGAAATCCGAGGCGAGCGAGGGATGCGCGATGATGAAATCCCGCGCGTCGGCGGTGTCCGCCGCTATTATGCTGTAACAGTCCCCGTCGCGCGTGAACTGCCTGCCCTCCTCGCCGAGCAGCCTTTCCACGCTCTCGTCTTCGGGTATGTACAGCTTGAGATAGTCGCGGGAAAACCTGTTTTTGAGGTCGTTGGGGGTGCCGCGGGCAGCTATCTCTCCGCCTTCCATTATGAGCACGGTGTCGGCGACAGCCGCCTCTTCCATGTAGTGCGTGGTGAGGAAGACGGTCATGCCCGTCCTGCGCCTTAAGTCATGCACGACCTGCCACACCCTCTTCCTTGTCTGCGGATCAAGTCCCGTCGTCGGCTCGTCAAGGAAGAGGAGCTCGGGGCTGTTGATGAGCCCGCGCGCGACATCCGCCCGCCTCCTCTGCCCGCCGGACAGTTTGCCATAGGGACGCGCGATGAACTCGCCGAGTTCGAACAGTTCGGTGAGCTCCTCGAGCCGCCGCTTCCACGCCTTGCCCGTTATGCCGTAAAGCGCCGCGCGGGTGGTGAGGTTCTCCCTCACGGACAGCCTGTCGTCGAGCACCGACTGCTGAAAGACGATGCCTATCCGCTTTTTGATCTCCTCCGCCCGGGTGTCGAGATCGAGGCCGCATATCTCCGCCCTTCCCGCACTCTTCCTGAGGATGGTGCAAAGTATGTTGATGGTCGTGGACTTGCCCGCGCCGTTGAGTCCGAGGAACGCGAAAAGGCTCCCCCTCTCGACTTCGAAGGAGATGCCTTTCACCGCGTGCACATCGCCGTAGTCTTTTGTGAGACCTTCGACGCGCACGATGACATCCGCCCCGCAGGGCGGCGCCGGACAGTCGTGCCGCATATCTTCTTACTTGGTGCGGTGCGCCTCTATGAACGCGACGACATCGGCGACCGTGCGCATCTCGGACACATCCTTGTCTTCGACGGTGACGCCGTAGGTCTCCTCGACGGACATGAGCATGTCCACGATATCAAGGCTGTCGCAGCCGAGGTCCTTGATTATGTCGCTTTCGGGAGCGATGACTGCGGGATCGATGCCGATCTGATCGACCACCATGGCTTTGAGCTGCTCGAAAATGTTGTTGTCCATATCTTCTCCTTTGATCGTTTGATATGCGGGGCGGCGTTCGCCCCCTTCTCAGCCGGATATCTCCGAGATATCCAGCAGATATGCGATGATGTCCTGCCTCGGCGCGCACACGCAGGCGTCGTAGCCGTCGAACACATCGAAGTGCTCGAAGTGCGCCCCTTGGGGTATGGGCGCGCGGAAGTCTTTGAGCCCCGCGCCCGTATATTTCAGATAGCTCTCCCTCTCCGTCCACTTGGCGAAGAAGTCCCTCTCGTCCGCGGCGTCCACGAACGCGAACCGCTCACGCCGCACGGGGCGCACCTTCTCGATGTCCACGCCTATCTCCGCGTCCGAGAAGCCCGCCATCATGACGCCGTGAGAATGCGACAGCGAAAAGTGCACGCCTTCCGCGGTCAGCCTCGGCTTTTCGCCCGGCACGCGCACTATCTCCGTGCTTGCGGGCAGCCCCGGGACGAGCTCCGCGTAACGCTCGTAACAGTAAGTCACGAACGCGTCGCTGTCACACTCCCCCTGCGCAAAGAAGAGTATCACGCCCTGCCTCCCCCGAGCCTGCCGTAGGTGTTGTTCATGTCGAGGAAGTAGTCGCGGTCGACGGTGTGCATGAGCTCGTACTGCATCCTGAACCGCCAATTCCCCTCGGGAGTGCCCGGGATGTTGATGCGGGTGTCGGCGCCGTAGCCGAGCATGTCCTGCACGGGTATGACGGCGAGCACCGCCGCCGAGGCGAGCACGGTGCGGATGATGACCTTGGTGGACATGCACGACGGTCCGCCGCTGCCCCAGCCCGCGCCCGAAAACCCGCAATATTTGAGCGCGAAATCGCGCGCGGCGGGATTGAGTTCATAGAGCCACCCGAGAGTGGTGTTGTTGTCGTGAGTGCCCGTGTAGGCGACATTGCGGCTCTCGTAGCGGTAAGGCAGGTGCACGCTCGGAGTGCCGTCGAAGCCGAACTGGAACACCCGCATGGTGGGTATGCCCGAATTGTCGATGAACTCGCGGCAATCGGGATCGATGAGCCCGAGATCCTCGGCTATGAACAGCGCGTCGGGGTTGTCCATGCGGATGAGGTCGATGAGCTCCTGACCGGGTCCCTGCTCCCAATGCCCGTCGGCGGCGCTGCCGCTCGAAGCGGGGATGGAGAAATAGTTGTAGAACGCGCGGAAATGATCCAGGCGCAGGGCGTCGTAAAGCCCGAGGCAGTGGGATATGCGCCGCCGCCACCAGGTGTAGCGGTTCTTTTTCATCGCCGCGAAGTCGTAAAGACAGTTGCCCCACACCTGCCCTTTGTCCGCGAAGGCGTCCGGCGGGACCCCCGCGTACGCCGCGGGAGCGTTGTGCTTGTCAAGCACGAACTCGGAGGGGCGCACCCAGACATCCACGCTGTCCGTCGCCACATAAAACGGCAGGTCGCCTATGATCCGTACGCCGCGCTCGTGCACCCTCTCGAGGACGGCGCGCCACTGCCTGAAAAAGACGAACTGTTCAAAGCGGTAGTAGTCCACCTCGCGGGCGTACTTCTCGCGCGCCTCGGCGAGCGCCTTGCTCTCGCGGCGGGCGAGCCCGCTCTCCCACTTCCACCACTCGGTGCCGCGCTCGCGCGACAGCGCCATGAACAGGGCGTAGTCCTCCAGCCAGTACTCCTCCTCCTTTGCGAATTTTTGCATTTCTTCGCGCAAAGTGGGGGTTAAACGATCAAAAGCGAGGTGTAACACCCGCGATGTGTTCTCACGGGCAAAATCGTAATCCACGAGATACGGCTCGCCGCGATAGCGCGCCGCCTCTTCCTCTTCTTTGGTGATGAGCCCGTCCTCGTAAAGCCCGAGCGGACTTATGAACAGGCTGTTGCCCGCAAATGTCGACAGCCCGGAGTAAGGCGAATTGCCCGCCCCGATGACCGTCAGCGGCAGCACCTGCCACCAATGGAACCCCATGTCCGCGGCTATGTCGACGAAGAGGTCGACATCCCGCGAGAAGCAGCCTATGCCGTAGGCGCTCGGAAGCGAGAACAGCGGCAGCAGCACGCCCGCCGACCGTGCGAACGCAGGCAGTTTTTTCATTCCCTTTCCCCCTTCGCCGCTCATTCTTCCACGCGTATGAGAGCGGCGACTTTGTCCACGCCGGAGAGCTGTCCGATCTCGGCGAGAGCTTTTTTGATGACGCTTTCGCGGGTCTCGTGGGTGACGAATATCACCGCGACCTCGCTTGATTCCGCCTCCTTCTGCACCACGCTCGCGAGCGACACGCCGTTGTTGCCGAACACGCCGGCTATGCGGCTCAGGGTGCCCTCCTCGTCCGAGACCATAAGGCGGATGTAGTAGCGGGAGGAGAAGTCGGAGGCGAACGCCGACGCGTCCGGCTCGGATCCGAGCTCCCAGGGGAACCTGCGATGCGCGCATTTCCCCGCGGCGAAAACGATGTCGCTGACTATCGCGCTGCCCGTGGGGAGCGCTCCCGCGCCCCTGCCGTAAAGCATTATGTCATCCACGCTGTCTCCGTGCACGAACACCGCGTTGAACGATCCCTTGACGCCGGACAGCGGATGTCCCGCGGGCAGGAAGGCGGGGTGCACCCTCGCCTCCACCTTGCCGCCTTGGCACTTGGAAACGGCGAGCAGCTTGAGCGTGTAGCCGAGTTCCTTGCCGTAGTTGATGTCCTCGACGGCGATATGCGAGATGCCCTCACGGTAGATCATATCCACCGGCACTCTGCGTTTATACGCGAGCGAAGAGAGGATGCTGTTTTTGTACATGGCGTCGAAGCCCTCGACATCGGCGGTGGGATCCGCCTCCGCGTAGCCGAGCGCCTGGGCGTCTTTGAGGCAGGCGGCGTAATCCACGCCCTCGTCGCTCATGCGCGAGAGAATATAGTTGGTGGTGCCGTTGACTATGCCCTTGATCGAAGTGACTGCGTTGCCCTGCATTCCGTCGGTGAGGGTGCGGATGATGGGGATGCCGCCCGCGCAGCTGGCTTCGAAGTAAAGCCCGCCGCCGCCCTTTTGGGCAGCCGCCTCCAGCTCGTGCCAATGCTTGGAGAACATTTCCTTGTTGGCGGTGACGATGCTCTTGCCCGCTTCCAGCGAACGGATGAGGAAGGTGCGGGCGGGCTCTATCCCGCCGAAAAACTCCGCGACGACGGCGATATCGGGATCGCCGAGCACGCGCTCTATGTCCGTGGTGACGATGGCGGGATCCACGCCGAGTTCGCGGGCGCGGTCGAGATTTTTCTCGAGCACGCACCTTATCTCTATGTCGATACCTTCGTTTTCGGCGATGTAATCGTGTTTGTCTCTGAGGATGGTGTAGGTGCCGCCGCCCACGACGCCCAGCCCGAGAAGGGCAACTCCGACTTTCTTCATAATTTCTCCTGTTCCGCCTCAGCGGTTGATGTCGTAGATATATTTCAGACCTTTGAGCGCGAGCGCGCGGTCGGTGATGTCGGCGATGTCCGGCTCGACGGTGCCGATGAGCTCCCCGAGCCCGCCCGTCGCGACCACCTTGGCGCCCTTCATCTCGGGCAGCTCCCTGTACTTCCCGACGAGATACTTGACCAGCCCCGCATAGCCGTAGACTATGCCCGCCTGCATACAGCTCCTTGTCGAGGTGCCGACGATGTCGGGGGGAGCCGCGAGTTCTATGCGCGGGAGTTTCGCCGCGGTGTGCACCAGGCTCTCCGTCGCCGTCTTGATGCCGGGGGCTATCGCTCCGCCGATGAACTCCCCTTCCGCCGTGACCAGGTTGAATGTGGTCGCCGAACCGAAATCCACCTCTATGACGGGTCCGCCGTAGAACTTGTAGGCGGCTGCCGCTCCGACCATCCTGTCCGCGCCGAGTTCGGCGGGATTCTCGTAGCGCACCTTGATGCCGAGCTCGGTGCGGTGATCCACCACCAGCGGCTTCTTGCCCATATAGTAGGTGCACATATGCTCGATGGTGTAATTGAGCGACGGCGCGACCGAGGACATGACGCTGCCTTTGATATCCTCAAAGCGCGCCCCCGACTGCCTCAGCAGGTCGTAAATGACCATGCCGTACTCGTCCGCCGTGTGGGACGCCACCGTGGACACTCTCCATGTGGACGCGAGCTTGTCGCCTTTGAAGATGCCGATCTTGACATTGGTGTTGCCGATGTCCATCGCAAGGAGCATACCGCCTCCCGCAGCGCGCGAGCACGCGCGCAAACAAAAGTCTTTTGATAAATGATACCAAAACCCCGCCCTTTTATCAAGAGAAAAGCCCTTAATTGTCGGGGAAACCGGCTCGGCGGACAAATCGGCGGATCGGACGGAGGGAAGGGGCGGCGGCGCGGCGCGTGAGAGCGCCCTTTCCCGCGCCCTCCGACCTCTTTCACACATCCCGGCGGGCACGCGTATGGTGAGGTAGGAGCGATCCTAATTCTTAAAGGAGGTACATATCATGAACGGCTTCTTCTCAAACGGCGGGTGCGGCAGTTGCGACATCGTGCTTCTGCTCCTTCTGCTCAACTGCTGCGGCGGGGCTAACATGGGCTGTCTTTGCGACCTGCTCCCCCTGCTGCTCATCCTCTGCTGCTGCGGCGGCGGCAACATCTGCGGCAACAACTGCTGCAAGTAAGCGAAGACCCCCTCGGAAGCGAGGGGGCCTTTTTATTTTTTCGGAGCTTTTCGTTCAATACTTGAGCTGTTCGGCGAAGTAGCCCGCAAGCGCCTCCACGGGCATTCTGATCTGCGACATGGTGTCGCGCTCGCGCACGGTCACGGTGTCGTCTTCGAGGGTGTCGAAGTCCACGGTCACGCAGAAGGGAGTGCCGATCTCGTCCTGGCGGCGGTAGCGCTTGCCGATGGAACCCGAAAGGTCGTAGTCGCAGGGGAAGTGCTTGGCGAGCTCGAAGTAGATCGCCTCCGCCTTCTCGCCGAGCTGCTTCTGGAGGGGCAGCACCGCGACTTTGACGGGCGCGACGGCGGGCGAGAAGCGCATGACCACGCGGGTCTCGCCGTCCACTTCCTCCTCGTCGTAGGCGTTGCAGAGGAGAGCGAGCACCATACGCTCGACGCCGAGAGAGGGCTCGATGACATAGGGCACATACTTCTCGTTGGTCACGGGATCGGTGTAGGAGAGATCCTTGCCGCTGGTGTTGATGTGCTGGGTGAGGTCGTAGTCCGTCCTGTCCGCCACGCCCCACAGCTCTCCCCAGCCGAAGGGGAAGAGAAACTCGAAGTCGGTGGTGGCTTTGGAGTAGAAGCAGAGCTCCTCGGGATCGTGGTCGCGCAGGCGGAGGTTCTCCTCCTTTATGCCGAGACCGAGCAGCCAATCATGGCAGAACTTGCGCCAATAGGCGAACCACTCGAGGTCGGTGCCCGGCTTGCAGAAGAATTCGAGCTCCATCTGTTCGAACTCGCGCACGCGGAAGATGAAGTTGCCGGGAGTGATCTCGTTGCGGAAAGATTTGCCGATCTGACCTATGCCGAAGGGCACGCGCTTCCTGGTGGTGCGCTGGACATTCTTGAAGTTGACGAAGATGCCCTGCGCGGTCTCGGGACGCAGATATATGGTCGAAGAGCTGTCCTCGGTCACGCCCTGGAAGGTCTTGAACATAAGGTTGAACTTGCGGATGGGAGTGAAGTCGCCCTTGCCGCACACGGGACAAAGGATGCCCTTCTCGCGGATGTAGTCCTGCATCTGCTCGTCCGTCCAGCCCGCTATGTTCTCCTCGATGCCCTTCCTCTTCATATAGTCCTCGATGAGGTTGTCGGCGCGGTGACGGGTCTTGCAGGACTTGCAGTCCATGAGCGGATCCGAAAATCCGCCGAGATGCCCGGACGCCTGCCATACGGAGGGGTTCATGAGTATGGCGCAGTCCACGCCAACATTGTAGGGACTCTCGGTGACGAACTTCTTCCACCAAGCCGCCTTGACATTGTTCTTGAGCGCCACGCCGAGAGGACCGTAGTCCCAGGTGTTGGCGAGCCCGCCGTAGATCTCGCTGCCCGGGAATACGAAACCGCGGTTCTTGCACAGCGCTACGAGTTTGTCCATCGTAAGTTTTGCCATAGATATAACTCTCCTCGGACGCGTCCGCGCCCGTATAGATCCCTGTGTCGCTCCGCCCGACCGCCGCTCAGTAGTCGCGCACGCCGAGCAGGAAATCGAGGGAAAGATTGTAGGTCTTCGCGATGAGATAAAGATTCTCCGCCGTGGGCTGCTTCTGCCCGCTGCGCCAATAGGAAACACACGCCGCGGTCACCCCGACCGCCGCCGCAAACTGCCTTTGCGATATCTTTTCTTCTCTCAGGAATTCGGACAGCCTTTCGGCGAATTTGTTGTTCATGGCGCTATTATGTTCCTTCTGTTAACTGTCGTGCATTTTTTTAACTATAATTACCGCTCATCCGCGCGGCGGCGGGCGCTCCTGCGGGCATAAAAGGCGGGGCGGGAGAGTAAACTGTCACATGCGCGCGCTGAGGGTGACCTTTCTCTATATCGGCACGATAATCGGCGCGGGGTTCGCCTCGGGCAGGGAGATCGCGGTGTTCTTCGGGGACACGGCTCCCGCATGGGTCGCCCTTTCCGCCCTGTTCATGGGACTGCTCGCCGCACTGTTCATGACGGCGGGCAAGACGGGCGCGCTGCCCTCGGGGACGGCGGTGGAGACGGGCGTGACCGTCGCCTCATTCTCGTCGGCGGCAGCCATGATCGCGGGCAGCGAATATGTCCTCCGCGCGGCGGCGGGCGTTCCCCTCTTCGGCGCGGTCGCCGCGATCGCCGCGGGAGCGGTGGTGTCCCGAGGCATAGAACGCATAAAGACGGTGAGCACCCTGCTCATCCCCCTGCTCGTCGTGCTGCTCGTCGCCGTCTACATCAAAAACGGCGCGCCCGTGTTCGGCGGCGAGTTTTCCGTAGTCAAGCCCATGCATTACGCGGGACTGGATGTCCTGCTCGGCGGTATGATGATCTCGCGGGAGGGCAAAGACCTCTCCGCAAAGCAGATAGCCGCCGTCTCCCTGCTCTCGGCGGCGGTGTTCGGACTTTTGCTCTTTATGCTCCAAAACATAGTTTTAAGTGACGATATGAACTCGTCAATGCCCGTTTTGGCTGTTGCAGACAGAGTCGGGCTCTCCGCCGTCGCCACCGTGCTCATAATCATAGCCATCTTCACCACCCTGGTCTCATCCCTCGATCTCCTGACCCAAAGGGCGTGCTCGGCGGCGGCGAGAGCATCCGCGAAAACGGGTCCCGCAAAGGGTGGGCGTGTCGTCGCGTTCGCTATGCGCGCCGCGGCGTTCGCCTCGGAGAGCGACGGGAGAACGACGGTGGCGTTCGGGCTGCTGTGCCTGCTCTACCCCGTAAGTTTCTTCGGCTTCGAGACAATAGTGGACACCCTCTACCCCTTCATCGGGCTGTGCGGCATAGTCATGACGCTTTGGACCGCCGCCCGCCTTGCCCTCTTCGGCATAAAAAAAGCGGCGCTCGCGCGCCGCCCTACGCAAGGCGAACTCACTCGTCCTCGTGGTCGTGACCGCAGCCGCACCCGTCCGCGTGGTCGTGGCATCCGCAGCCGCATCCTTCATCTTCGTCCTCGCCGCACTCCTCCTCTTCCTCGCTCTCGGGGCGAAGGATGTCCTCGAAGGGGGAACGACGAGACTCGGGGTCGGGCTCGTCCAGCCCTTTGAGATAGCGGTAGAAGGGATCGTCCGAAAAGTCGCGGTCGTCCTCAAAGTAGCCGCCCAGTTCCTCGACGGCGTTCCTGACTTCCATATACTCGTTGTAATCGAGGTCGTACTCTTCGGCGAAGGACTTCAGGACATCTATTGCGCGTTCGTCGCCGTATTTGCCGAGCAGGCGGGCGTAGAGCGCGACATCCTCGCCGCGGTAAAGATAGCTGACCAGCCCCATATAGACGGCGGGATTGCCCTTGTACTCCGCGAGTATCTCGATGAGCATCTTGCCCGTCTCGCCCTCGGAGACGGCGAAGCGCTCCACCATCTCGTCGACGACGGGCTCGCAGTCCTCGAGCAGATATTCGTAAGCTTCGAGGCGCTGCTCGTAGGGTTTGCTCTCGTCGGTGAGCAGGTCGAGCATACGCCGCATCTCTTTTTCAGTCTTCATCGTCCTCCTCCTCGCCGCCGTCGTCGCGGACACGCGCGTCATCGTCGCCGAAGAAGATGGCGCGGTACTTGTAGAAGGTGCGCGGAGACAGCTCGTAGCGCTCCATGGCGTCCTCGTCGGGGTCGGGATCGTCGCGGTACACCTCGGAGAGCAGCACGCCTATCATGGTGACCTCGCTCCTGAGCTTGGCGATCTTCCTGCCGCTGCGGCGTTTCCACACGGGCTCGCCGTGGGCGTCCGCGGTGACCAGATCCTCGACGATGGCGCACAGCCTGTCGAGATAGTAGGTCGGATCCTCGTCGGTGAACACTATGTCGCACGCCGTACGGTAGACGGCGCTCTTGAACTTCTTGGGCAGCGCGCGGAAGCAGGCGGGAAGCCGGAAATCCACATTCTTGAACCTGCCCTGCGCCACGATATCGAACTGCACGCTCAGCCCGCCGCCGACCAGATAATCTATGATGAGGGTCATTTGATCGAAGGAGAGACGGACGCCTATCAGCCTGTCGCGGAAGATCTTCTCCACCGCCCTGCTGCGTATGTCCGAGAGGTACATGAGCACGGGGCAGGCGATGATATCGGCGCAGTTGTCGATGACCCACCTGAGGTCGCGGTTGAAAGCGGCGTCGTAAGTGAGCGCACGCTGGAGGCGGGTCACATCCCCGCCGTCCGTGATCTGTTTTATGCCGCGGACGATCGCGAGCTGGCACTCCTGCGGCATCTCGCAGCCGTAAGGCACCTTTTCGGGCTCGCCCTCGTAGATCCCGAGATAGTAATGCGCCGCGCTGAACTCACCGAACACATTGTCCACGCGCTTCATCACGCGCACCGCTTCCTGCCGTTTGCCGAGGTTGTAAAGAGCCTCCGAGCGGAACATCTCGGACGCGTGCCACAGCCTAGCATGGCGGGAAAGTTTTTCGGTGATCTGGAGGATATCGGCGTCGCGCTGCCTTTCCACGAGCAGGTGGAGCAGCTTCAAAGTGACATATTCCGGGATATCGTCGGCGGCGAGCACCTCGTCAAGCACCCTGTCCACATCGTCGTATCTGCCCTGGAAGCAGTAAGCGGCGGCGAGAGTGACCTTGTTGTCGGCGTCGGGCGACTTCTTCTCGATCTCCTCGCACACGCTTATGACGCGGTCGAGGTCGCCCTTTGCGAACAGACACACGGTGCGCAGGCGCTGCGCCATGGTGAGGTAGGGTTCGGGCGCGTCGCCGAGCTCGTCGAGATATCTTATCGCGTCGTCGGGACGCTCGTCGGCGAACGCTTCGCCCGCCCGCTGGAGCATGGTCTTGCAAAATTCCACCGCGGGCTTGTCGGCGATCTTGAACATCCCCTCGCCGCTCGGCACCCGCCTGATCTCCGCCGCGCCGTCGTCCTCGCCGAGATACCTGAGATAATAGGACGCGACATCCTCCTCCCCCGCTTCGGCGGCGTTGAGACACAGCTGCCACAGCGCGGGATTCTCGTCCTCGTCGGTGAGGGCGCGGGTCATGGCTTTGTAGAGAGCGGCGTTGGAAGCGTCGAGCTCGTGGAGTTTGGAATAGGCAACGCCGAGCGCGGTGTAGCTCTCCGAGTCGTCGCTTGCCGAACAGGCGGTGCGGAAATAGCTTATCGCCTTTTCGTACTCGCCCTTTTGCAGAGCGGCGTCTCCGAGCTCGAGATAGTCCTCGCCGTCGAGTTTGAACTCAATGCGTTTGGCCATTACTTTTTCTTCTTTTTCTTCTTTGGGTTCTGATAAGGCGCGGGCTGCGCTTTCTTTTTGGGAGCGGGAGCGGATGCGCCCGTCGCGGGAGCGGCGGGGGCGTCCTTGCCGGCAGGCAGGGCCTTGCCCGCCTTGACCGCTCTGCCGTGAGCGACCGCTTTCTTCTTTTCGAAGTACGCCTTGTAAGCCTTGCACTTGCTCATGCCGCGGTCACCCATCGCTATCCAGCACAGCGCCCAGAAAATGAAGCCTATGATGAACATGACTATGACCACGATGATGGAGAGGATCTGCGACGCGGTGAGCAAAAGGAGCGGCACCGCGGACGCTATCCCCACGAGTATGACATAGAGGGGGTTGTTGAAGATGATGACTATCGCGTCCTTGATCGTGTCCTTGAAGGACAGCTCATAGGAGGTGAACAGCGACATCATTGTCATGGGCAGCAGCAGCAGAGGCGCGCCGAATATGAAAGTCAGGATGACCGCGGCGAGGCTGCCCGCCGTATCCGCGCCCTTGGCGTCGCAGGAGAGATGATAGAGGAGCGAGGTGCCCATCGCGAGCGCGATGAGTATGCCCACCGTCGCCGTGACGAGGAACTTCCACCAATACTTCCTGAACCCCATGAAGAAGGTCGCGACGGAGCGCTTGTAGAAATCCTGGAAATAGCTGCGCTTGGCACAGTAGAACAGCCCCGCCATGAAGGGGGAGGCGATGACGCCCGCGCCTGCGAGCATACAAAGCAGAGGCTCGTAGACTTCCCAATACAGCCGCGCGGTCTGTTCGGAGATGCTGTCGAACTCGCCCGAGGGGGTGAAGCCTATGCCCAGCCCGCCCGTGAAGACGAAGCCCTGACCTATCACATAGTCCTCGAAGAAGGGCTCGGCGACGAGCAGCACGAGCACGAAGACGAGCGCCGCCGCGAGGAACCACAGCGAGCATTTGATGAGAGTGCGGTAGTCTCCGCGGCACACAGCCGCGGCTTTTCTGATATATCCCTCGGGATACGCCTTCTTGACGCGCGCCTCGGTCATGCCGGCGACGACGACTTTGCGTTCTTCCTCGGGTTCGGTGACGACGGGCGCGTCCACAAAGAGAGAGCCGAAGATGAACTTCGGTTCCTTCGCCGCGCGCTGCTTGCCGCCTGTCTGTGCCTGATTTGCCATTTATGCCACTCCTGCCCCGCCGAGACGGGGGAACGGTTTATTCCGCTTTATTCTACACTAACACGCCTCAAATATCAAATCAATAAGATGAATTGTGAAAAATTCCGGCTAAGACTCGCCGCGCGCCCGTTTTTTGCCGCGAAGCATTGACATTTCGTCCGTGTGTCAATATACTTCACAATAATAAGAGGTAAGGGGCAAGGAGGTCAAATGAAAAAGTTCAACATCGCCGTAGTCGGCGCCACCGGTATGGTGGGCAACAAGTTTCTCGAAGTCCTGACCGAAAGGCAGCTCCCCGTCGAGAATTATTATCTCTTCGCGTCCGCAAGGAGCGCGGGCAAGCAGATAGATTTCATGGGCAAGCCCCACACCGTCATAGAGCTCACCGACGAGAATGTCGCCGCTCTTGCCGGCAAAGTGGATTTCGCCCTCTTCTCCGCAGGCGCGGGCACTTCCAAGCGCTTCGCCCCCGAGTTCGTGAAAGCGGGCGCGGTGGTCGTCGACAACAGCAGCCAATGGCGCATGTACGACGATGTCCCCCTCGTCGTCCCCGAGGTCAACCCCGAGGATGTCAAGTGGAACAAGGGCATCATCGCCAACCCCAACTGCTCCACCATCCAGGCGGTCGTCGCCCTGAAGCCGCTGTATGACCGCTTCGGCATCAGGCGTATCGTCTACTCCACCTACCAGGCGGTGTCCGGCGCGGGCGTCGCGGGCTACAACGATCTCAAGTACGGCATCGAGGGAAGGGCGCCCGAGAAGTTCCCCTACCCCATCGCCTTCAACATGCTGCCGCATATCGATGTCTTCCTCGAGAACGGCTACACCAAAGAGGAGTGGAAGATGATCGAGGAGACCCGCAAGATCCTCCACGACAAGTCCCTCCGCATCACCGCCACCACCGTGCGCGTGCCCGTCTATCACGGTCACAGCGAGTCCATCAATGTGGAGTTCGTGAAGCCCTGCACCCGCGAAGAGGTGTTCGACTGCCTGTCTCATTTCCCCGGGCTCGTCGTGCAGGACGATGTGGCGAACAATGTCTACCCCATGCCCATACTCGCCGAGGGTCACGACGAGGTGTTCGTCGGGCGTATCCGCATTGACGAGAGCGTGGAGAGCGGCGTCAACCTTTGGTGCGTCGCCGACAACATCAGAAAGGGCGCGGCGACCAACGCCGTCCAGATAGTCCAGCTGCTCATAGCTAACGAGGCGGAGGCATAACATGATCTTCAAAGGTACGGCAACGGCACTCATCACCCCATTCACCGCAGACGGAGTGGATCTCGACGCGTTCGGGAAACTGCTCGACGAACAGGTCGCGGGCGGCGTGTCCGCCGTTGTCGTGCTGGGCACGACGGGCGAACCCGCGACCATGACCGCGAGCGAAAAACTCGAAGTCATGAAGTTCGCGATCCGGCGGTTCAAAGGCGTCATCCCCGTCATAATCGGCACGGGCTCCAACAACACCGCCGCCGCCGTCGAACTCTCCGTTCAGGCTGAAAAACTCGGCGCGGACGCCCTGCTCGTCGTCACTCCCTACTACAACAAAGCCACCCAGCGCGGGCTCATCGCTCACTACACCGCCATCGCCGACGCGGTGAACATCCCCATCATCTGCTACAATGTCCCGGGGCGCACGGGCGTCAATCTCCTGCCCGCCACTTTCGCGGAGCTCGCGGAACACCCCAACATCGCCGCCATCAAAGAGGCGAGCGGCAACATGGAGCAGATCGAAGAGGTCATCCGCCTCACCCGCGGCAAAGCCGTGGTGTACAGCGGCGACGACGGCATCACGGTGCCCGTCATGGCGATGGGCGGTATGGGCGTCATAAGCGTGGCGAGCAATGTCGCGCCGAAGTTCACCTCCGAGATGACCTCGGCTGCCCTCGCCGGCGACTACGCCAAAGCCGCGGATATGCAGCTCAGGATGCTGCCTTTCGTGCGCGCGCTGTTCTCGGAAGTCAACCCCATCCCCGTCAAGAAAGCCGCCGAACTCAAAGGTATCTGCGCGGGGACGGTGAGGCTGCCCCTCACCCCCATGACGGATGAAAACGCCGCAAAGCTCGCGGCGATACTTCCCGACTTTGACTGAGTTATGACAAAGATCGCCCTGTCCGGCGCCGCCGGACGCATCGGAAAGACAATCTGCGCCACCCTCATCGGAAGGAACGATTTCGAGATCCTCTTCGGCGTCGACTCGCGCGGCGGGGAGGATTTCCCTTTCCCCGTACATAAGAGCTTTGACGACTGCCCCGCGGGGGCGGATGTGGTCATAGACTTCTCGGTGCCCGAGGCGCTTGACGGACTGCTCTCCTACTGCCTCAAAAACAAGTGCGGCGCGGTCATCGCGACGACGGGGCACACCGCCGAGCAGCTCGCCGCCATAAAAAAGGCGTCCGAGAGCGTCCCGGTGTTCATGGCGAGCAACATGTCACTCGGCGTCAACCTGCTCGCCGCCCTCGCCAAGGACGCGGCGAAGTTTTTGGGCTCCGCCTACGATGTCGAGATCGTCGAGACCCACCACAACCGCAAACTCGATTCCCCGAGCGGCACCGCCCTCACCCTCGCAGCGGCGATAAACGATGCGCGCGGAGGCGTCCTCGAGCCCGTCTACGGCAGACACGCCGCCAAGCACCGCCGCGAACCGAACGAGATCGGCATACACGCCGTCCGCGGGGGCACCGTGGTCGGCAAACACGATATCTTCTTCCTCGGCGCAGGCGAAGTCATAAGGCTCAGCCACGAGTCCGAGAGCAAAGAGGTGTTCGCCATGGGCGCGCTGAGAGCCGCCGAGTTCATCGCGGGCAAAGAGAAGGGCTTCTACGACATGACTTCCATCCTCGGCGACTTCCACGCCGTCACGGCGGTGGAATGCGAACGCGATGTCGCCCTCGTCACCCTGCCCTCGACGGGCGCGGACGAGTTCCTCGCGCTGCTTAGCGAACTCAAACGCCTGCGCGTCAACCTCGACATGATAAGCAGGAACTATCTCGGCAGCGGCAGCGCGGCGGTGTCCTTCACCCTCTCGGGCAGCGACCTCGCACGCGCGGAAAAAGCCATAGCCGCCTGCCCCGGAGCCGTCACCGTACGCGGAGCGTGCAAGCTCACGGCGGAAGGCGCGGGTATGCAACATAAGAGCGGCGTCGCCGCCGATGTGCTCTCTCTGCTCGCGGGGACGGGTGCCTGCATCTACGCGGTCACCACCTCTGAGACCAAGATCTCCTGCTGCATAGACAGCGCTTCCCTCGCCACCGCCGAAAAGGCTCTCAAATCCTACTACGGCATAAAGTAAATCTTCCCGAAATACGAGACCTAACGAAAGCCCGCGTTGAAACGCGGGCTTTTTCAAGGTAGTTTTTTTTACTCCGACGGCTCGGATCGCGCATTTTCCGCGCGCATTACGCGCCGCGTCGAAAGCGGCGTCATTTCGATTAGACTATACCTTCCGCCATCATCGCGTCGGCGACTTTTTCAAAGCCTGCGATGTTGGAACCCACGACGTAATTGCCGCGCACGCCGTAGCGGTTTGCCGCATCGTCTATCGACGTGAAAATGTGCTTGACTATGGTCTGCAATTTGCGTTCGACTTTTTCGAAGGACCAGAACAGCCTCGTGTCCGTCTGCGACATTTCCAGCACGGAAGTGGCAACGCCGCCCGCATTTGCGGCCTTGCCGGGGAGGAAAATGACGGAATTTTCAAGGAAGATGTCGGTGCCCTTCGCCGTGGTGGGCATATTGGCGCCCTCCGCAACGAGAATCACGCCGTCTTTGACGAGCTTTGCCGCCGCCACTTCGTCGAGTTCGTTCTGAGTGGCGCAGGGGAAAGCCACGTCGCAGGTCACGTCCCACACGCTACCGTTACCGCGAGCGTGGTATTCCGCGCTTTTCACGCGCTCCGCATATGCCGTCAACCTGCCCCTCTCTTCTTCCTTGACTTGTTTGAGCACGTCGAGATTTATGCCCGCAGGGTCGTAAACCCATCCGTCGGAATCGCTGACGGTCACCACCTTGGCGCCCAGCTGCGCGGCTTTTTCGCAGGTGTAAATGGCGACGTTGCCCGAACCGCTTACAGTCACGGTTTTGCCGGCGAGCGTGTCGCTGCGGGCGTTCAACGCCTCTTCGCTGAGATACACCAGCCCGTAGCCCGTCGCCTCTTTGCGCACGAGACTACCGCCGTAGGACAACCCTTTGCCCGTCAGCACGCCGACATATTCGTTGCGTATGCGTTTGTACTGTCCCATAAGATAGCCGATTTCGCGGCTGCCGACGCCGATATCGCCTGCGGGAATATCGGTGTCCACGCCGATATGGCGAAACATTTCGGTCATAAAGCTCTGGCAGAACCTCATCACTTCGCCGTCGCTCTTACCTTTCGGATCGAAGTTGCTCCCGCCCTTTGCGCCGCCGATTGCAAGCCCCGTAAGACTATTCTTGAAAATCTGCTCGAATCCGAGAAATTTCATCACCGACAGGTTGACGGAAGGATGGAAACGCAGTCCGCCCTTGTAAGGTCCTATCGCGCTGTTGAACTGCACGCGGTACCCCTTGTTTATGCGTACGCGACCTTTGTCGTCCACCCACGGAATGCGGAACATAAGCACGCGTTCGGGCTCGACCAATCTTTCCAGCAATCCCGCCTTCTCGTAGCGTTTGTCGCTGTCAACCACGAGTTTGAGACTGCCAAGCACCTCGGCGACGGCCTGATGGAACTCGGGCTGACCGGGATTGTCCCTTTTGACCTGTTTCAAAACTTTTTCTGCATAAGAAGACATAGTTACCTCCTGTATTTCGTCCGCATGAGCGGTTTTTATTTCGGTATCTTGAGGAGAGGCGCCGTTTCCCGCAAAAGGAAAGCGTACGCCGCAATTCGCGCCGTACGCTTTTAACGTGCATTGCTATTGTCTCTTCCCACACCCTCGTGGGAAGGCTATCATATTGTCGTGAGGCTAAGCCTCTTCGTCGTGGGCGACGGCTTCCGCCTCTTCCGCCTTGTCTGCGTCGCAGGCTGCCGCAAATGCCGCTTCGGGCTCCGATTCGTCTTCGGGCACGGTCGTCTCGCCCGCCGCTTCCGCCGCGGCGAGTTGCTTCGCCACAACGGGAAGCACTATGACGCCGAAACCGCCCTTCTTCTTGAACCCGAGCGTCTTGTCGCACTTGACGGCGAGTATGCCCGTGACCAGCGGGAAGGTGATGAACACTATCGAAAGCAGGAGCATGAACACCAGCACCACCCACATGAACGCCCCGTCGCCGAACCAGGCCACGAATCCCTGATATATGAGGTCCATTCTCATTATCGCGTCGAGAGCGTTGAGTTGCTCGAACGGGACGGGATTGCCCGCATAAGGCAGTATGGCTATGAACACATAGACCAGCGGCACGGTGAGCACGGTGGAGAAGGTCGTGACGCCGATGGTCAGCCCGTTGCGCAGCTTCCTGTCCTCGAGAGTCACCGCCACATTGGAGAACAGCATTATGCCGCAAGCCATGGTGAGGATGACGATGATGTACTTGGCGAGGATGTTGTCCATCGCGCAGAACGCCGGGAAGAACCCGTTCGCCGGGTCCTCCTGCATGGCGTTGACGAGAAAGAGTATCCCTAACACGACGATGACGCATGCGAGCGTCAAAAGAGATATCTGCACCTTTTCCCTTTTCCCGAAGGGTCTGTTCATAAGATCCCCCTGATTCTCCGCGCGATGCGGGGATGAGTTACGCAGACATTATATAACACCGAGCCCGCGCGCGCAATATAAATACACATATTTTGCCTTTTGTTCTGCCGTCCGAAGCGCACCCGCCAGAAAAACTCGGGCGATGTCCCCGCAAGATGCCCGCGGGACTTTGAATAACGGCGCGGATATGGTATATTTGACTCGGGCGCGCACGCGCCCACGGAGGACCATATGCCGACAGATGCCGAGATCGCAAGAAACGCCACCCCGCGTCATATCGCGGATATAGCCGCCCGCCTGGGATTTTCGGCGGACGACATCGAGTGCTACGGCAGATATAAAGCCAAGCTCCCGCTCGTCCCCGGCGACAAAAAGGGGAAACTCGTGCTCGTCACGGCGATGAACCCCACTCCCCTCGGAGAGGGCAAGACCACGGTCAGCATAAGCCTCGCCGACGGGCTCGTCCGCGCGGGCAGAAACGCCGTCCTCGCCCTTCGCGAGCCCTCCCTGGGTCCCGTCTTCGGGATCAAAGGCGGCGCCTGCGGCGGCGGATATGCGCAGGTCATCCCCATGGAGGACATCAACCTGCATTTCACCGGCGACTTCCACGCCGTCACCGCGGCGAACAACCTGCTCGCCGCTCTCGTCGACAACCATATCCATTTCGCGCGCACGCCCGAGATCGCCGAGGTCGTCTGGACGAGGTGCCTCGACATCAACGACCGCGCCCTCCGCGAGGTGGAGATAGGACTCGGCGGCAAGGCGAACGGCCCCAAACGCAAGGACGGCTTCGTCATCACGGCGGCGAGCGAGATCATGGCGGTGCTTTGCATGGCGGACGGCTTTGCCGACCTCAAACGCAGGCTCGGGGACATCGTCGTCGGCTACACGGCGGACGGCGGGAAAGTCACCGCGCGCGACATAAGAGCGGACGAGGCGATGGCGATCCTGCTCCGCGACGCCTCCCGTCCCAATCTCGTTCAGACCCTCGAAGGCACCCCCGCCCTCGTGCACGGCGGTCCCTTCGCAAACATCGCCCACGGCTGCAACAGCATCGCGGCGACGAGGCTCGCCCTCTCCCGCGCGGACATAGTCGTCACCGAGGCGGGATTCGGCGCCGAACTCGGCGGCGAAAAGTTCTTCGACATCAAATGCAGAAAGGCGGGCCTCACCCCCTCCTGCACCGTGCTCGTGGTCACCGCAAGGAGCCTGAAATTCAACGGCGGCGTCCCAAAAGAGGAGACCGCAAAAGAAAATGTCGCCGCGCTCGAAAAAGGCTTCGAAAATGTCAAACGGCACCTTGACAACCTCAAATCGTTCGCTCAACGCGTCGTTGTGGCGATAAACCGCTTCGCGAGCGACACGGACGCCGAGCTTGAAAAGCTCTCCGCGCTCTGCCGTGAGGCGGGCGCCGAGGCTGTCGTCTCCGAAGGTTTCGCAAGGGGCGGCGAAGGCGCTCTCGCGCTTGCAGGTGTAGTCGCGGACATGTGCGATCTCCCCGCCCCCGCCCTCACTTTCCCCTACTCCGACTCGGACTCCGCGGAGGACAAGATACGCGCCGTCGCGACCAAGATCTACGGCGCGGGCGAAGTGGTCTTCGAGGAGGCGGCAAAGCGCAGCCTCGCGCGCATCTCGGCGGATCCCGACTTCCGCTCCCTCCCCGTCTGCATCGCCAAGACGCAATACTCCTTCTCCTGCGACCCGTCTGCGCTCGGCGCGCCTTCGGGATTCACCTTCACCGTGCGCGACGCGGTGGTGAGAGCGGGCGCGGGGTTCATCGTGGCGCTCGGCGGCAGCATGATGCTCATGCCGGGACTCGGGCGCACCCCCAACGCCGAACGCATGACCGTGGACGCCGCGACGGGGGTCATAGACGGGCTGATGTGAAAGGCGGCGTCTTGACAAGCTCCCGCCGCTCTGCTAAAATTCTTTGACACCGGGAGGGCAAGCGCGCTCCCCAAGGAGGAATGAACTATGGCAAAGAAACAAGCCGGCATGCTCGGCATAATCATGGGCATACTGCTGCTCGCGCTGTGTGCGATGGCGATCGCGGGCGCATTCATCGACGAATGGACGACCACGACCGGCGAAGCTCCGCTCGTCGGCGAGCAGGATCTCGGCTCCTCGAGCCTGGGCGAATACCGCGACACCGTCCCCGCGCTCAGCGGCGACAAGATCGACATCGACGCCGTCACGGACGCGCTCAAGGATGTCGAGGGCAATCTCCGCACCGTCATGGTGGTGTTCGGCTACCTGACCGCCGCCCTCGCCGCGGCGCTCATCGTCCTTTATCTTCTCAAGATGGTGTTCAACAACGGCTTCACCAGGCTGCTCGCGGGCATCGTCGCCATCCTCACCATGATCGCGGGCGCGGTGCTCGTCGCGGTGACGGTGGAGTTCTGCAAGGACATGAGCCTCTCGATCGGCTTCATCGAGACCTCGGTCACGACCTCGCTCGGCATGGCGGCGTACTTCACTTCGGTGGGCGCGATGGCGGGCGGACTCGCGGGCGTCATCGGCTGCGCGAGGAAGTAAGCCCCGATAGGCAAAACAAAAAACGGCTCCTTCGGGAGCCGTTTTTTTTTGTGTGTCACGCGCGGCGGAGACCCGCCCACGCAACGCGGAAAGGAGCGGCGTGCGCCGCTCATCCGAGAGCCGCCGCCTCTATTTTATCAGCTTATCGAGCACGGCGGCGATCTCGTCCATCTTCTCGTCCGCCGATCCGCTCTCCACCGAGGACAGCACGCAGGAGTGCAGATGCGCGTTGAGCACCTCCCTGTTCACCCTGCCGAGCACCGCCTGCGCCGCCATGATCTGGTTGCTTATGTCGATGCAGTACTTGCCCTCTTCGATCATTTTTATTATGCCTTCGATCTGTCCGCCCGCCGTCTTGAGCAGCCGGATGAGTTTAGCGTCGTCGCGTACCATATCTCTCTCTCCTCGCCTTTAAGATCACTTCTCCGTGACGGAGACGACCTCGTAATCGGCAGCTTCCACCGCGGCTTTGAGAGCCGCGGGATCGGCGCTCCCCGTCACCGTCGCGGTCTTGTCTTCGAGAGACACGGCGACTTCGAGGGTGCCCTCCACTCCTCTTAGCGCCTTTTCCACGCGCGCCGTGCAATGCCCGCACATCATGCCTTCGACACCGAGCACATAAGTTTTCATATCTTCTTCACTCCTTTCGGGTGTATTGTTTTGCTCCTTGATCTCGCCTTCCGAGGCGTCCTCTCCGCCCGCCGGGCGCTGCTCTCCCCCGCCGCCTACCGCGCAGACCGCTCCCGCGCATTCGTTCTCCGCGCGGGTGGGCTTGAACAGCTTCAGCCTGAGCGCATTGAGCACCACGAACAGACTGGACACGCTCATCGCCGCCGACCCTATCATCGGGCTGAGCCCGATCCCGAAGGGCACGAACAGCACCCCCGCGGCGAGCGGGATGCAGAGACTGTTGTAAATGAGCGCCCAGAAGAGGTTCTCCTTTATGTTGCGAAGCGTGCGCCTGCCCAGCCGCACGGCGGTGACCACATCGAGCAGATCGCTCTTCACCAGCACCACATCCGCGCTGTCCACGGCAATGTCGCTGCCGCTGCCTATGGCTATCCCGACATCCGCGCGGGTGAGCGCGGGCGCGTCGTTTATGCCGTCGCCGACCATGGCGACTCCGCCTTCGCGGGACAGTTCCGCGATCATCCGTTCCTTGTCCGCGGGCAGCACGCCGGCGTACACCTCGTCTATACCCGCGCGCGCGGCTATGGCGGCGGCGGTGCGCTCGTTGTCGCCGGTCAGCATGACCACTTTCAGCCCCAACCCGCGAAGCAGCGAGACCGCCTGACGCGAGGTGGGTTTGAGTTCGTCGAGAGTCGCGATCAGCCCCCGATAGCTCCCGTCCGCCGCGACGAGCAGCGGCGTCTTGCCTTCCGAGGACACCCGGGCGAGCTCCTCTGCGTACTCCTCTTCGGGGACTCCCTCGTCCGCCATGAGCGCGGCGTTGCCTATGGCGTAACGCACACCGTCGCAGACCGCGGTCACGCCTTTGCCGGGCAGGGTCTCATAGCCCTCCGCCTCACGCGGGGTCATGCCGCGCTCCTCCGCGTAACGCACCACCGCTTCGCCGAGGGGATGTTCGCTGAGTTTTTCGATCCCGGCGACGACGGCGATGAATCCCTCTTCGTCGCCGCGCGGCAGGATATCGCAGACCACCGGCGTGCCCTGCGTGACCGTGCCCGTCTTATCGAGCACCACGCATTTGACCTCGCTCAGCTTTTCGAGGGCGGAACCGCTCTTGAACAGCACTCCGCTCTCCGCGCCCTTGCCCGTGCCCACCATGACCGCGACGGGCGTCGCCAGCCCCAGCGCGCAGGGACATGAAATGACCAGCACGCTCACCGCGCAGGTGAAGGCGTGTTCGAAAGGATATCCGCCGGCAAGCCAGCCTATCAGCACGATGAGCGCGATCGCCATGACCACGGGCACGAACACGCCCGCGATCTTGTCCGCCGCGGACGCTATGGGCGCCTTGCTCGCGCCCGCGTCCTCTACGAGTTTGATTATCTTCGCGAGCATACTGTCCCCGCCGGTCGCGGTGACGCGAGCGGTGAGGTGCCCCGTCCTGTTCACCGTGCCGCCGATGAGTTCCGAACCCTCCGTCTTTTCGACGGGCACGCTCTCCCCGCTCACCGCGCTCTCGTCCACGAACGCGTGCCCCGAGAGCACCACCGCGTCGGCGGGCACGGACGCCCCCGCCTTCACGACCACGATGTCGCCGGGCACGAGCTCAGAGCTGTCCTTTTCGATCTCCTCGCCGCCGACAAGCACGATCGCCGTCGGAGGCGCGAGATCTTTCAGCTTGTCAAGCGCGTCGCCCGTGCGCCGCTTGGACAGCGCCTCGAGATACTTCCCGACGGTGACGAGCGCGGGGATCATTCCCGCCGACTCAAAATAGAGGTCGTGCATATACCCCTCGACCACCGCCATATCGCCCTGCCCGAGCGCGTGGCTCATCCTGAAAATGACGAACAACCCGTAGAGCAGCGATGCGGTGCTGCCCACCGCTATCAGCGAATCCATGTTCGGCGAGAGTTTGAACAGCCGCTTGAAACCGTTGATGAAATACGCGCGGTTGAAATAGAGTATGGGAAGGCAGAGGATGAGTTGCAGCAGCGCATAAGACACCGCGTTCTCCGCGCCGGTGAGGAAGGACGGCAGCGGCGCGCCCACCATGTGCCCCATCGCGACATACATGAGGATGAGCAGGAACACGACGGAGAGGATGAGCCTCGTCCTCATCTCCTTCTGCTCTTTTACGCGGGCGTCCGCCCGAGCGTTCCCCTGCCGCTTTGCGGGAGCCTCCCCCGCCTCGTCGAGAGCCGCGCCGTAGCCCGCTTTCACGACGGCGGCGATTATCTTATCCGCGTCCGTCACCGCCTCGTCGAACTCCGCGGTCATGCTGCCCGTGAGCAGATTGACGGAAGCGTCCCTGACGCCCTCCGTCCCCTTGACCGCCTTTTCGACATGCGCCGAGCACGCCGAACAAGTCATTCCCGTGACGATGAATTTGCGTTTCATACAACCTCTGTTCTCCACATATCACGGAGTTTATACACTATTTTCACACTTTTAACACGCAGTTACGCGACCATCGCGCTCCGCGCCTCGGCGCGCCCGCACACTTTTTCGCGCGAATTTGCCCTTCCGCATATCGCGGCGGACACCCCTCGGGGGTGTGGTATCATCATATACCCGCGTCCCGTCTTTGTCAAGCGCGGAAAGCAATGAGCGTGCGATGCCGGACCGGCATAGAAAACGGGGGCGGAGCGCGCGGGCGCACGAGCGCCGGCAGATATCAAACGCTGCGCGGGCGATCGGGAGACGGCGAACGGGCGGCGAGGTCGCCGAAAAACAAAAGGGGGGACGGCAGCGCCGTCCCCTCGGGAGTCCTTTGCGTCCGTCAGATGAGGAAGCGGTAATAGATATAGCTGAAGAAATTGACGGGCTCGAGGAAGATGGCGGCGCGTTTCATGTTCTCGACTATGCGGGGCACGCCGGGGCGGATGGCTGCCGCCTGTTCCACTTCGAGCAGCGCCGCGAATCTCTCCGCGCTGACGCCCTCGGGCAGCGGGATGGTCACCGTCCTGCTCTCCCCCGGCATGAGGTCGAAGAAGTTGTCCGAGAAGGGCTCGGTCGTCAGCGGAGTGTACAGCCCCACGAACCGCGCGAACTTGTCCGCGGCCAGCGTGATGTACGCCTTCCCTTCCCTCTCCTCGGCTTTCACGGCGATGTCCGCCTCGGGCAGATCGAGCTTGTTTTCCCTGCCGAAAATGAGGGTACGGCGGGAGACTTCCTCGCCGTTTTCGTCCGTGAAGACGACGAGCGCCGCTTTCCCCTTGAGTTCGCGGCGGCGGGCTATCTCCGCGAGCGGCAGCGCGAGCACCTCGCGGCTCTCGAGCGCGGGCGCCTCGAAGTCCGCCGTCCGCTCGAACGCCTCGCCCGTGCCGTCCATGTTCACCACGGTGAGCCTGAGCGTCAGGCGGCGCGTTTTCGCGGTGTCGTTGAGCACCCACACCCTCAGCGTCTTCTTATCGGTGTACACGCTGGCAGAGAGCGGCGCGAAGAATTCTTTCGCCCTGTAATGCAAACATTTGAGGTTGCCGCCGTAGTCCAGCCCCGACCACGAGCACACCGGCCAGCAGTCGTTGAGCTGCCAATAGAGCGAGCCGTTGCACCTGCCGCGGTTGCGGCGCCAATACTCGGTGGCATCGGCGACGCATTCGCTCTGGCACACCTGCGAGAGGTAGATGTAGTCCTCGAATTTCGCAGGCAGACGGAAGCGGGAGGCAATGTAATAGATCATCTTCTTGTTCCCGCTCGCGCACTTCTGATGCGAATTGAACACCGGCGAAGCGAGGTCCATGTCCGCGGGAGTGGCGAAGGTGGCGATGGTCTTCCTGTCGGGCAGCGACTCGAAGCCGAACTCGCTGCAAAATCTGGTCGGACGGCGACGGTAGTAGGTCAGCGGCTGCAGACCGTGCCACACCGCCCAAAGATGGGTGTCGCCGATGTTGTCGCTCTGCACATTTTTTAGGTGCGCGTCGCCGCAGGGAGTGGACGGGATGTAGGGCGTGACGCCGTCGAGCTCCTCCACCCAACGAGGCAGGATGGTGTAGAAGAACTGCTCGTTCCACTTCATGGAATTGCGGTAAGTCATCCAGTTGACGCTCATCGCCTCTATCTCGTTATTTCCGCACCAAAGCGCAAGAGACGGGTGATCACGCAATCTTTCGACATTGTAAACCACCTCTTTGTGCACATTGCTGAGGAAACTCTCGTTGTAGAAAGGATAGGTCATGCACGCGAAGGGGAAGTCATGCCACACGAGTATGCCGCTCTCGTCGCACAGCCGCATGAACTCGTCCGAGGCGTAGTATCCCCCGCCCCATATCCTTATCATGTTGAAGTTGGCGTCGCGGCAGCGGTGCACGAGGACGGCGAGGTCCTCGTCCGTCGTTCGCGTTATGAAGCTGTCCGTCGGGATCATGTTCGCGCCCTTGCCGAAGACGGGGACGCCGTTCAGGATAAAGCGGAAATTCTCGCCGTACTCGTCCTTCCCGCGGTCGAGCTCGAGAGTGCGGAGCCCCACCGTCGAACTCTTTTCGGAGATCGTATTGCCGCCCGCGACCAGGCGGACGGTGAAGAGGTAGAGCGGCTGGACATCCTTTCCCGAGAGTTCGCGCGTCCACCAAAGCTCGGGCTCCGCTATCTCGCCGCCGAGGGTCACGCTCTCCGCGTACGGGGCGCGGTAGACATCCTCTTTCCCCGAGGGGTGACGGACGGTGAGCACGACTTCGACGCCGTCGGTCTCCGAGATCGTCTCGGACGAGACGGTGGTCTCGGCAGTGACCCTGCCCTCCTCGTGTCGCTGAGTGACGCGCAGGCTCTTTATGTGAGCGCGCTCGCGGGTCTCGATGAAAATGTCGCCGGTTATGCCGCTCGGCGGGAGCACGGGACCCCAGTCCCACCCGAAATGGCATTGCGGTTTGCGGATATGATCCATGCCGTCCAGCCCGTTGAGGTTGGGGGGCGTGCCGTTGCGCTTTTTCATCTCGCGGATATACCTGACGGGCGAAGCGATGACTATCTCCACCGTGTTGCGCCCCGGGCGCAGGCGGGAGGTTATGTCGAACTCCGCCGCGACATGGCAATTCTCGGAAGAGGCGATCGCCTCGCCGTTGATGAGCACGGTGGCGAGGGTGTCGAGCTGACGGCAGACCAGCACCGCCCTTTCCGCGGCGAGCAGGGTCTCGTCCGCCTCGAACGCGCGCGACCAACTCCAATCGTGTTCCGCCACCCAAAGCAGTTCTTTTTCGTTGGTGCCCGCGAAGGGATCGGGGATGCGCCCGCAGCGCTGAAGCTCGAGGTAATTGCAGGACGGGACGACGGAGGGATACTCCTTGCCGTCCGTGAGATCCTTCATAGTCCAATTTCCGCAAAGGTCGACCATGGTACGCCTCCGACACATTTTTACATAAAAATAATATATTACTCGCGCGTCGATTTCAAGCCTTATGATATTATTTGAGGGTTAAGGGACGCATTCCGAGGGGAAAACGGGCGTTTTTGCGCGGCGACACGCGCATGATATACGCGATTGCGGTTTTTTCCAAAAAGTGCTACAATTTTCCCGAGGCAGAGCCATGGAAGAGAAGAAAAAGTATTTTGACAGCAACGAGATGTACCGCAACGACATCGACGACCTCATCGCCGAGGGCGAGACCGTGCTTTGGCGCGGGCAGCCGCGCCGCAGCGCGTATATCGCGGCGGCGGTGATCAAGATGCTGCCCATCGTCCTCATATGGCTGGCGTTCGACATCACCTTTATATGGGTGATGGTCACGCAGATAGGCGACGGTGTGCCATGGTTCGTCTGGCTGTTCTTCGCGCTCCACCTCGCGCCCGTCTGGATCTGGATCGCAAACATCGTCCGCTCCGTCCTCGAGCTCAAAAACATCCGCTACGCCATCACCGACAAGCGCATAATCGTGCGCTCGGGCGTCATCGTCGACCTCAAGTTCATGTACTTCAACGACATCACCAATGTCCGCGTGCGCGTCGGGCTGACGGACAGGCTTTTCAAAGTCGGCGACATCTACATCACCGCCGAAAATCAGCGCTCCGTCCTCTACGACATAGCCGCGCCCTACTCCGTCGGCAACGAGATCCAGCGCATAGTCCGCGACATCAAAAACGACGCCGCCTTCCCCAACGCCCTCCGCCCCGCAGGCAACCCCGGCTACGACACCGCGTACACGATGAAAGCGGAGACGGCTCCCGGCGGCGACGAAGTCAAGGAGGATCAAGAAAAGTAACCGGGGCGCCACGCGCAATACGCTTGCAAATTCGGCTCCCCTGTTGTACAATACCGTAGGCACGGAAGCGTACCGAAGTGGTCATAACGAGCCGCACTCGAAATGCGGTGACGGGGCAACCCGTCCGTGGGTTCGAATCCCACCGCTTCCGCCACAGCAGAAAAATGCGAACCCACACGGTTCGCATTTTTTGTTGCTGCGGCGGAAGCGGTGTAAGCTCACGAACCCATGCGGCGCAAACCGATAGTCCATTTTCCTCATAAAAACTCATGCGCCGCGGGTTCGGCGGCGCGCAAAGCGCGACGCTTTCGCCTAACCCCCAAAAGTGTCCTCGGCTGCGCCTGTGGTACTTTTGGGGGACCCCGAGATCCTTATGGCGAACATCCCACTGTATTTATCCTTTTGTTTGCGGCGCGTGATTCCGTCTTCGAAAAAGTTTGGTGCGGGTCTAAGAGCGCTTCGAAAAAATGAGGTGCGTGTTCAAGTACGCCCCGAATAAGTGAGTGCGAGTTCAAACACGCTCCGAAGGAGTGCATTCCGCCGCTTGAACCCGGGAGTAGCATCCCCACAAGCAAATTAGGGAGTGCGAATTCAAGCACCCTCGATCAAGCAGACTGCCTCGAGCGTGGTAATACATCCCCCCTCCTTCCCTTCGGGCTTTCCTCCCCCACGCGGAATAGGGGACAGTCCTCGTATCATGCACGACAAACGCGAGTGCGATACTCTCGCTTATCATGGCGCACT
>DVOE01000051.1 GCA_018713795.1 Candidatus Limadaptatus stercoripullorum
ATTGTTTTTTCTCGCGCCCTCATAATAATTGTATGCTCGAGGAATATCTCGTCACGGACATGGCGGCGGACGCCATGGAAAGGCAGTCTCTCACCGACATAGCGAGCGCAAAACCGCTCTCTTACGGCATAGTAAAACGCACCGCCGACCTGACTTCTCCCGCGCTCGCGAAGCGGCTGGGGAGGGAAGCGGGGGTGTATGTCACCTTCGACGCGCCCCCTTCCGCGCTTTTTAGCGACAGAGCGCTCCGCTCGCTCGCGAACCATCTTGCGGGCGCGCTCGTAGGGCTCACCGGCGTGCAGGGCGCGGGCTCGAGGGTGCTCGCGGTGGGGCTCGGAAACGACGAGATCGCCGCCGACCGCCTGGGGGACGCCGCCGTCAAACTGCTGAGAGTCACCCCCGCCTCCGCGCAGGGAGGCAAGCGGAGAAGGGTCAGACTGTCCGCCTTTTCGGCGGGAGTGGAAGGGGTGACGGGCATACGCACCGTTGAAGTCGTGGAAGGGGTATGTTCGCGCGTCCGCCCGAGCTGCGTCATCGCGATAGACTCCCTCGCGACCGCCTCTCCCTCCCGCCTCGGGACTTCCTTTCAGCTGACCACAGCAGGCATAACGCCCTCGGGAGGTCTGGGGGCGGGACGCGCTCCCGTCTGCCGCGCCGCGCTCGGAGTGCCGGTCATAGGCATAGGCGTGCCGCTGGTGCTGTCGCTGCGCACGGCGCTGTCCGATCTCGTGCGCGACTACGCCGCCGCAACGGGCAGGGACGCCGACGAGTTCGCCGCGAGAAGGCTGATAGGCGAGAGCGATCTCAGCTCGCTCGTGGTCGCCCCCAAGGATGTCGCGAGCAAGGTCGAGCGCGCGGCGCGGGTCATCGCGGACGCCGTGAACATCGCCTTCGGAGAGCAATGACGGGCGCGGCTTGACCGCCCGCGTATTTTGCAATAAACGCATTTGATACGCATATTCCGAACGATAAAGGTGCTGTTTTGCGAATATCGAATTCTCGCCTATGCAGGTCAGAGGCTCTCCGGAGGAGCGGTGAGCAGGCGGGAGAGCAGCCAGCGGTACTTGCGTTCTTCGCGTTCGCCGGTGAAGACCGTCTTCACTCTCGCGCCCTCTTCTGCGGCGGACGGGAGGGCGGGTAAGCCGTCGTTTTCCGGCTTTTCGCCGAGGGCTTCCGCGACCTCTTCCGCAAGGCGTAGATTGCCGCTCACGACGCTCGCTCCGGGGTAAAGGCGGGAGATCTCGCGGGAGAGGTAGATGTAGTGAGAGCAGCCGAGCAATATGCGGCGCGGGGCGCACCTTGGGAGCTTTTCGGAGAGATAACCGCCGAGGACGGACATATCGAGAGGACGGCGTCCTTTGTAGCGCAGGGACGCCGTGATCTCCACGAGCACCGCGAGTTCGCCGGTGTCCGCGCTCATGAAACCGCCGTAGTCCGCGCGCAGGCGGGAGAGGGTGAGGGGAGTCGCGAGCAGCAACACGGAGGAGAGTTCTTCCTCGTCAAGGCGCGGACGGAGCTTGAAGACGCCGGGCGGATCGGCGGTCACGGAAGCGGTGTTGCAGCCGAGCACAATGACATCGCACTCCCGCCGCATACGCGAAAGGGCGCGGCAGACGGCTTCTTTGACCTCTTCCGCGGTCTTGGTGCCGAAGGGCATACGCGCGTTGTCGGCATAATAGCGGAAGGAGCAGCGGGGCAGCCGCCGCATGAGCGCGGCAAGGGTGGTGAGACCGCCTATGCCGCTGTCGTAAACGCCGATAGTCGTCATATAAAAGAACTATGCGCGGCGGCGGGCGGGTAGCACAGCCGGGGAAAATTTCGGAGGCGGCGGAATTTGCGGATATTTTGCTTGATTAAAGAAGGAATTTATTGTATCATTTATAAGAATTTCGCCCAAGACGCGTTTTGGGGCGACAGCGTAAAAAAATCAGGAGCTTAACATGAAAACTTTCGCAACCGACTTCATCCGTAACATCGCGCTCATCGGGCATTCCGGCGAGGGCAAGACTTCTCTCGCGGAAGCCATGCTTTACCTCACCAAGTCCGTCGACCGTCTCGGCAAGGTGGACGACGGCACCGCCACGATGGACTACGACGACGAAGAGATCAAGCGCAAGATATCCATCTCCATGGCGCTTGCCAGCGCCGTCTACAAGGATGTCAAGATCAACATCCTCGATGTCCCCGGATTCTTCGATTTCGAAGGCGAGATGGTGGCGGCGCTCGCGGCAGCCGACAGCGCGGTGGTGGTGACCAGCGCTTCGGGTTCGCTCACCGTCGGCACCGAGAAGGCTCTCGAAATGTGCGTCGAAAAGGGCGTGCCCGCGTTCATATTCGTCAACGCGGTCAACAAGGAAAACTCCGACTTTGCCTCCACCGTGGACGCGATCACGGCGAAGTATCCCAAGGTCGTTCCCGTCGAGCTCCCCGTCATGGAAGGCGGCAAGATGACGGGTTATGTCGATGTCTTCGCGGGCAAGGCGTTCGCGCTCGACGGCAAGGAGATCGACATCCCCGCCGCGCTCAAGGAAAAGGCGGACGAGTACCGCTCCAAGCTCATGGAGATGGTCGCCGAGACCGACGAGGAACTCATGATGAAGTTCTTTGACGGCGAGGAGTTCACCGCCGACGAGATCAACCGCGGCGTGCACGCCGCCATCGCCGGCGACAACTTCATCCCGCTCATGGCGGGCAACGCCACCACCTGCACCCGCGTGGACGGTCTCATGGACAAGATCGTCGACCTGCTGCCTTCTCCCGCCAAAGCCGCGCCCTCCAAGGCGACCGTGGGCGGCGAGGAAGTCTCCGTCAAGTGCGACAGCTCCGCCGCGTTCTCCGCGCAGGTGTTCAAGTCCGTCGTCGACCCCTATGTCGGCAAGCTCCTCATCCTCAAAGTCAAGACCGGCAAGCTGCAGAGCGGCGACACCGTCTACAACAACACCGCCGAGAAGACCGAGAAGGTCGGCACCATCTATGTGCTCAAAGGCAAGAAGCAGGAAGCGGTGGATTATCTCGAAGCCGGCGACATCGGCGCGCTCGCCAAGCTCGTCTACACCGGCACCAACGACACTCTCTCCGCTCCCGACTACAAGATCGATTACGCGAAGATAGACTTCCCGACCCCCGTCATCTCCTACGCCGTCAAAGCGGCAAAGGACGAGGAGAAGGTCATCCAGGGGCTCATCAAGATGCAGGACGAAGACGCCACCTTCAAGGTCGAGAAGAGCGCGGAGACCGGCGATGTGCTCATCAGCGGTCTCGGCGAGGCGCAGCTCGACATCATGTGCAAGCGCGTCAAGAGCAAGCTGGGGCTGGATATCACCTGGCAGGAGCCTCGCGTTGCCTACCGCGAGACCATAAGGAAGACCGCCGAAGCCGAAGGCAAGCATAAGAAGCAGTCGGGCGGCGCGGGACAGTACGGCGATGTGTTCATCAGGTTCGAGCCGGGTGCGGCGGACGGCGAATTCGAGTTCGTGGACGCCGTCGTCGGCGGCGCGGTGCCCCGTCAGTTCATCCCCGCGGTCGAGAAGGGTCTGCGCGAAGCCATCAAGAAGGGCGTGCTCGCGGGCTATCCCGTGGTCAACCTCAAAGCCACGCTCTACGACGGAAAGTATCACCCCGTGGACAGCAAGGAGATCGCGTTCGTGACCGCCGCCAAGCTCTCTTATCAGGAAGGCGTCGCCAAGGCGTCCCCCTGCTTCCTCGAGCCCATCATGGAAGTGCGCGTCACCGTCCCCGAGGAGTATCTCGGCGACATACTCGGCGACATGAACAAGCGCCGCGGCAGGATACTCGGCACGGACACCGCTCCTGGCGCCAAGC
>DVOE01000052.1 GCA_018713795.1 Candidatus Limadaptatus stercoripullorum
GGTCTCGTCGGTGAGTATCCTGACCGCCTCGGTGTTCATGAGCACATCGCCGCCCAGCTCGCGCACCCTCTCGAGCAGCGCGAGGGAGATCTCGTGCGACCTCATCTTGGGCATGGACGCCCCGCGCATGAGATAACGCACCACCATGGAAGCGTAGTGCACATAGCTCATGTCGTTGAGGTTCGCGCCGAGATAGCACCAATAGGCGCTCAGGATATTGCGCGCCTTCTCGGGCATTTTCAGCGCTTCCAGCACCTCGTTCACCGAGTAGGACGCCGCCCTGACGAAGTTGCCGTACTCCTTCACCATGACCTTGGAGTCGGTCTTGCCGTTGACCGAAGAAGAGTACGCCTGAGCGCGTCTTGTCTCGTCGGCGAGGTCGAAGAACTTCTGCACGGACTCGCGGCTGCCGGGGACATAGCTCTCCATCTTGTCCACATATTCCTTGACGCCGAACGGCATGGTGGCATCCATGCCCTCCGCGGAACATATGACGCGGTAAGCCTCGGGGATCTGCATCCACTCGATCTTGTCGGTCACGCCGAGTTCGTCAAAGAGCACGCGCACATCGCCGGCGTTGTCCGCCGTACCGAAATCGTTGAGTTCGTGAAGTGACGCCTCGAATTCGAACCTGCCCCGTCTGAAACTCGTCGCGAAACCGCCGGGCAGGTTGTGCTTTTCCACGAGCAGCACCTTAGCCCCGCCCTGCAAAAGCCTTATCGCCGCCACCAGGCCGCCGTTGCCGGCGCCGATGACGACCGCATCGTATTTTCTCATACTCTCCTCCTCAAAAGTCGCCTGCGCACACGCGCGCAAGCCTTCGCTTAAATGATAAAGCGGGAGGGAACGGTTGTCAATAACGATTTTGCGTGCAGGCGCGCGGACGGCTGCGCACGCGTACGGAGCCCGCCTCCCGCAAAACGGGATAAAATGACAAAAACCGCGGATAAACCGCGGCTTTTGCTCGTTCAACTCTTCGTTTTGTCACATGGTGATTATGCTGTCGCGCTCGGCGCCCACGGACACATACCCTATCTCGGTGCCCACGCTCCTCTCTATGTAGCGCACATAATCGCGGGCAGCCGCCGGCAGATCGCCGAAGGTGCGGCAGTTTGCGGTGGACTGTTTCCAGCCCGGCAGCCTGACGATATGCGGACGCGCCTTGACCAGCCTTTCGCCGAAGGGGAAGTCCTCGGTGAGCTCGCCGTCTATCTCGTAGGCGTCCACCACGGGGATCTCGTCCATGTAGTCGAGTATGTCGAGTTTGGTGAGCGCGATGGTATCCGCGCCCTGCACGCGGCAGCCGTAGCGGGAAGCGACGGCGTCAAAGCCGCCCACCCTCCTGGGTCTGCCCGTCGCCGCGCCGTATTCGCCGCCCGCCTCGCGCAGGCGCTCCGCCTCCTCGCCGAACATCTCGGCGGTGAAGGGTCCCTCGCCGACGCAGGTGGAATACGCCTTCATGACGCCTATCGTCCTGTCCACTTTGAGCCCGGGCACGCCCGCTCCGACGGGAGCGTAGGCGGCGATGGTGTTGGAGGACGAGGTGTAGGGATAGATGCCGTAATCTATGTCTCTCAGCGCGCCGAGCTGGGCTTCGAGCATGATGCGTTTGCCCTCCGCCGCGGCGGCATAGAGCATCGCTCCCGCGTCCTTTATGTAAGGGACGAAGGGCATGGCGTAGTCTTCGAGCCACTTTTTGATCTCGGCGGGGGTGAACTTCCTCGCGCCCTTGTAGGCGGAAAGGCAGAGGTTCTTCCAGTCGAGCACGGTCTCTATGCGCTCGTCGAGGTAGGCGGGATCGGTGAGGTCGCCCATCCTGATCGCCTTTTTCATGTACTTGTCGGCGTAGATGGGAGCGATGCCCCTCCTTGTCGAGCCGAATTTCTTGTCGGCGAGCCTGTCTTCTTCAAGGCAGTCCTGCATGACATTGTAGGGGAAACAGATGACCGCCCTGTCGCTGATGACGAGGTTGTCGGGAGTTATGCTCACTCCCGCCGCCCTGAGTCGCCCCGTTTCCTTGAAGAGGTGCTCGGCGTCTATGACCATGCCGCAGCCCATGACATTGACCTTGTCGGGGCGCAGTATGCCCGACGGCAGCAGGTTGAGCACGAACTTGCCCCTCTCGTTGCAGACGGTATGTCCGGCGTTGTTGCCGCCCTGATATCTGACGATGACATCTTGCTCGCGGGAGAGCAAGTCGACCATGCGCCCTTTGCCCTCGTCGCCCCAGTTGATCCCGACTATCGCGGTAAGCATAATTCCTCCGCCGCGCATTTCCGCGCGCGGCACGCGGTCAAACCTTTATCTCGGACGCAGCCGACTCGTCGAGCTTGTTCGCCGCGAGCAGCGGACGCACGACTTCGCAAAGGAACTCTTCGGTCTGCTCGGGCGCCCTGCCCACGAACTGCCTGACATCCACTATGTCGTCGAGTTCCTCTTTTGACAGCTTGAAGACGGGATCGGCGAGTATGCGGGAGAGCAGATCGTTCTCGCCGCCCTCCTCTTTGACCACCGCCGCGGCAGCCACCGAATGCCGGCGTATCGCCTCGTGCAGTTCCTGCCTGTCGCCGCCCTTCTCCTTGACGCAGTACATGAGTATGTTCTCGGTCGCCATGAACGGGAGCTCGCGGCGCAGATCGCGCTCGATGATCTTGGGATAGACCTTGAGCCCCTTGACGACATTGATATAGAGCGAAAGTATCCCGTCCGTGGCGAGGAACGCCTCGGGCACGGATATGCGCTTGTTTGCGCTGTCGTCGAGGGTGCGCTCGAACCACTGCGTCGCCGCGGTGAACGCGGGATTGAGACTGTCGCAGAGGATATAACGCGCCAGCGACGCCATGCGTTCGCTGCGCATGGGATTGCGCTTGTACGCCATCGCCGACGAGCCTATCTGCTTGCTCTCGAAGGGTTCCTCCGCCTCTTTGAGATTGGACAGCAGGCGGATGTCGTTGGAGAACTTCGCCACGCTCTGCGCGATAGAGCAAAGCACGGTGAGCACATTGTAGTCGGTCTTGCGCGAATAGGTCTGCCCGCTGACCGGCACGGTGTCCGCGAACCCCATCTTTTCGGCGATGAGCTTATCCAGCCGCTTGACCTTCTCGTGATCGCCCTCGAACAGCTCGAGGAAGCTCGCCGCCGTGCCCGTGGTGCCCTTGCACCCGAGCAACTTGAGCGAAGACAGCCTGTAATCGAGGTCGTGAAGGTCGGAGACGAGATCGCTCAGCCAAAGCGAAGCGCGCTTGCCGACGGTGGTGGGCTGGGCGGGCTGATAGTGCGTGAAGGCGAGCGTGGGCAGGTCCTTGTGCTTCTCCGCAAAGTCCGCCGTCGCGCTTATCGCCTGGAGCAGCAGCGCGCGCACCTGGAGCAGCCCTTCCTTCATCTGGATGATATCGGTGTTGTCCCCGACATAGCAGGAGGTTGCGCCGAGGTGGATGATGGGCTTGGCCTTGGGACAGCGCTCGCCGTAGGTCAGCACATGCGCCATGACATCGTGCCGGACCTCCCTCTCGCGGGCGGCGGCGAATTCGTAGTCGATGTCGTCGATATGCGCCCTGAGCTCCTCGATCTGCTCCTCGGAAATGTTGATGCCGAGCTCTCTCTCCGCCTCCGCGAGCGCCACCCACAGCCTGCGCCATGTGGTGAACTTGAAGTCCGGGGAGAAGATATGCTTCATCCTCTCGCCGGCGTAGCGTTCGGAAAGGGGGGAGACATAAGCGTCCATTTGCCACCTCCAAAACAAAAAGTGCTCATTTCTTTTTCTGCCGCCGAGCGGTAAAAAAAAACAAACGAACACTTCCTTGTATTACGGGAGGATTATATTACATACCGCGGATTTTGTCAAACGCATAGTCCCGTCTTCCCGGGGAACAAGCGCAAAAAAACCGTTGACAATCCGCCGCGCTGCGCGTATCATACGGGAGAAGCAAGGGCGCTTCCCGCGGAGGGAGGCGCCTCTTCTTTTTGAGCTCATCTCCCGCGGAAGGCGCGTCGCGGCGCGCAAAGACCCCCAAATCCTTGCAAAGCGCCCGTTATTCGTTTAGTATTATATTGACCGCTCGCGCGGAAAGGAGTTTCTTATGGTAATGTCCGAAATTTTCGGCAGCATGGTGTTCGGCGACGCCGTCATGCGCAGCCGCCTGCCCGAGGAGACCTATCGGGAGTTCAAAGACTGCCGCGACAACGACCGTCCCCTCCCCCTCGAGACCGCGAATGTCATCGCGGGCGCGATGAAGGATTGGGCGGTGGAGAAGGGCGCGACCCATTTCACTCATTGGTTCCAGCCCATGACGGGACTGTCCGCCGAAAAACACGACTCCTTCATCTCCCCGACCGACGACGGCGGCGTGATCATGGAGTTCAGCGGCAAGGAGCTCATCAAGGGCGAACCCGACGCCAGCTCGTTCCCGAGCGGCGGTCTGCGCGCGACCTTCGAAGCGCGCGGCTACACGGCATGGGACCCCACTTCCTACGCCTTCATCAAGGACGGCACCCTCTGCATCCCCACCGCGTTCTGCAGCTACAACGGACTTGCCCTCGACAAGAAGACTCCCCTGCTCCGCTCCATGGAAGCGGTGAGCAAACAGGCGGTCAGACTGCTCCGCCTCTTCGGAAGAAAGACGGAGAGCGTGCGCCCCGCCGTGGGTCCCGAGCAGGAATATTTCCTCATCGACACCGAGGCCTTCCTCTCCCGCCGCGACCTGGTTTACACGGGCAGGACGCTGTTCGGCGCCCGTCCCCCCAAGGGACAGGAGCTCGAAGATCACTACTTCGGCACCATCAAACCCCGCGTCGCCGCTTTCATGCGCGACCTCGACGAGGAACTTTGGAAGCTCGGCGTGCTCGCCAAGACCAAGCATAACGAGGTGGCTCCCGCGCAGCACGAGCTCGCGCCCATCTACACCACCGTCAATGTCGCCACCGACCAGAACCAGATGACCATGGATGTCATGAAGAAGGTGGCGAACCGCCACGGACTGACCTGCCTGCTGCACGAAAAACCCTTCGCGGGAGTCAACGGCAGCGGCAAACATAACAACTGGTCGCTGGTCACCAACTTCGGTCACAACATCTTCGAGCCCGGCAAGAGCCCCTCGGACAACATGCAGTTCCTGCTCATCATGGCTGCCGTGATCGCGGCGGTGGACAAGCATCAGGACCTTCTCAGGATAAGCGTGGCGAGCGCGGGCAACGACCACCGTCTCGGCGCCAACGAAGCGCCCCCCGCCATAGTCAGCATGTTCCTCGGCGACGAGCTCACCGGCATATTGCAAGCCATCGCCGACGGCAGGACTTACTCCAAGCGCGCCGCCTGCGAAGTCGAGCTCGGGGTGCATGTGCTGCCCAAGTTCCCCATGGACACGACGGACAGAAACCGCACTTCACCCTTCGCTTTCACGGGTAACAAGTTCGAGTTCCGCATGTTGGGCTCCGCCTTCTCCATCGCCGATCCCAACACCGTGCTCAACACCGTCATCGCCGACGAGTTCGGAGCTTTCGCGGACGAGCTCGAGGGTGCGAAGGACTTCAAGGCGGGCGTGGAGGCGATCATCCGCCGCGTCATGAAGGAGCACGGCAGGATAATCTTCAACGGCAACAACTACTCGGACGAGTGGGTCAAAGAGGCGAAAAAGCGCGGGCTACTCAACCTCCCCACCACCATGGACTGCCTCGCCCTCTTCGATTCTCCCGAGAACATCGCCCTGTTCGAAAAGCACGGCGTCCTCTCCGCGGAAGAGATCAGGAGCCGCAAGGACATCCAGATGGAGAACTACGGCAAACTCATCGTCATCGAGGCGGACACCATGCTGGATATGACGGAGAGGGATATCCTGCCCGCCGTCACTTCCTACGAGAAGTCGGTCGCGAGGACGATAGAGGGACTGAGCGCCGCGGGCGTGGACGCCAAGACGCATGTCGCCCTGCTCACGAGGCTTGAAAAACTTTACGCCAAGGCGGTCGGAAGCGTGAACGCGCTGCGAAAGGCGGTCTCCTCCGCAAGAGCCGCGGCGAGCACGGAAGAGTGCGGCAACATCTGCCGCGACAAGGTCATCCCCGCGATGAACGCCCTGCGCGCGGTCGCGGACGAACTCGAGACCATCACGGCGAGGAAATATTGGCCCTTCCCCACCTACGGCGACCTGCTCTTCTCCGTCAACTGAACCGCAAAGCGCCCCGCTCCGGCGGGGCGTTTTCACAAAAACGAGGCGGACAGATATGCAAAAAACCAATGCTTTGAGAATGCTTGAGCGGGCGGGCGTACCCTGCCGCACCGCCGAATATCCCGCGTCCCCGACAGATCCGCCTTCGGGGGTGCAGGCGGCTGCCCTCCTGGGGCTGGACGCAGGTTCCGTCTACAAGACGCTGGTCACCGAGGGCGCGCCGGACGCGCACTTCGTCTTCGTCATCCCCGTCGCCCGCGAACTCGACCTCAAAAAGGCGGCTCACGCCGTCGGCGAAAAGAAACTCGTCATGCTCCCGCAAAAAAAGCTGCTGCCTCTCACGGGTTATGTGCACGGCGGCTGCTCCCCCGTCGGCATGAAAAAGACCTTCCCCACCGTGCTCGACTTGAGCGCGGAAGGGAAGGACAGGATCTGGTTCAGCGCGGGCAGGATAGGGATGCAGGTCGAGGTCTCCCCCGCCGATCTCCCGCGCGCGCTGTCTTTTATTTACGCCCCCGTCACCGCGGAGCGCGACTGACGCTCACGCGCCGTCGTCTATCTTGAGGAGCACCACTCCCTGCTTCGCCTTGCAAAGCGGACACTCCTGCCACGCCTCTTTGGACTCCGCCTCGTAGCCGCACCCGCCGCACTTCCACTTGACTTTCTGCTTTTTCTTGTACATGGTGCCATTTTTCATCTGCTCGTGGAGCTCGGAAAAGAGCTTTTTGTGGCAGCGCTCGACGCCGATGATATCCTCGTAGAGCCTCGCGATCTCGGGGAACCCCTCCTCGCGCGCCGTGGCTGCGAATTCGGGATATATCTTCTCCGCTTCCGCTTCCTCGTCCTCGGCGGCGAGCCGCAGGCTCTCCGTGAGATCCCACTTCTCCTTGAAAGGGAACCCCGCCGAGATCTCGATGTTGTCCACCCTCTTCTCCTCCGACTGCTGGATGAAAGTGTAGAACATTCTCGCGTGGTTGAACTCGTTGTAGACCACCTTGTCAATGAGCTCGGCGAGCGCGGTCAGCCCCTGCATACGCGCGCCGTACTCCATGAACTCGTAGCGGGTGCGCGCCTGGCATTCGCCGGCGTAGGAGCGGGCGAGGTTTGAATAAGTCTTGCTGTCTTTCAGTTTCATAAAAAACACCTCCGCGGGAGAGTATTGCCCGCGAAGGCGTCTTTTATGCCCAAAAGCGGCGGGAGCTATCCTCTCCTTTCGGGCAGCAGCTCCGAAAGCAGCTCGGACACCCGTTTCCCGCAGAGCGGATGCACGGCGTGCGGCGCGATGTCCGCGAGCGGCGCGAGCACGAACTCCCGCCTCGTCATCTCGGGATGAGGCAGGATGAGATCGCCTTCGCTTCTCACCTCGTCGCCGAACAGCAGAAGATCGAGGTCGAGCGTCCTGTCCCCCCAATGCACCTCGCGCGTGCGCCCGCACTCCCGCTCCACCCGCATGAGCAGGCCCAGCAGCCCCTCCGGGGTGTGCAGAGTCTCCACGCGCAGCGCGGAATTTATAAAGGCGTTTTTTGCCGCCCCGCCGTAAGGCGCGGTCTCGGTGCGCGCGCTCTCGCGGACGGAGAGCACGAGCGGGTCTTCCCGGATGAGCTCCTTCGCCTTGTCGAGATAGGCGTGCCTGTCGCCGAGGCTGGAGCCCATGCCGACATACGCCACCGACCGCTTCACCTCGGCGGTGACGCCCACCGAGTCGAACTTGCCTTTCATGGGCGCGTCGGGCTTGGCGACGGTGACCGCCGCCCGCACGAGACGGGGGAAGGCGAGCATTATCCGCCTCGCCGCGCCGAGGGCGAGAGTCTCCACGAGATCGCGGCTGCTTTCACCGAAAAAGGCTTTTATCACCTTGCAAACGGCGGCATAACTAACTGTTTTGTCAACATCGTCGGTCTCGGCAGCCTCGGTGAGATCAAAGTCAAGCTGCGCCGAGAACACGAATCTCTGCGGCTCTACTTTCTCCTCGGGGTTGACCCCGTGACAGCCCGTGAGCTCGTAACCGTCTATGAGAATGTGTCCGTTCACGCTCATTTTTTCTCCTCCGCGCGGCGTATCGCCGCCAGGTTTTCGGCTATGTCGTGCACCCTTACGAAGAGCACTCCCGCGCGCACCGCACGCTCGGTAACGGCGAGGGTCGCGGGCAGTCTGTCCTCGGGCGCGCCGCCGAGAAAGGATTTCCTCGACGCCCCGATGAGCAAGGGCAGTCCCAAGCTCCCGAGTTCGGCGTAGCGGGCTTCGAGTTCCCTGTCCGCCTCCGCGCCGCCGTTGAAGCCTATGCCGCCGTCAAGCAATATGCGCTCGCGGGGTATGCCGGCAAGGGCGGCGAGCTCGACCGCGCGGGACAGCCACTCCCTCTTTGCGGCGATGATATCCCCTCGTATGCCCGACCTGCCGTTATGCATTATGCAGACGGACGCGCCCGCGCGCGCTACTTCCTCGTAGATAGCCGCGCCTTCCGCGCCCGAGACATCGTTGATCATGTCCGCGCCCGCCCCGAGCGCCAGTCTCGCGATCTCCGCCCGCCGGGTGTCCACCGAGACGGGACAGTCGGTCGCCGCGCGCACGGCGGCGACGGCGGGCAGCACTCTCGCCGCCTCCTCCTCCGCGTCCGTTTCGGCGGCTCCGGGGCGGGTGGACTCCCCACCTATGTCCAGCACTTCCGCGCCCGCGCGCACCATTTCGAGCGCCCGCCGAGCGATCTCGTCCGCGCTCACCCGCGAGCCCGCGTAAAATGAATCGGGGGTGACATTGAGTATGCCCATGATATGCGTTCCGCCCGCGAACACTCTGTTCCCCACGCGGAATATCCCGCCCGTCATTCGTTCTCTCCCCCGCGGATGAGCGACTGCACGACCGCGTCCGGGATGTCCCCTCTTACCGCGAGCGACAGCGTCTTGCTGCCTATCTTCCTGACCCCGCGCGCCGTCATGCAGGTGTGCTCGGCGACCACGACCACCGCCACGCCCTTGGGGGCGAGATGCTCGAAGACGGCATCCGCGATCTCCGCGCACATGCGCTCCTGGAGCTGAAGCCTGCGCGCGTAAACATCCACCACCCTCGCGAGCTTAGACAGCCCCACCACCTTGCCGCTCGGCACATAGGCGATATGCACCTTGCCGAAGAACGGCATGAGATGATGTTCGCACATGGAAGAAAACGCGATGTCCCTCTCCACGACCAGCGCGCTGCCCGCCTCGGAGAAAGTGCGTGAAAGATGCGCCGCCGCGTCGTCCGCACAGCCCGCGGTGAGCTCCTCGTACATACGCGCGACCCTGTCCGGGGTCTCCCTGAGCCCCTCTCTCTCGGTATCCTCGCCCATCGCCGCGATGAGTTCGCGCACGGCGGCGGCAAGTCTCTCTTTGTCCACCATTATGGCTCCTTTGCCGGACGAGCCGGCAGTCGGTTTGTTTTTTTATTATTCCTGTCCTGCGTCCTCTCCCGCCGCTCACGCGAGCTCGCGGAAAAGGGTGAGCGACCCCGCGACAAGGACGATGTCCTCCTCTTCAAGGAGTCTCTCCGTCTCGCGGCGCACTCCCTCCCCCGCCGCGACAAGGCAGCGTATCTCCGCCTCTTCCGCTTCCTCGCGGAATATCTCAGCGGTGCTCTCGGCACTCCGCGCGCGCGGCGACGACGGCGTCACCGCGACCACCCGCGAAGGCGCGGGCAAAAGCGCTCCCGCGATGCCGTGCGCGTCCTTGTCCGCGAGCACTCCGACCACCGCGGCAAGCCGCCGCCCGGGGTATAGTGCGCGAAGACTTTCGGCAAGCGCACGCGCCCCGTGCGGATTGTGCGCTCCGTCCAAAATCAGGGTTTTCCCTGCGGATAACGACACTTTATACGGCGTTTGCGCGATGTTCCCCGCGCGGAGCACTTCCAGCCGCGCGCGGTGCACGGCGCGGGCGAGACCCCTGTCCACGGCGCTCTTCGGAAGAGCAATGCCGCTCTCCGAAAGCAGTTCCGCCGCCGATATGGCGAGGGACGCGTTGAGCGCCTGATGAACGCCTATAAGGCGGGTAAAACGCTCCTCTCCATCGAGCACGAAGGTCGTGCCCTCTTCGGACAAGCGGATGTCCGATGGCTGCGCCGCGACTCGCGCGCACAGCGGATAGAGAACGGCAGCCGCTTCCGCGGGAGCGGGAGCGCAGACGGCACGCCCGGATATTATGCCCGCTTTGGCGCGGGCTATGTCCGAGATCGAAGAGCCGAGTTCGCGGGTGTGATCCAGCCCCAGCGAAGTCACGACGGCGAGCTGCTTGCGTCTCACGGCGTTGGTCGCGTCCTCCGTGCCGCCGAGCCCGCATTCGAGCACGCACATCTCCGCGCCGCATTCCTTGAAAACGAGGAGGGCGAGCGCGGTCTCCGCCTCAAAAAGAGTGGGCGTTCCGAGCCCCCTTTCCGCGACGCGCGGGAGGGCGCAGATAACTTTTTCGAGCGAGGAAGAAAAGACGCGGGCGTCTGCGGGAGCGCCGTCCACGGTAAAGCGCTCGGCATAGGACAGCACGGCGGGAGAGGTGAAGACGCCGGTGCTGTGACCCGCCTCCCGAAGGACGGCGGAAAGCATGGCGCACACCGAACCTTTGCCGTTGGTGCCGGCGACATGGACGATACGCAAGGCGTCGTCGGGCGATCCGAGCTCGTCGAGCAGCGCGCGGGTGCGCGCCGTCCCGTAGGACGAGACCGTTCCGCACAGCGACGAAAGGCGTTCCGACGCTTCTGCGTAAAACAAAAAGCACCTCCTGGGAAGCGCTTCCGGAGGGAAGCCGGGAGTGAAAAATGCACCGCAAGCCAAAAGGCTCTTCGTCCGCGAGCACCCCCCGTCTCAACGGCACTTAACGCGCAAGTTTCTACTACTTCCGAGTAATATGTGGGGTTATGCGAAAATTGTATCACCCCGCCGCCGCGAAAGCAAGCGAAGCGGCAAAAAAACGCCCCGCACCGAAGTGCGGGGCGGATCTTAGGTCAAAGACCCGTCACTCCGACTTTTCGTCAGGCAGCGGCGTCTCGTCCTCATCCCCCGGCGTTTCCTCCTTTGCCGCGTCATCTTCCGCGCCTTCCGCGCCCTCTTCGGCGCTTTCTTCGGCGGCGGCGGTCTCCATTGCGGCGAGGAGCTCGCGGGCTTTCTCGTCGCCGTTGTCGGCGGCGTCGAGGAGCTCGATCTTGTCCTCTATGGCGGCCGCCTTCTCGTAGGACATGCCGGCGGCTATGGCGGCAAGGCGGGTCGCCTCGTCGCGCTCGCGGAGCTTACGACGCTCGCGCAGCAGCTGCCCTATCGCGAACACCAGCGTCACGCCGATTCCCACGAAGAGGTAGGTCGAGCCGAGGCTGCCACTCGGATTGAGGATCCCGATAACCACCGCCAGGACCACGCAGATGATGAGCGGGAAAGCGGCGAGCTTGGGATTCTTGACGATATACTTGCCGCCCAGCGAACCGAACAGCGCGTAGACCACGGTCGCGAACGCGGGGGCGAGATAGGGCTGCTGCTCGATGACTTCCCTGAGGTTCGCGAAGGCGAGACAGAGCACCATCACGCCGATTATGAGCGTGGTGACGAGGGTGCTGGTCGCGACGGCGATGGTGGCGACGAGCTCGTTCTCCTCGGTGCCCTGCTTGGTGCCGACTATCTCCTGCGCCTTGACCACGCAAGGGATCTTGAGGTTGGAGAGGTTGCCTGTGACAAAGGAGAGGTACATCCCGTTTATCCCGACCATGGGCGCGTAGATGATGGGTTCGGCGATGCCTGAGAGCGCCATGAGGATGAAGGGCGAGATGACCGCGCTCGTCGCGAACACCGACCAATCGGGCTGCTCGCCCCAAGAGATCCCCATCCACACGGGGATGGTGCAGATATAGAGTATGCAAAAGCCCAGCCACAGCCTGCCTATCCAATGCAGGCGGGCGTTGCGTTCGGCGAGAGTGAGTTCTTTCTTAGGCTTATTCACGGCGCACCTCCTCACATGAACGCGGCGACCGCGGCGGCAGCCGCCTCTGCGGTCTCCTCGGGCACGAGCGGCCAGCCCTTGTCATAGGCAAAGTAGCTTATGACCGCGACCACCGCCATGGCGATGAGCATACTGAACGCCGTGGAGAAGCTGTCCAGCCACTTCCATTTCAGCTTGTTGATGAGCAGCTCGAACACATACATGCACAGCGCCGCAATGACCAGCGCGATGAAATTGAAGTACGCGTCGATGTAGGAGGCGTCGGCGGCGAGTATGCTGACCGCGTCGGCGAGATAGCCGAGGATCATGCCGATGAACACCACCTGGAAGAGCATCTCGCCGATGTTCATGCCGCCGCGCGTGGTCTTGACGCCCTTTGAGGACAGCATGGCGACCTTGGGCTGGAAGCGCTTGTAGCCGAGAAGCACGACCAGCGGACCCGTGATGATGGGGATGGTCATGACCGTCGCGATGGTGACATAATGCTTGGGGAAGACGTCGCTCGCGAGGAACTTCTCGAGCGACCCGCTGAGAGCCGCCGCCGCGCCGTTCGCCATCATGGTCTCGTATTGCAGCGAGCCTATGACCGAGAGCCTTATCGCGGGCAGCGCTATGCCTATGGAGCCGATGAGCGCGACCATACCCACGCCTATGCCTATGGCGGGCAGGATGGAGAAGGACACCGATGTGGTGATCACCTTTTTGATCTTGCCCATGTCCATGCCGAGCGCCTTGGCGCGTCTTATCGCGGTGGCGATATAGTAGACGGACATGGCGGCGACTATGGCGATGACGCCGCCGTACAGCCCGTACATCAGCCCGTTATCGGGGTTGAAAGTGTAAGCGCAGGCAAGTCCTGCAAACATCCGGGTATCCTCCTCCGCCGCGGAGAGAAAGGTGCGGCGCGATTTAATCTTGTTTTAATAATACAATGGATCAAGCGCGCCCGCAATACCCAAAATCGCGCGCGGAGCCGATTTTTTGCCGCGCGGGGGCGTTTTTTCGCGCAAAACCGCGCTTATAAGCGGTAAACAAAGAATCTGAACGGCTCGTAGCCCGCCGCGAGCGGCAGCATGGTGCCCTGCAGTTTCAGGTCGCTGCCCGCAGGTTCCCCCTCCGCCAGCACCGAAAGCCCCGCCGAATACTCCGCGAGCTCCCGCCCCGTGTAGCCCGAAAGGTCGAGGACGGAGTAGTTCTTCCCGCCGCCGTAAAAGGCTATGCCGCCGTGCACGAACTCCTTACCCTCCCGCACGCCGACGAGCCCCGAGTACTCCTCCCCGCCCGCCGCGCACACTTTTCTTATCATGTCGCGGATGTCGAGGGAAAGATAGTCCCACATCGCGCCGCCGCCGTGGGTCTCGATGAGCGTGGAGCTGTCGAGGGCGTCAAGCTCCTTCATGTTGTCGAGCTCGATCGCGCCCGCAAGCCTCAACGCGGCTGCGTAGCTCGTCCCCGCGAGCCCCTTCCAGCCCGCCGCCGACACCAACCCGCCGAGCAGTCCGTCCCCGTCCAGCATCTCCCCCGCGAACGAACATTCCATGCCCACCGCGAACAGCCCCGCGCCGCCTATCCGTCCGCCTGTCACCGTCACATCCGTGAGCAGGAAACTTCGGCGGAAGATCTCGCTTTCAAGGTTGTCGTCCTCGCGGGGAAGGAAGGTCACGCCCTCCGCCGAGAGCTGCGGCGCGTACTCGCCCGAAGGATGCAGGCTGCCGCCCGCGAGTTTTCTGTTGGTGCCTATCTTGAGCGCGAACTCCGCCGCTCCCGAGATATCGCACTCCTCGAGCGTGACCGTTATGCGCTCGCTTTCGGCGTCCACGGGACTGCCGCGGTCCACCCCCGTCCTTCCGAATATCCTGACCGTCGTCCTGCCGTTTCTTATCCTGCACCGCGAGATCTCGGCGTCAGCGGCTATCTCGAGCACGGTGCCTTTGTAGCGCAGCGCTCCCGCAGCAGCCGCCTCGTCGCTCCCGCCTATGAGCACGGCGTTGTCGATCGCGACGCCGTCATTTCGTATCAGGAAAACAATGTTGTCCTGCCCGGGCAGCGACGCCACCCCGGGAAGGGACACAAAATCGACGGGACCCGAAAAACACGCTTCCGACGACACATAGGCGTCGAGCGCCGTAATGCGTTCCGCGCTCACCTTCCGCCCGTTGCCGTAGATATCCGCCGTGAGCTCCAAAGCGTAGTATACCTCGGGAACGCTGCCCGAGGTGTTGAGGGCGTAGGTGGGATCGGCGGTGACCTGTATCTTGCCGAGCATCTCGCGCTGTTTTTGCGCGGCGCCGGGGAGAGGCGACCCGTCTTCGCCTATGAGCTCGTCGCCGAGCATTATATCGCCTTGAAGCGCCGCCGGGACGCCCGCGTCCATCGCCGCGCGAAGGTCGCTCTCCGAATAGACATTTACCGCGTTTTTGACCGTATCGAGAGTTAACGACGCCGAAATGTCGCAGTCAAACGCCTCTTTGTACTTCCACTCCGCTCTGACGACCACTTCGCCGTCTTCCTTGGGGCAAAGCAGCGCGCCGCCTTCCGTCCCCTCGACAGAGGCCTCCGCGCCCTCCGCAACAAACTCGAGTTCGCCTGTATCCGCGGGGAGCACCCTCCCTTCCCTCACGGCGGTGAGCGCGAGGGTCACTCCTCGGGAAACGAACTCCCCGTCCCCGAGCGTGAGCCCGCCGACCGTCATATTTTCGGCATAGCCGAAGGTCTCCGACTGCGCCTCGAACGCCAGCGCCGTGCACCCCGCGACCACGCGCACCGCCCTCTCCGCGACGAGCGTCCGCCCCTCATCCGTCACAAGATACGCCCTGACGCTGCCCGTGCATGGCTCGTCCGAAAACACGCGCGCGCTCATCGCGCCCGAAGGCACGACTACCACGCCATCCCCCTCGAATTCGAGGCGGCTCCCCTGCGGCATCGTCCCTTCGGCGGCGACGGTGACGGCGGTCCCCGCTTTTGAGAGCAGCTCTTCCCCGCCTGCATATCTCCCCGTCAAAGCGACGCCCGCGCCCTCGAGGAATGTGACCCGGACGCGCTCCCCGCCCGCCGAGACCGTGAGAGTCTCTCCCGCAAGAGTCCCCGCCGCGCTCACCCTGACGGCATATCCCCCGCCGCCGAGCGGACTTACGGTCGCCGCGCCCTCCGAAAACGACGCGGCGGGAAACTCCTCCGCGCTCACATACAGCGTCCGCTCGCGCTCTCCCGCAGAGACGAAGACAGTCTTGTCCCCGCGCTCGCCGTCGACGGCGAGCCCGCCTCCCGCGACTTCGACCACGGCGGAAAGTCTTTCCGCTCCCTCCGCCGCGGGCGTTATGTCCGCCGTCACGAGATAGCGCCCCGGAAGATAAAATTCCGCCTCGCCCGTCGTCCGCCCTATGCGCGCCGCTCCTTCCGCCTGCCCCAAGAGCGGCGAGACGCTCCACACGACATCGGGACATACCTCGGCGGGAGAGACCTCCGAGACGAATGCCGCGCTCCCTACGCATATCTCGGCTCCGTCCGCAGGCAGGTCCCCGCCCTCCGCCGCAAGGCGCAGCTCCGCACCGACTACTGCGGACGCCCACACTCCCACGGTGACCGCGTCCGTGAACCCTCCGTCGTCCGACCTTACGGTCAGCCGCGCGACGCCTGTCCCCAGCGGGATCAGAGTCCCGTCTTCTGCCACGCTCACCACCTCGCCCGAACTCCCCGAAAGCGGCTCGACCCGGGCGGAATATCCCCTGTTCCTCGCGCCCTTCGGGAGCACCTCGGCGGTGAGGCAGACATCCCCCTCGTAAGCCGCGAGATCGAGGAGCAGCATCCCGCCCTCGGACGGCGTGGTGATGACGATGCCGGTGGCGGGAATGTCCGAGACCGCGATATACGCCCCCGCAACGGACAGCGCCGCCAGCACCGCAAGCGGCGGCAGCAGGAGCAAGATCAGCCACACCCGTCCCTTCATCTTCCCGCCCTCGCATTCGAGAACACTTTTCGTGTGCTCGCCGCCCCGCCGCCGCATTCTCTTGCCCTCTCTCCGCCCGACACCGCGCCCCAAACGGCTCGGCGCGCCGCCTTGCCGAGCCCGACGAACGCGACGGGAAGCGAGACGAAGAACACGATAAGTGCGATAATTGTCGAAACCGCGAAGGGCTTCGGGACGGACATGCCCATAACGGCGAGAAAGGCGGAGGCGACCCCTCCCCCGACGGTCAGCGCGCAAAATACGAGCGTCGACAGCGCATACACCCCCTCTCCCGCGCCCTCTCCGCTGCCCGAGCGCGCAAGCGCCATGAGCTCGGCTCGGCAAGCGAGCATACCCGAAGCCGCAGAGACGGCAAACGAGGATGCAAAACACGAAACGGCGACCGAGAACGAAGTTAGCCCCGCCGCGGCGAGCGCTGCGGCGGAGAGCGCCGAACAGAGTCCCGACCTGACGGCAGCGGCGGCAAGCGCCGCCCGGGCGACAGTCCCCGCCTTCACGGGAAGGGTCGCCGCGTGGATGTAACACTCTTTTCCCCTCGCGACCGCCGTCCCGCCGCCGAGTGTGGCGACTGAAACGAGCGAAGCGGCGGTGGCAGAGAGCCCGCCCACCGGCACCGGCAGCAACCCCGCTGCGGTACGATCGCAAAGAAAGGCGAGGGACATTGAGACGAGAGGAACGAGGACAAAAGGCAGAAGCGCGTTTGTCCCGCCCCTGCGAAGAGTCAGGATGATCTCGTGGCGGAAGAGCGCGGGGCGTGCTCCCGTCCCGAGCGGAAAGCGGGGCTCTTTTAAGGCAGGCGTCTTAAACGGGAGCCGAGGAAGCACATTCGCGAAGGCAAGCGCGGCGGCGAGGGAAAGGAGGGCGAGCGCGGCGAGAGTTCCCGCGGCTTTGTCGCTCCCGAGCAGGGCGCGAGCGGCGATAGAAGCGGGATACAGCCGCGCGGTCGCCTCTGAGATGACGGCTACGCGTTCGACGGTGAAGAACGCGGCGGGCGAAGAGGACGCGGCGTCCGTCAAATAACCGAAAGCACGCGAATAGATGACGAAAAACAGCGATATCCCAACGGCTGCGACGAGCGCGATACAGACACGCGCCGCGCCCCTTGCCTCGGACGCCGAGGCGAGCGGGAACGCAAGCAGTACGGCGAGCGGAAGGGTCGCCAAGCCGAGGGCGAGCGAGCACGCGGCTCCCGCAAACAAAAATCCCGCGCCCTTTCCCGCCGCGATGGCGAGCGGTACGAGCACAGGGAGCGAACAAAACAGCGAGAGCGCGAGCACGCGCGGGATAAGAGCCAGACACGCGGCGATATGCGCCATCCCTCTTCCCACGGGACAGAGCCCCACGACTTCGCCGAGCGTCTTGTCGTAAAAGTATTTCGGCGCGGCAGCCGCTCCTCCCGCGGCAGC
>DVOE01000008.1 GCA_018713795.1 Candidatus Limadaptatus stercoripullorum
GGGGACAGTCCTCGTATCATGCACGATAAGCGTTAGTTTTCTACTCGTACTTATCGTGGCGCACTCGCTTATTTCGAGCGGCGGGCACTACTTGCTGAGATCCCCGCGCGGGGCGAGGAATTCGGTCGCGCGCACTATGCCCGTGCCTGCTTAGAGCGTGAGCGGCGCGCGACGCTCAAAGAGCGCGCCGCGACTTTCAAGCGGCGGCTACGCCGCCTGTGAAAGTTTGGCTGAGCGGCGCGTTATTCCGTCTTCGAAAAAATGTAGTGCGTATTTAAGAACGCTCCGAATAATTTTTGTGCGGGTTCGGGGCACGCTCCGAATGAGTGTATTTCGCCGATTGAACCCCGGAGTAGCATCCCCATCAGCCAATTAGGGACGGGGTTATGACTGGTAGCGCGTAGCGCGTATCAGTGCTACCCCGTCCCTAATTGGCGGCTATGTAGGAACAAAAACCTATGTCCCGTGCTGCCGACGGTAGGACTCACACTCACTCATTCGAAGCTCCCCGGGGTCCCCAAAAAGTACCGGAGCGAGGTTTCACCGAGCGAGGACACTTTTTGGGGTAAAGCCCCGTCCCTAATTGGTAAGTTTGAAGATTTTCGATTTTGGTCGGCGAGGAGATCGGGTGCGGAGCACGAAAGGCTGGGCGGTTTTCGGGCGGATTTTGTCGGATAGTGCGGCGGGGGTTTTTCGGGGAGGGAGGGTCATATCTTTTAGTATGTTCGGCGGATTGGTCACGGGGATAATGGCGGACGCGGTGAGGGCGGCGGCGGGCGAGGAGTTCGTCACCGAGCTGCGCTTGCGCGTGGGCAGGCCGCTCATCGTGCGCACGGCGGCGGAGAGGAAGGTGGCGCGTATGCCGTCGGGGTTCGTCTACACGGTGACGGAGGGGGACATCGACGCGCTGCTCGCCGCGGCGTCGGACTACTCGGTGTACGCGGTGAGCGACAGTATGGCGAGGGGGTATCTCACGCGGCGCGGGGTGCGCATAGGCGTGGCGGGCGAAGGGGTGACCGAGGGCGGGGGAGTGCTGTCCGTGCGCAACATCCGTTTTCTGACCGTGCGTTTCCCGCGGCAGGTCAGGGACGCGGCGGAGTTCGTCCGCGAGCGGATATTCCCGGGACGGGTGCCGAGGAGCACTCTCGTGATATCCCCTCCGGGCGGCGGGAAGACCACGCTGCTCAGGGAACTCGCGAGGATATCGTCCGCCCGCGCGGACACTCTGATCATCGACGAGCGCGGGGAGATAGCCGCCGCCTCGTCGGGCGTGCCAACGCTGGATGTTGGCGACGCGGATGTGCTGACCGGGGTGCCCAAGCGCATCGCTTACGAAAACACCGTCCGCGCCATGAGTCCCGAGGTCATAGTCACCGACGAACTGTTCGGGCGGGAGGACGCGGAGGCGGTCGCGGAGATAGTGCGCAGCGGCGTGGCGGTGATGGCGTCCGTGCACGGGCGGAGCGAGGGCGAAGTGCTGAAAAGCGCAGCGCTCGCGCCCGTTGTCGGGTGTATGCAGGCGGTGATCACTCTCTCGCCCTATCCGCGGGCGGGGACGCCGGTCTCGGTGCGTATCGCGGGAGAGGCGGAGGCATGAGCACGGATATCGCGCGGCTCATCGCGGGCGGCATACTCGGGCTGATCTCCTGTTATATCGGGCTGCTCGTCAAACGGCACTACGCCGCGAGGGAACGCTTCTACCGTGACGCGGAGGCGTTCGCCGCTTTTCTCGGCAGCGAAGTGGGGCTGCACAAGACCCCGCTCCCCGAGCTGATAGACAATTTCGCGGAGGGGCGGAAGGGAGAATTCGCCGAGCGTATGCGCGTCTTCGGGAGCAGGTTGGCGGGCGGAGCGGGCAGGGAACGCGCCGCGCATGAGACGGCGGAGGAAACGACGGGACTCAGGCGGGAGGAAAAGAAGGAATTTGCCGCATTTCTCCGATCGCTCGGGGGAGCGGAGTTCAGAACGCAGCTCGAAGAGGCGGCGCGCGCCGAAAAGATGTTCGCCGAAAAACGCGCCGTCACCGCAGAACAGAGCGTGCGCCTCGGCGGGATGTGGTTCAAACTCGCCGTGCTCGTCGGCATAGCGCTCATCGTGTTGCTCGCGTAGGAGAAGGAGAATATGGGGACGGATATGATCATCAAGATCGCGGGGATAGGGCTGCTCACCTTCATCGTGTGCGTCATCCTGAAGCGCAGCGACCGCGACGACATAGCGCAGTTCGCCACGCTCGCGGGGCTCATCATCGTCATCGTGCTGGTCATGGACATGGTGGGCGGGCTGTTCGACACCATAAAAGACATTCTTTCGCTGTGATGATGCTTGTAAAACTGATCGGGATCGCGCTCATAGGCGTGGTGTGCGTGGCGGTGCTCAGGAGCGCGAGATCGGAGTTCGCGGTGTTCGCGGTCATCGCGACGGGGGTGGTCATGCTGGTCACGCTGACGAGCGCCCTCGGCGAAGTCGTGCTCGCTTTTGACGATCTCGTGAACAAGAGCGGCGTGAGCGGCGAAGTGTTCTCGGCGGTGCTCAAGATCATAGGCATAGGTTATCTCACCGAATACGGCGCGTCGGTGGCGGAGGACGCGGGGTGCGCCTCAATAGCGCGGAAATTGCAACTCGGCGGCAAAGTCGTCATCTTTCTCATGAGCATGTCCGTGGTCGCGGCGCTCGTGGATATTGTGGGAGGGCTCATCGATGTCGTGTAAGCCCCGGCGCATCCTCGGGCTCGTCCTGCCCGCGGCGTTGCTGCTCCTGCTCGCGGCGCTGTGTTTCCTCCCCCGCACCGCTTCCGCCGAAGAGGACGATCACCCCACGGCGGAGGAACTCGAAGCGCAGCTCTCGGACAGAGTGGACTCGGTCATCGACGGGCTGGATCTCGACCTGTTCGAGGAATTCCTCGCTTCCCTCGAAGGGAGCGGCGGCACCTCGCTCAAAGAGACGCTCCGGCAACTTACGGAGAGCGGGGGAGGGGATATCTCCGGCAAACTCGCGGAGCGGGCGGGGGATATCTTTTCGGAAGTGCTGCTGGGATTTTTGCCGGGGCTTGTCACGGTAATCGCCGTCTGTCTGCTAAAAGGCGTGCTGACCGGGCTGACCTCGGGATTTGAAAGGACGGGCACCGCCAATGTCGTGCATATCGTGTGCTACTCCGTCATCATCGCGGTGCTGCTCGCGGCGGCGACGGATGTCGTCGTGTCGGTGACGAGCACCGTATCCGCGCTCGCGGCGTTCTCGGAAGCGGTGTTCCCCGTGCTGCTCACCCTGCTGTCGGCTGTCGGCGGAGCGGGGAGCGCGGCGGTGTATCAGCCGTTTATGGGCGTGCTCTCGGGCGGCATAGTCGCCCTGATAAGCGGAGTTGTCCTGCCCGCGTTCGTCGCCGCCATGATCTTTTCGGCGGTGGGCGGCATATCCGACAATGTGCGCCTTAACAAGCTCGCGAAACTCATGCGCTCGGGCTCGACCTGGCTCATAGGCATAGTCTTCGGGCTGTACGCCACCTTCCTCACCGTGCAGGGAGTGACGGGCGGAGTGATAGACAAACTCGGGTTCAGCGCGGCGAAATTCGCGGTGTCGAGTTATGTGCCCGTGCTCGGCGGCTATCTCTCCGACGGCTTCGACCTTCTGACCGCCTCGCTCGTGCTTGTCAAGAACGCGGTGGGCGTGACGGGGGCGGCGGCTCTCGTCGCGGTGGTGCTCATGCCCCTCGTCAAAGTCGCCCTGTTCACCCTGGGACTCAGGCTTACCGCCGCCGTCGCCGAACCCGTCGGAGACAAGAAAGTTAGTTCCGCGGCGGGCGCGCTCGCGGACAATATGTCCCTGCTCGTGACGGCGCTCGTGGGCACGGCGTTCATGTTTTTCGTGCTGCTGCTCCTCATCATAGGCAGCTGCAATCCGGGGGTGTGAGATGAGCGGATGGATGATCGCGGTCACCGGCGTCGCCTGTCTCGGCGTGCTGCTCGAGATCCTGCTCCCGGAAGGGCAGACGGCAAAGTATGTCAAAGGGGCGTTCTCGCTGCTCGTCATATTCGTCGTCGCGTCGCCGCTCCCGGGGCTCGTCGGCAAGGTGACCGACCTCACCGCCGCGTCCTCGGCGGTGACGGCGGACGAGGGATTTTTGAGGGATGCGGCGGAGGCTTACGGACGCGAAAAAGCCCTTGCCGCCGAGGAGTATCTCAAAGAGCAAGGTTATGAAGCCGAGGTTGAAGTTGTCGTTTCGTCGGATAAAATGTCGAAAGTGATAAAATGCGTGGTTTCGGTGCACCTTCCCGTTCTCGACGCGGAGGAGCGGAATAGACATATAGCGAGGGTGCGTGAAGCGGTGAGCGGGCGGCTCGGGATAACCCCCGAGACGGTCGCGGTCGAAGTCGCGTGAGGAGGGCGGATGGAGATCTCGGACGAGAGGAAAAGAAGCCTCGTGCCGCGGGTGGCGGACAGTCCCTTCATCAAAAAGCTGAGGGGCGTCAAAAACATCAAGCTCATCGCCGCGGCATTCATATTGGCGGCAGCCCTGCTCATATATTCTACCGTGGCGGGAGCCGTGTCCGAAAGGCGCGGCGACGCGGAGACGGCAGCCGTCATGAACGACGAGGAACAGCGGCTGGCGGCGGTGCTGTCGGGGATAGACGGCGCGGGCAGCGTGGAGACCATGATAAGCCGCGGCACGGAGGGCGAGATCACCGGCGTGCTCGTCATCGCCGAGGGCGCGGAGGATATCACCGTCATGCTGCGCCTGATGTCGGCGGCGGCTACGGCGCTCGGCGTCGACCGGAAGCTGGTCGATGTCTACTCGATGAAATGACCTTTCAGGAGGACGATATGAAACTTAAAGCAAAGACCAAGAAGATCATCGTACTGTCCGTTATGGTGGTGCTGCTCGTGGCGACCGGCGTGCTCAACTGGGCGCTCAACGACAAGCTGCTCGGCGCGGACGACGGCGGCGGGCAGGCGGCGGTCACCGAGACCTTCTTCGCCTCCTACCGCAGCGACAGGGAAGCCGCGCGCGAGTCGGAGTTCCTCTATCTCGACGCCATCATGAGCTCGGAGACCAGTTCCGCCGAAGCCAAAGCCGAGGCGGAGCAGCAGAAGCTCGGGCTGGTCGAGCGCATGGAGACCGAGATGAGGGTGGAAGCCCTGGTCAAGGCAAAAGGCTTCGAGGACGCGATCGTGACCATGAGCGACGAAGGCGTGAATGTGGTCGTCGGCGCGGGCGAGGTCACCGATCAGCAGCGTATGCAGATCTACGACATAATCCAAAGCGAGACCGAGTTCTCGGCGGGCGATGTCAAGATAATACCTTACGCCTGAGACCGAGCCGCGGAGCGTCGCGGCAGCCCCGGGGAGAGGCGGGCGGAGGAGCGCGGGCGCGCTCCTTCGCCTTTTTTCGCGGCGGGAGCGCGTTTTCGGGAGCGGAGATGCGGAGAGAATATGCCCGCTGCGCTTGCGCCCGCGCGGGGTTTGTGTTATCATCGAAGTGCTATGGCAAGAGACGACCGCAACGATCTTTCCGTCTTTTCGGATGTCATAATGACGCTTGCGTCCGACGCCGCTTCCGAAGTGGAGGGCGTCGAAGTCCTGCGTTCGGGCGCGCATTCCAAAAAGTCCATCCGCGGAGGAGGCGTTTCCGTCTATTTTCTGCCAAACGACAAAGTGACCGTCGACCTTTTCGTCAACATCCATTACGGCTACCGCGTGCCCGCAGCCGTCGCCGAAGTGCAGCAGAAGGTCAAGGCGGAGATAGAAAACGCGACGCGTTTCCGCGTGCACAGCGTCAATGTGCAGGTGATGAGCGTCATTTTCCCCGGCTGATATGAGAAGAGTCAGTAGAGAAGATGTCTTCAAGCTGGTGTTCGAATTCACCTTCCTCCGCGAGCGCAACGAAAGCACGCTCGCGCTTTTGCTCGCCGACGCCGAACTCGACGACGCGGACAGAGAATATATCCGTTCCACCTACGACGGCGTGACCGGGGACTTTGACCGCCTGACCGAGAAGATCGCTTCCAAACTCGAGCGTTACAGGGTGGAGAGGCTCTACCGTCCCGATTACGCCGTGCTGCTCCTCGGGGTCTACGAGCTCGAGCGCGGCGACCTGCCCGCGAGCGTGGTCATCAACGAAGCGGTGACGCTCGCCAAGAAGTACGGCACGGACAAGTCGGGCGGGTTCGTGAACGGCGTTCTTGCCAAATTCGTGAGTTGATCGTCAAAAAATGATTGCTGATCCCAGGTTTTCCGAAAAGACCGTGACCGTCGGCGAACTCAACGCCACCGTCAAAGCCTGCATCGGAGCACCCTTGTTCCAGGGGCTCGAGGTGTTCGGCGAGGTGTCCGGCGCGAGCGAAAAGGCGGGTCATCTTTATTTCACTCTCAAGGACGAGACGGCGGCGATATCCTGCATCTGTTTCGGAGTCGCGAGGACCTACCGCCCGAAAAACGGCGAGAGCGTGGTCTTGCGCGGCAGGCTGGATTATTACGAGAAGAACGGCAAGTTGTCCTTCATTGCGAACACCATCCTGCCCGTCGGCGAGGGCGCGCTCGCGCTCAAATTCGAACGGCTGAAAAAACAGCTCGAGGCGGAGGGTCTTTTCGATCCGGCGCACAAGAAGCCCATTCCCGAGTACGCCTCCGAGGTGCTCGTCCTGACCTCCCGTTCGGGGGCGGTCATCCGCGATATAGTCACCACCGTCAGGCGCAAGAATCCCGTCATCGACATAACTCTCCGCGATGTGCGCGTGCAGGGCGAGGGGGCGGCGCACGAGCTGGTCAGGGCGCTCGAGAGGGTGGACAAACTCGGTTACGATGTGATAATCATCGCCCGCGGCGGCGGGTCTTTGGAGGATCTCGCGCCGTTTTATGACGAGGAGCTCGTCAGGGCTGTCTACGCAATGCGCACGCCGGTGGTGTCCGCGATAGGACACGAGACCGACTTTTCGCTGCTCGATTTCGTGGCGGACGCGAGAGCGGCGACCCCGACGGCGGCGGCGGAACTCGTCGCGTACGACTACTATTCGCTGGTGCGCGAACTCAGGGACACGACGGTGAGACTCAAGCGGTCGGTGGGGCAGGCGTATGCCCGCAAGCGCGACAGACTGCGCGCGGCGTGTTTCAAGGTAAGCGGCGAAGCGAAGGCTTATTACGGCGGCAGGGCGAGCGCGGTGTGGCGCAGGATAGAACGCGTAAAAGCGCTCGTCGAAGCAAAATTGAACGCGGCGGAAGGGAAGCTCGGAAGGGCGGCGGACAAGCTGGACGCGCTGAGCCCTTTGAAGGTGCTCGCACGCGGTTATTTCAATCTCCGCGCGGCGGGCGGCACCGTGACTTCGGTGCGCAGTCTGTCCGTCGGCGACGAGATAGAGGCGCGGGGCGCGGACGGTATCATCTGCGCGCGCGTCACGGACATAAAAGAGTGTGCCCCGCGGGCAGGGATGAGCGGCGTCCCCGAAGCGGCGGCAAAGGAGGAATAAAATGAGCGGTGACGGCGAAAAAGGCATCGCGAAGTTCGAGGAAAATCTCGCGGCGCTCGAGGCGACCGTGCGTAAGCTCGAAGGCGACATCCCTCTCGACGAGGCGGTCGAGGCGTTCGAGCGCGGCATAGCGCTCAGCAAGGCGTGTATGCAGGAGCTTAACAAAGAAAAAGGCAAGCTCAGAGAGCTTGTCGACGATCTGAACAAACTGACCGAGGAGTTCGACATCGATGCTGCGGGTCGAGACTGAGTTCCTGCCTCTGTTCGAAGAGAAGCTCGCCGCCGTGCTGGACGGGGCGCGCACGCGGTCGGCGCTGGACGAGCCCATGCGTTACGCCTGCATGGGCGGCGGGAAGCGGGTGAGGCCGGTTTGCGTCGCGCTGGGAGCGCTCGCGGCGGGCGGAGATCCCCTCTCCGAACGGACGGCGGAGCTTGCGGTCGCCATAGAACTCGTGCATTCCTATTCGCTGGTGCACGACGATCTTCCCGCCATGGACAACGACGATATGCGTCGCGGCAAACCCACCGTGCACAAGGCATTCGGCGAAGCCACCGCCATCCTAGTCGGGGACGCGCTGCTCACGCTCGCCGCCCGCGTGTGTACGGAAGGCGCGGCGAACCACGGCGCGGCGTTCGCGGCGGCAGGCCGCGAGATAATGCGCGGCGCTTACGATATGGCTGCGGGACAGGCTTTCGATCTCGCAGGGATGCGCACCAAAGAGGAGTTCCTCGCCATGTATTCCCTGAAGACCGGCGCGCTCATAAGATCTGCCGTGCGCGCGGGCGCCGTCCTATGGGGCGCGGACGGGGAGACGCTCGCGGCGGCGGAAGAGTACGCTTCCGCGCTCGGACTCGCTTTCCAGCTCGCCGACGACCTTCTCGACATAGGCGAACAGGGATCGATCGTCTCGGCGATCGGGGAGACGGAGACCCGCCGTATGCTCGAAGAATGCACGAAAAGGGCAGTCGCCGCGGCGGAGACCCTTCCCGCGAGCGGCCCTCTTTCGGACTACGCCCTCGCTCTCGCCGCGAGACGCAAATAAAGCGCGCGGGGGAATTTGGGCAAATCGGTTGCCAAAGGGCAAGCCTTTTGATATATTGTATAAGCGCAGTCGGGATATGCCCGCTGAGTTCGGCACCATAGCCAAGTGGTAAGGCAAAGGTCTGCAAAACCTTGATTCTCCGGTTCAAATCCGGATGGTGCCTCCAAAAGGGCGGCTTGAGCCGCCCTTTACTTTTCGGCTTTTCCGCGCGGCAGCCGCGCGGGAGAGCCGCAATATGCGGGCAGCCGCCTCCGAGCCGCTGCGCGCGTCAATGCCGGTGTGGCGAAATGGCAGACGCATGGGACTTAAAATCCCAAGGTGGGAACACCGTGAGGGTTCAACCCCCTCCACCGGCACCATGTTTCGCGGATAATAATGATGTCCACGGCAAAAACCTCGGAAAACACATCGCTTTCCGAGGTTTTTTGCTGCTTTTCGGGCAAAAACGGGATTTTTACGCACCTTCAAAACAGGACTTGGACCCTGCGATTTTTTTGGTGCCTGAAGTTTTTACTTAAACACCTATAATATATCGTTGACAGAAGGGGATAACGGCGTTATGATAACATCGTTGTCAAACGAGGCGGAGCAAAGTATGAAGGTTAAGGACGAAAGCATCAACTCAAAACTTTTGGAGTGCGCCAAAGCGGAGTTCATGGAAAAAGGCTTTGCGGACGCTTCCA
>DVOE01000053.1 GCA_018713795.1 Candidatus Limadaptatus stercoripullorum
TCGCCGCCGCTGAGCAGCATTATGTTCCCCAGCCTCTTGCCGGGAGGCTGCACAAGGATGTCTATGCCCGCCTCGAGAGGATCGTCGGTCTCGGTGAAATTCAGGCTGAGATCTCCCCTGCCGCCCTCGAAGAGCTGAGCGAACACCACGCGGAAGTTCTCCCTTATCTGCTCGAAAGCGGCGCTGAACTTCTCCGCCATCATGGTGGTGAGATTGTCAATGACGCCTATGATATCGTCGCGCGCCTTCACGATGTCGTCGCGCTGGACGACGAGCTCATCGAGCTTGGCTTCGAGTTCGGCGAGCGTCTCTTCGGCAAGCGGGTTGATGGGTCCGAGACGCGCCATGGACTTTTTGAGTTCCTCTATCTCGCCCTTGGCGCCTCGCGGCTCGTAATCGGGCAGACGCAAAGCGAGCGAAGAGGCGTAAGTGAGGTCGTAAGTCTCGAGGATATGCTGCTGCATATCTCTCATATCCGCCTCCGCGCGATCGAGCATACCCTCCACGCGCACGCGTTTTTCGCCGGCTTCGCTGCGGATACGGTTGAGTTTTTCCCTCTCCTCGTCCAGCTCTTGCAGCATCTTGGCGATCTCGCCCTTACGCTCGTCCAGCCTCGTGAGCTGTCCTTCGAGCTCGGCTATGCGGCGCTTGTCTTCCTCGGAGAACACCGTCTTGCCGGGGGTTTTCTTGATATCTTCGAGAGCGTTCTTCGCCGCGGCGAGTTCGGCTTCGAGCTCTATCCGCTCGTTCTCGGCGGCGCGCTTTTCGGCGCGCAGCCTGCTTATTTCCGCTTCCGCGCCGTCGACGGCGGCGGTCTGTTCGGCGTTTTTGACGCTCATCTCGGTGACCTGCGCAGCCAAAGTCTCGCGTTCGCTCTTCTGCTCGCTGCTCACCGAACGGAGCTTGCTCAGCTCCTCGTGCTCGCGCCTGCGGCTGACGACCACCTGTTCGAGGTCGTCCACCGCCTTGATCTGCTTGTCGAGTTCGGCGAGCGAAGCTTCGACTTCCCTGTAGGTCGCGCTCAGACGCTCGACTTCCGCTTCGAGTTCGGCGACCGCAGCGCGCGCCTGCTCGCACTTATCGTCGGCGAGCGAGCATTCCAGCCTCAGCGTAGCGAGCTTGCCGTCAAGTTCCGCGACGGTCTCGTCCGCGAGCTGGATCTCCCGTTTCCTGTCGTCGCGCATAGCCTGCATGGTGCGTATCTCCGAGCGCAGCTTGTCCACGCTCGCCTGCAGGCGTTCGATCTCTTTTTCCTGGGAAAGCAGTCCCGATCTCTGCGATCTGCGGCTGCCGCCCGTGATCTCGCCGCCGCGGCTGTAGATCTCGCCGTCCAGAGTGACGATGCGGAACCCTTGACGGTAGTCTCTGTACATACGCTCGGCGGTGCGCATACCGTCCACAACCACGGTGGAGCCAAGCAGCGACTGCACGACGGGATAATATCGGGTGTCGCACTCCACAAGATCCGCCGCGATACCGAAGCACCCGGGTTCGCCTAGCGCCGCCCTGTACTCGGGTCCGAGACCGTGCGGACGGCAGGAGGACAGCGGACGGAAGGTCACCCTGCCGTAGCTGTGCTGTTTGAGGTGAGTGATGAGCTCGCCCGCCTCGCGCTCGGTCTCGACGATGACATTCTGGAGCGCTCCTCCGAGGGCGTACTCTATCGCCGTCTCGTACTCCTGCGGCACGCTGATGAGCTCGGCAAGCACTCCGAGAGCCTTTCCCGCGAGCCTCGGGTCGCGGGTCGCGTCGCGCATGAGGTGCTTGACGGCGTCCTGATATCCTTCGTAGTCGTTCTTGATGTTCTTTTGCAGAGCGAGGGAGGCTTCCGCCGCCGCGAGTTTTCTGCTCAACCCGTCGATGTCCGCCCCGATGGCTTCCACGGCTTCGGCGGCTTCGCTCTTTTCGTAAAGGCTCTCGTTCCTGCGGGTGGTGAGTTCCTTTATCTTTTCGCGCGCAACGGCTACCGCGCTCTCGTTGGCCTCGTACTCCGTCTGTTCGGCGGCGAGCCTACTCTTTTTGTCGGCGATCTCCTCGCCGAGATTTTTCAGGCGTTCGCGCTGAAATTTCCTCTCGCCGTCCACGGACGCGAGCGTGCCGCGCAGCTCGTTGAGTTTGTTCAGAGCCTCTATGTAGGACGCGCTCTTGGCGTCGATGTCGCTCTCGCTCATGCCGAGGGCGCTGGTCAGCTTACGGTGACGCTCGCGCAGGCGCGCGAGTTCGGCAGCCGTCTTGTCCCTTTCGACTACGAGTTCGCGCCTCTTTTCCTCCGCCTTCGCGATGAGCTCGTCGGCGACGGCGGACGACGCCCTGTTCGACTTGATCTCCCCTTCCAGGCGGTCTATCTCGTTTTGCAGATTGATGACGCGCTCGCGGACGACATTCGCCTCGCCCGCCACCCTCTCGGCGCCGACTTTGAGTTCGAGCAGCTCGGCGTTGAACTCCGTCTGGAGTTTGTCTATGCCGTCGCGCTCGTCAAGGCACTCGCGGTAGCGCGTGTTGCACGCGGCAAGATCGGCGTCCGCCTTGGCGCCCTCTTCGCGGTGAGCGACTATGCGCGCGGTGAGATTTTCCTTGACGCGCTTGCTGTCCTCGTACTTGTAGATGAAATAGTTGACTTCGCAGACCTTGAGCCTCTCGCGGAGCTCTTCGTACTTTCTCGCCGCCTCCGCCTGTTTGCGCAAAGGAGCGATGCCGCTTTCTGTGCCCGCGATGACCTCGTTGATGGCTTGAAGGTTGAGATTGGTCTTCTCGAGGTCGTTCCTCGCGGCGGTGCGGTCGGCGCGGAACTTGGATATCCCCGCAGCCTCGTCGAACACGGCGCGCCTGTCCTCGGACTTCTTGGAGAGGATCTCCTCGACCTTGCCCTGCCCGATTATGCTGTAACCGTCCTTGCCTATGCCCGTGTCGTGGAGCAGATTGACGATATCTTTGAGACGGCACTGGGAATTGTTGATGGAATATTCGCTCTGACGGCTGGCGTCCAGCTTCCTCGTAATGACCACCTGATCGAACGCGAGCGAAGGAAAGAGCTGCCTGTCGGTGTTGTCGAGGTATACGGACACCTCGCAGTAGGACAGCCTGCGACGCTTCTCGGTGCCCTGGAAGATGACATCCTGCATGGACGAGCCGCGCAGCGACTTGGCGCTCTGCTCGCCGAACACCCAACGGATAGCGTCGGAAACATTGGATTTTCCGCAGCCGTTGGGACCTATGATGGCGGTGAAGCCGTCATTGAAGGGGATCTCGACCTTGTCCGCGAAGGACTTGAAGCCGTAGAGTTCGAGTTTTTTGAATTTCACTTACGCTCCGCTGCCGCATGAGCGGCAAGTCTCGGATGAGACAGAGACATGATAACATATCCCGAATTTTTTAACAAGTGTTGAAAGGCATGTTTCACGGAATTTGTGAAACATAGGGGAAAACAAATACAAAGCGGGTTATTTCCGCTTGCCGGCTTTTATGACAGCGAGCGCCGCTGCTGCCGCCCGCTCCTGCGCTTCGCGTTTGCTCGCGCCCCTGCCCTCGCCGCGCGGGCTGCCCGCGACGAGCACGCGGACATGGAATTCGGGGGCGTGCGGAGAACCTGTGCGGGAGATCTCCTCGTAGTTTACGCTCATGCCGCGGCGCTGGGCGTACTCGTTGAGCGCGGTCTTGGGGTCGCGTGCGCCGGGGTCCTGCGCCGCCGCCGCGATCTCGTCGCCGAGCGCACGGAGCACGAACTCAGCCGCCGCTCCCATGCCGCCGTCGAGGTATATCGCCGCCGTCACCGCTTCAAATACATCCGAGCGCACGGACGCGTGCGCGCCTACGCCCGCGCTTCTCTCGGCTTCTCCGAGTTTTATGAGCGGAGTGAGCCCCGCCCTGTCCGCCGCCTCCGCGAGAGGAAGTTCGCTGACCACGCGGGACTTGGCTCTCGTGAGCGCGCCTTCGCCCTGCTCCGGGATCATGCCGAACAGCTTTTCCGCGACCACGGCGCCGACTATGCTGTCGCCGAGGAATTCCAGCTCCTGATAGTTGATGCGCGAGACCGAAGGATGAGTAACAGCGCGCTCGAGGAGCGCGCCGTCTTTGAAGGTGTATCCGAGCACGACCGCGTCAGTCGGCGTCATTGCCGCCCGTCTCCGCCGCGGTGCGCACCGCCATGCGTATCTTTTCGGTGATCTCGGACTTGGCGAGTTTTCGCGCCTGGAGTATCGCCGCGCACACCGACTTGCGTTTTGCCGCGCCGTGCGCCTTTACGACCACTTTGTTGAGCCCGAGGAAACATGCGCCGCCCTGCGCGTTGTAGTCCATCTTATTCTTGACCACGCGGAGAACGGGTCTCAGAAGCAACGCGCCGAGCTTGGCGCGGAGCCCGCCCTTGTTTATGCCGTCCATGAGAACGGAGAAGATCGCGCCCGCGGTGCCTTCTGCGGACTTCAGGGCTATGTTGCCGTTGAAGCCGTCCGCGACCACGACATCGAAGTCGCCGGACAGCATATCGCGCGCCTCGCAGTTGCCCGCGAAATCGATATGCGGGCATTCGGAGAGCAGCTTGAACGCCTCTTTGTTGAGTTCGTTGCCCTTCTTGGCTTCCGCACCGTTGCTGAGCAGTCCGACCACGGGTTTGGCGGCTCCCGTGACGGCGCTCGAAAAGGCGCTCGCCATGATGGCGAAATGCAAAAGATTGACGGGTTTGCAGTCGATGTTCGCGCCGCAGTCGCAAAGTATGACCGGCTTGCCCTTGACCGTGGGCAGCGCGGGAGCGAGAGCGGGACGGGACACGCCCTTTATCCTGCCTATCTTCATGTACGCTCCGACCAGCACCGCGCCGGTGGCTCCCGTGGACACGAAAGCCTGCGCCTCGTCATCGGACGCGAGCAGATCAAGCCCCTTGACAAGCGAGCTGTCCGTCATCTTCCTCACCGCTTCGGTGGGGACATCGTTGCCGGTGACCACCGCGGGAGCGTGCACGATCTCGAGGCGGGTCTTGTCGTAGGACTGCCCCTTCAGCACCTCGGCGATCTTTTCCTCGTCGCCGGTGAGGACTATGCGGAGAGAAGATTTGGCGCCGAGCGCGTCGAGAGCGCCCAGCACCGTCTGTTCGGGAGAATAATCTCCGCCAAAAGCATCAACGATAATTTTCATGCCCATCCCCGTCTATGAAAAGAGAGCGAAACTCGCTCTCTCTGCGTCTTACTTGCCGTCCTCTTCGGGAGCGACGACTGCCTGACCCTTGTAGTAACCGCACTTGGGACATACGGTGTGGCTCTTGATGAGCTCGTGGCACTGCGGGCACCTCACGAGGCCGGGTGCGCTGAGACGCCAGTTCGCGAAGCGCGAGTTGGTCTTGGACTTGGAAATCTTACTTTTGGGTACTGCCATTTTTATATTCCTCCGGGTTATCGCCTATCGGGGTCGTTTTCCGACTTGTTAGATTATATATAATAGCTTCGGCGTTGTCAAACGCTTTTGCGCTTTTGCGCGCGGAGCTATTTTGCGAGAACGAGCGCGTAGGTCTCCCTCGCGATGGACAGTTCCTCGTTGGTGGGGATGACGAGCACGGAGACTTTGCTCCCCTTCTTCGACAGCACGCGGATGCCGGGACGGCGGGCGGAATTCTCTTCCTCGTCGAAGTCAACGCCCAGCCACTCGGTGTCCTGCATGACCAGCCTGCGCATGAGCGCGCTGTTCTCGCCTATGCCGCCGGTGAACGCGATCGCGTCCACGCCGCCGAGCGCTGCCGCGAAGGATCCGACATACTTCTTTATGCGGTACGCCGCCGCTTCCACGGCAAGACGCGCCTTCTCGTTGCCCTCGTTTATCGCCTTTTCGAGCACGCGCATATCCGAGTCGAGCTCGCTTATGCCCTTCATGCCGCACTGCTTGTTGAGGAACTGCACGGTGTCCTCTGCCTTCATGCCCAGCTTCACGCGCATGAACTCCACCGCCGCGGGATCGATGTCACCGCTGCGGGTGCCCATGATCAGCCCTTCGAGAGGGGTGAAGCCCATGGAAGTGTCGACGCACTTGCCGTCCTTCACGGCGGAAATGCTGGAACCGTTGCCGAGATGGCAGACGATGAGCCTCCGGCAGTTCTCCGCGCCGAGGAACTTTATCGCCTCTTCGCTGACGAACTTGTGGCTGGTGCCGTGGAAACCGTATTTCCTGACCTTATACTTCTCGTAGACCGAGTACGGTATGCCGTACATGAACGCCTTGGGGGGCATGGTGCTGTGGAAAGTGGTGTCGAACACCGCCACCATGGGCACTCCGGGCATGACCTCGCGGCAGCTCTTTATGCAACCGATGTTGCCGGGCATGTGAAGGGGCCCGAGCTCGGCGTTCTTCTCGCAAATGCGCACCACTTCGTCGTCGATGATCACCGAACGGTCGAAGTCCTCGCCGCTGTGCAGCACGCGGTGCCCGACCGCGCCTATCTCCGCGACGGAAGAGATCGCGCCCGCCTGCTTGTCGGTGAGCGCGCCGAGCACGAGCTCGATGGCTTCCTTGTGCGTCTTCATGTCGCGCTCGACGGTGAGCGTGCCGCCCTCGGCGTTCTCCTGGGTGAGCGTGCCGCCGTCCATGCCTATGCGGTCGCAAATCCCTTTCAGAAGGCGCTTTTCGGTCTCGATGTCGATGAGCTGATATTTGAGCGAGGAGCTCCCCGCGTTGATGACGAGTATTTTCATTTCATCCTCACTTGACGCATTGCAGCGCGGTTATCGCGGCGACGGCGACGATGTCGTCCGCCGAGCAGCCGCGGGAGAGGTCGTTGACGGGAAGCGCCAGCCCCTGCATGATGGGACCCACAGCCATGCACCCGCCGAAGCGCTGCGCGAGTTTGTAGCCGATATTGCCCGCGTCGAGGTTGGGGAAGACGAGGACATTCGCTTTTCCCGCGACGCTGCTGCCGGGAGCCTTCTTCTCCGCCACGCTTTCCACGATCGCGGCGTCGAGCTGCAATTCGCCGTCCACATCGATGTAGGGATGCGCCGCCTTGACGAGGGCGTACGCCGCTCTCACCTTGTCCACCGACTCGTGCTGCGCGCTGCCCTTGCTCGAGAAGGAGAGCATCGCGATCTTGGGCTCGACCTCGACGATCTGCTTGGCGCTGAAATACGCCGCCTGGACTATGTCGGCGAGCTGGCTCTCGGTGGGATAAGGGATGACCGCGCAGTCTGCGAAGATGAACGCCGGCGCGTGGGAGTACTCGAAGCCATCGGGAGGGATCATGACAAAGCAGCTGGACACGCTCTTGATGCCGGGCGCCGCCTTGATGACCTGGAACGCCGCGCGGGAGACATCCGCGGAGGAGAACACCGCTCCGCCGACCACGCCGTCCACATCGCCGCATTTAAGAGCCGTGCAGGCGTAGAACATGTTGTTGCCCTTTATGGTGCGCAGAGCCACCTCTTCGGTCATGCCCTTCTCTTTTCTCAGCTCGTAGAGCTTGGCGGCGTACTTGTCCACATTTTTGCCCGCCGCGGGATCCCAGAATTTGACGCCTTCGAGCTTGAGATCGGGGCACACTTCCCTCGCCTTGCTCTCGCTGCCGATGAGCACGACTTTGCATATCTTCGCCCGGGTGAGTTTGTCGGCGGCTTCGATGACGCGGGGATCGGAGCCCTCGGCGAGCGCTATGGTCTTGCCGAGCTTTGCGGCTCTTTGAAGCAGATGATCAAGAAATTCGGACATGAGCGTTCCTCTCGGGGTAATTTTCGGTTTTC
>DVOE01000054.1 GCA_018713795.1 Candidatus Limadaptatus stercoripullorum
CCATAGTCGTCCCGCTCATCGGCAACTTCATCGCCGTCCTCATCCTTCAGTTCTACAAACTCAAGGACAAGGATGTCGCCCTCATGATGCGCTGCAACGCCGGCGAGATAAGCCGCGAAGAAGCCGAGGCGGGCATAACCTGCAAACTGTAACCACGCTTTATCCCAGCATTTTTGCGGGATAAACACTCGATTTGTGTGATATGAGCGGCGGGGCGCGGAAGCGCTCCGCCGCTCTTCTTTTGCCGCGGCGGGCTCTCCGCCCGCCCGTTGCCCGCCGGCGCGAGCGGCACAAAGAACACTCTTCGGGCGGGGCTCGGGGGCTCCCCTTCTTCGTCTGAGACAAATTTTTCGGAGGGTAAGATCGCGGGCTGCTTTCTCCGTTTTCCGAGCCCGTATGCAGGTCGCCGGCGCAAATTTCCGAAGGTCAAATGAGTTGACATTTTAATGTTTCGTTAATAAAATAGCTTAAAAATATCGGATAGTACATGTCCGCCGCCCGCTTTGCCCGCGGCGATGTGCTTCGCTCGTTCCCCGCCGCACGCGGCGGTCTAAGGTGAAATATGATCAAAACTCTCGCAAAAAGCATCCGGCAGTACAAAAGGGAGACCATCCTCTCCCCCGTGCTCGTATCGCTCGAAGTCGCGCTGGAATGCCTCATCCCGCTGTACATGATGGACATGTTGGACAGCATAGCGGATGACAATTCGCTTGAGAATATCCTGACCTACGGCGGGATACTCCTTGCCATGTCCGCATTTTCGCTGGTGTTCGGGATGCTCGCGGGCAAATGCGCGGCGACGGCGTCCGCGGGCTTCGCCACCAACCTCAGGAGCGACATTTTCGACAGGATACAGGGCTTCTCTTTCGCCAACATCGACAAGTTCTCGGTGTCCAGCCTTGTCACAAGGCTGACCACGGACATCACCAACATCCAGATGGCGTTCATGATGCTCATCAGGATAGCGGTGCGCGCGCCCATCATGCTCGTCGTGTCGCTCGCCATGGCGTTCTCCATCAACGCCCGCCTCGCCGCGATATTCCTCGCCATCACCGTGGCGCTCGGCGCGGTGCTGTTCGTCATCGCGAGGGTGTCCATGCCCATATTCGAGCGCGTGTTCAAGAAGTACGACGCGATGAACGAGTCCGTGCAGGAGAATGTCAAGGGTATGCGCGTGGTCAAGACCTATGTCCGCGAGAAGTACGAGAGCAAGAAGTTCGCCGCCACCGCGCAGAATGTCAGGCGCGACTTCCAGCGCGGCGAAGTGCTCATCGCCCTCAACAACCCCGCCATGCAGCTCAGCATATGGCTGGCGATAACCCTCATCTGCTATCTCGGCACTTCCACCATAGTGACGAGCGGCGGCGCGGAGATGACCTCGTCCGCGCTCTCCTCGCTCATCGTGTTCGCGGCGCAGTCGCTGAGCTCGCTCATGATGCTGACCATGGTGTTGGTGCTCGTGTCCATAGCCCGCGCCTCCTCCGAGCGAGTCGCCGAAGTGCTCGCCGAAGAGAGCACGCTCAAAAATCCCGAGCATCCCGTCTACGAAGTCGAAAACGGCGATGTCGAGTTCCGCGGCGTGTCCTTCAAGTACTCCGAAAAGGCGGAGCGCAACGCCCTCGACGGCATCGATCTCACCGTGAAGTCGGGGCAGACCGTCGGTATCCTGGGCGGCACGGGCAGCTCCAAGACCACCCTCGTCAGCCTCATCCCCCGTCTGTACGATGTGACCGAGGGGCAGGTGCTGGTCGGCGGCAGGGATGTGCGCGAGTACGACATAGAAGCGCTCCGCAATCAGGTCGCGGTGGTGCTGCAAAAGAATGTGCTCTTCTCGGGCAACATCAAGGAAAATCTCCGCTGGGGCGATCCGACGGCGACCGACGAACAGCTCGTCGCCGCCTGCAAGCAGGCGCAGGCGCATGATTTCATCATGTCCTTCCCCGACGGCTACGACACCTATATCGAACAGGGCGGCACCAATGTGTCCGGCGGACAGAAACAGCGTCTCTGCATCGCCCGCGCCCTGCTCAAAAAGCCCAAGATCCTCATCCTCGACGACTCCACTTCCGCGGTGGACACCAAGACCGACGCCCTCATCCGCGCCGCGTTCAGGGAAGAGATCCCGGGCACGACCAAGTTCATCATCGCCCAGAGGGTCGCGTCCGTCGAGGACTCCGATCTCATCATCATAATGAACGAGGGCAAGATCGCAGCCACCGGCACCCACGAGGAACTCCTCGCCACCAACCGCATATATCAGGAGACCTACTACTCTCAGAACAAGGCGGGCGCGTCCTCGGACAAGCTGAAAGAGGTGCTCGCCGAAGAGGACGCGGAAGCCGCCGAGGCGACCTCGTCCGCCATAGGCAAACTCAGCGCCGACAAGGGAGGTGAAAAGGCATGAAAAACAAGGATAACGCCGCAAAGAAAAACACTCCCTCCGTCATCATGCGTCTGGTGCGCTATCTCGCGCACTACTACAAATTCGAGCTGCTGCTCGTGCTCTTCTGCATCATCGTGACCGCCATAGCGGGCATAAGCTCGTCGGTGTTCCTCGAGATGCTCATCGACGAAGTCATCGCCCCGGGGGTCGAACTCGGCTTCGACGCCGTCAAGGGCAAGCTCACGACCATCGCCTGCATAATGGCGGGCATATACGCCTTTGGGCTCATCTGCTCTTTCACCTACAACCGCGTGATGGCGATCGTCACTCAGGGGTTCTTGAAGCATATCCGTACGGACATGTTCGACCGGATGCAGACCTTCCCCATCAAGTACTTCGACACGCACACGCACGGCGATATCATGAGCTACTTCACAAACGACACCGACGCCATCAGGCAGTTCGTGTCGCAGAGCCTGCCCAGCATCGTCTTCTCCATGTCGGGCATAATCACCCTGCTCGTCGTCATGCTGCGAAGCAGCATCTATCTCACCCTCGTCGTCCTCGGGAGCGTGGCGATCATGTTCGTCGTCACCAAGATCGTCGGCGGCAAGAGCGCGAAGTACTTCGTCAAACAGCAGCAGTCCATAGGCAGGACGGAAGGTTTCATCGAAGAGATGCTCAACGGGCAGAAGGTCATCAAGGTGTTCTGCCACGAGGAAGCCACGAAGCGTGACTTCGCCGCCGTCAACGGGCAGCTTTGCAGCGACATGAGCAAGGCGAACGGCTACGCCAACATCCTCATGCCCGCCATCGGCAATATCGGACATGTCGCTTTCGTGCTGGTTGCGATAGTCGGCGGCGCGCTGGTGCTCGCGGGGGTGCGCAACCTCTCTCTCTCGGGGCTGGACACCGCGGCGATAAGCATGGGCGCCATCGTCGCCTTCCTCAACATGAGCAGGCAGTTCACCCTCAACTTCTCGCAGATCTCCATGCAGATCAACTCCGTCGTCATGGCGGGCGCGGGCGCGGCGAGGATCTTCGAGTTCCTGGAAGTGCAGCCCGAGACCGACGAAGGTTATGTCACCCTCGTCAACGCCGTCATCGACGAGGACGGCAACATAACCGAGAGCGAGGAGCGTACGGGCAAATGGGCGTGGCGCCATCCCCACAAGGCGGACGGCACCGTCACCTACACCGAACTCAAAGGCGATATCCGCCTCGTGGATGTGGACTTCGGCTATGTGCCCGACAAGCTCGTGCTGCACGATGTCACCCTCTACGCCAAGCCGGGTCAGAAGATAGCTTTCGTCGGCGCGACGGGCGCGGGCAAGACCACCATCACCAACCTCATCAACCGCTTCTACGACATAGAGGACGGCAAGATCCGCTACGACGGCATCAACATCAACAAGATCAAAAAGGCGGACCTGCGCAGGTCGCTCGGCGTCGTCCTTCAGGACACCAACCTCTTCACCGGCACCATAATGGACAACATCCGTTACGGCAGGCTGGACGCCACCGACGAGGAATGCGTCGCCGCCGCCACGCTCGCGGGCGCGCACGACTTCATAACCAGGCTCCCCGAAGGCTACTCCACCATGCTCACCGGCGACGGAGCCAACCTCTCGCAGGGACAGAAACAGCTGCTCTCCATCGCGCGCGCGGCTGTCGCCAATCCCCCCGTGCTCATCCTCGACGAGGCGACTTCCTCCATCGACACCCGCACGGAATATCTCGTCCAGCGCGGCATGGACAGGCTGATGGAAGGCAGGACGGTGTTCGTCATCGCCCACCGCCTCTCCACCATCCAGAACTCCGACGCCATCATGGTGCTCGACCACGGCAGGATCATCGAGCGCGGCTCGCACGAGGAACTCATCGCCAAACGGGGACAGTACTATCAGCTCTACACCGGCGCGTTCGAGCTGGAGTGACCCGGACGCCCCACAAAAGCGCGGCGCACATGCGCCGCGTTTTTTTGTTCTCTCGGCGGGAGAGCCGCCGCCCCTCTCCTCATGCGCCCGCCTGCAAACGGAGAGCCGCCGCCCCTGCCCTCTCCTCTCTCCGCTCCGCCGCCACGCCCGTCAAAAAATCCCTCCCGATTCCGATAAAAACATATTGACACGATGTCAGAATGCGCTATAATGTGCTTGCTGACAGAGTGTCAGAACATCTTTACGCGCCGGGGAAGCCCTGCGCAAGGAGGAGAATATGCTCGGTAATTTCACTTATTGCAATCCCACCAAGCTCTTTTTCGGGAAAGGGGCGATATCTTCCCTCACTTCCGAACTTCAAAAGTACGGGAAGAATGTCGTGCTCATCTACGGCGGCGGGTCCATCAAAAAGAACGGCATCTACGACGAGGTCGTGCGCTGTCTGGACGCTGCGGACAAGAATGTCCGGGAGATAGCGGGCGTCATGCCCAATCCCACCCGCGACAAGATGAACGAGGGCATCGCGGTCGCTCGCGAGCATAAGGCGGATCTGCTGCTCGCGGTGGGTGGCGGATCGGTGTGCGACTACGCCAAGGCGGTCGCCGTGTCCGTGAACTGCGACGAGGATCCCTGGGAGAAGTACTATCTGCGTTTCGAGGAGCCGACCTGCGAGATAGTCCCCGTCGGCTGCGTGCTGACCATGGTGGGCACGGGCTCGGAGATGAACGCCGGCTCGGTCATCACCGACACCGCCACCAAGCAGAAGATAGGTCATGTCTTCGCGGACGAGAAGGTCATGCCCCGCTTCTCCGTGCTGGATCCCACCTACACCTTCACCCTGCCCCGCTATCAGATGGTGGCGGGCATCTACGACATCTTCAGCCACATCTGCGAACAGTATTTCTCGGGCGAGGACGACAACACCAGCGACTATATCTCAGAAGGGCTCATGCGTTCGCTCCTGGTGTCCAGCCGCGCGGCGATCAAAGATATGACCGACTACGAGGCGAGGAGCAACATCATGTGGACGGCGACATGGGCGCTCAACACCCTCGTCGCAAAGGGCAAGACCACGGACTGGATGGTGCATATGCTGGGACAGGCGGTCGGCGGCTACACCGACGCCACCCACGGCATGACGCTGTCTGCGGTCTCGCTCGCCTACTACCGCCACATCCTCCCCTACGGGCTGAAGAAGTTCGCGCGGTTCGCGGTCAATGTCTGGGGCGTCGATCCCGCGGGCAAGACCGACGAGCAGGTCGCGGGCGAAGGCCTCGCCGCAATGGAGAGCTGGATGCGCGAACTCGGGCTGGTCATGAACATCTCCGAGCTCGGCGCGACAGAGGATATGCTCGAGGGGCTCGCCGACTGCACCCGCACGCAGACGGGCGGCTACAAGATCCTCTCCCGCGAGGAGATCATAGAGATCTTCCGCGAGAGCCTTTGAGGAGACGGATATGGCAAAGCGTGTGCTCGTGGCGTTCTTCTCGGCGAGCGGAGTGACCCGCCGGGCTGCTCAGTGCATTGCAAACGCGACGGGCGGCGATCTCTATGAGATAGTCCCCGAGACACCCTACTCCGCCCGCGATCTTGACTGGACGGACAAAAATTCCCGCTCCACCGTCGAGATGAACGACCCGGACTGCCGTCCCGCGATCGCTTCCCCGCTGCCCGATACGGCGGCGTACGACATCGTGTTCGTGGGGTTCCCCGTCTGGTGGTATGTCGAGCCGAGAGTGATAGATACCTTCCTCCGAGACTGCGACCTCGCGGGCAAGACGATCGTCCCCTTCGCGACCTCGGGCGGCAGCGGCATTTCCGGCGCGGAGAGGCGTATGGCGGAGCTCGTCCCCGCCGCCGAGTTCAAACGCGGGAAACTGGTCCGCGGCGACTGCTCGGACTGGGCGATAAACGCCGTGCGCGGCTGAGGAGCAAGGTATGCCAAAAGGTTCGCCCGAACTCGTCGCAGCAAGAAGAGCCGAGATCGTGGAGGCGTGCGCCCGCCTCTACGACTCCCTCCCCTTCGGCGATATCACGATAGGGATGATAGGCGCGGGCACCACCCTCTCCCGCGCTTCGGTCTACAACTACTTCCGCACCAAAGAGGAGATTTTCCTCGCCCTGCTCGGCAGGGAGTACGAGGCGTGGACGGCGGACCTCGACGCGCTCGCCGCCCGTCCCGTGCCGAGAGAAGAGTTCGCGGACGCTTTCGCCGCCGTCCTGCAAAAGAGGGGGCGGCTCCTCAAACTCGTGTCCATGAACCTCTACGACATGGAAGCCGGCTCGAGCGTCGAGGAACTCACCGAGTTCAAACGCCGTTACAACGCTTCCATCCGCGCCGTGCTCGGCGTGCTGAGGGCGCATTTCCCCGCTTCGATGGAGGAGGACGGGCAGGAGTTCGTCTATTCCTTCTTCCCCTTCCTCTTCGGCGTGTACCCCTACACCTCGGTCACTCCCAAACAGGCGGAAGCCATGCGCCGGGCGGGAGTCGCCTACAGGGAATATTCCCCGCGCGAGATCGTCCGTCTCGCCGTCGAAAAACTGACCGCCGCGCTCCCCCGCTGAGAGCGTGTATCCGTCAAAAAAAGCCTCCCCGCGGGAGGCTTTTTGTTTCCCGATGTGTCCCGCTCAGCCGAACACGAAAGTGGTGACGCTGTCCTTTTCGAGGGGGAGTTCACCGCCGAATGTGAGCGTGCTTTCCGCCCAATTTTTGCTCGCGGTGGTCGTCGTGACCGCGACCTGCGCGCCCGCGAACGCTTCCAACCCCGAGACGGTCAGCGACTTCGCCGCGCCGTCGTTGACCACCACCACGACCACTTCGCCGCTCGGTTTCCTGACCGCCACCGCGTCCACCCCCGCCCAGCCCGCGGGATCCGAACTTTTTGTGAACAGGCGCGTGTCGCCCGCGCTTATGAACCGCGTGAGCTGTCCGAAGGTGTAGTAGCGTTTCAGGACATACACCTCGTCCTCGCCGCCCTCCGTTGCGGCGGGCCAATAGACAAGCCCGTCGTTGTATCCGCCCGCCGCTACGGACAGCCACCAGCTCCAATCCACTGCGTTTATCATGGTGAGGTCGCGTATGACCACC
>DVOE01000055.1 GCA_018713795.1 Candidatus Limadaptatus stercoripullorum
CATACTCGGGTTCACCTCGGGCGCGATCACCGTCGCGGGGGCGGACATGCGCACCTCGCCGCTCGAGGCAAAGCGGCATATAGGCTATGTTTCGGACGATCACACGCTCTACGAGCGTCTCACCGGCGCGGAATTCGTGGCGTTCATGTGCAATGTTTACGGCGTACCCGAGCACGAGCGCAAAAAGCGGCTTGAAAAGTATGTCGACCTCTTCGACCTCGGCAAGGCGATAGGCGATCCCATTACAAGCTACTCCCACGGAATGAAACAAAAGCTGAGCATAATCGGCGCGCTCATCCATGAGCCGGGGCTGTGGGTGCTCGACGAGCCCATGACGGGGCTGGATCCCAAGTCCGCCTACAACCTCAAACAACTCATGCGCGAGCACACCGCCCGCGGCAACAGCGTATTTTTCAGTTCGCATGTGCTGGATGTGGTCGAGAAAGTGTGCGACCGCGTGGGCATCATCGACCACGGCAAACTCATCGTCGACTGCGCGGTGTCCGAGCTGCACGCCGCCGGCATGGACAAGTCCCTCGAAGAGGTCTTCCTGTCCATAACCTCGGATAAGAGCGCGGAAACACCCGAAGAGATCTCGCTTTTTGATGACGGAGGGCAGAGATGAAAGGCTGGCTGAAAGACTTCCGCCTGCTGCTCGGCGTGCTCATGAAACGCCCGCCGAATATTCGTCCGGACGGCAAACGGCAATTCCCGCAGGGGCTCATCGTCGCGCTGAGTTTTCTGCCGATCATGGTGATGGTGTGCGTTCTGCTCGCGCGCCTCGCGCCCCTCGCCGCTTCGCACGAAGTGACGGCGGAATTCGCGGTCGTGCTCATCGCCGCGGCGCAGTCCATGGTGCTGTTTTTCGCGCTCGGGACGATCGCGGGCACGCTTTATGTGACAGAGGACGCCGAATTCGTCTCCGCGCTGCCTCTCCGTCCGTCCGCGGTTTTCTTCGCGCGGCTCACCAAACTCTACCTCGGCGAAGTCACCGTCTCGCTGTACCTGCTCCTCCCGCTGCTTTACACCTTCGGCGGAGCGGTGGACGCGGCGGGATATCCCGTCTCGCCGGCGTTTTATGTGCTGGTGCCGGTGATAGCCTGCCTCGCGCCCGTGCTGCCGCTCGCGATAGCCGTCATCCTCTCCCTTCCCGTGGTGTGGCTGGCGTCTTTCTTCAAACGCAGAGCCGCAGTCGGCACGGTGGCGCTCGCGGTGGTCTATTTCGGCATATTCGCCGCCTATTTCCTGACCATCCCCAATCTCGGCGGCGCCTACGACATCGACAGCCTGTCCGCCGAACTCGTCATGACGCTGCGCTCGGCGGCTAACATCCTCTATCCCGACAAAGTGCTCGCGCTGACCGCTCTCGGCATAGACGCCGGCAAGAACTTCGGCATATCCGTCGGGATATGGGGCGGCATGATGGTCCTCGTCTTCCTGCTCGCGTCCCTCTTTTACAGGAGAGCGGTGAGGACGAACTCCGAAAGCAGAGCGGGGAAGGGCACCGTGCCGGCGGGGATATTCAAGGCACGCGGTCAGATCTCCGCCCTCATATCCGCGGACGCCAAAAGCATCATGCGCTATCCCTCTCTCGCGCTCCCGTCGCTGACGAGCGCCATGTTCACTCCGCTGCTCACCGCCTTTTTCTTCCTCACCGAAAGCGCGGGGAGCTCTGCCGGAGAAGGGGCGTCCCACGACTTTCTCGTCATGGGCGTGATCGTCATGGTGGGCGTGGCGTTGAACGGCGGGAGCAACTATCTCGCCCTCATCCCGTTCACGCGAGAAGGAGGGCAGCACGCCCTCATAAGATCGCTTCCCGTGTCCGGCAAGAAGGCGGTGCTCGCAAAATTCATAATGGCGACGGCGATAAATGTCGTGAGCGTGCTCGTGACGCTCGCGGTGTTGCTCGGGTTCGGGAAACTGCATTACGCCAACGCGCTCATGTGTATGCTCATCATTCTCGCCCTGTCCGCGGGGCTCAACTCGATGTCCATACGCCAGGACATGAAACACCCGAATTTCGACTGGAAAGACATATCCGATGTGCAGCGCCAGAACAGCCGCATGATCATCCCCATGTTCGCGGGGCTCGCCATAGCCGCGGCGGTGGTGTTCGTGCCCATGGTGCTCTCGACCTCCTTTGCGTCGTCGCTCGGGACGGCGGGGATGTACGCGCTGTATTGGGGGCTGGTCGTCACCTTGACCGCAGGAGTGACCGCCGGGTTCACCCGCGCGCTGTTCGCCCGCTCCGAGGAACTCTACGAGGGTATGCGGGAGAGATCGGGCGAGGGAGTCCCGTCCCCTGATCCCATGCGTTCAAAAGGTCTGTTCGGCGGCGGCAGAAAAGGAGGTATGCTGGGATGAAACGCAAGATAGGGCTCGATGTCGGCGATGTCAGGATAGGCGTCGCGGTGAGCGATCTCATGGGGATATGCGCTAATCCGCGCGAGACTTACACCCGCAAAAAAGAGGACCCCGCGGCGGACGCAGATTATTTTGCCGAGTACGCAAAGCGCGAAGACGCCGACGCTTTCGTCATGGGACTTCCGCGCAACATGGACGGCAGCGAGGGACCGCGCGCCGAACTGACGAGGGAGTTCGGATCTCTGCTCGAAGAGAGGAGCGGGCTTCCCGTGGTGTATGTGGACGAGCGGCTGACCACGGTGTCGGCGGAGCGGCTGCTCATCGAGGCGGATGTGCGCCGCGAAAAGCGCAAAAAGGTGGTGGACAAGATAGCCGCCGCCATCATATTGCAATCCTATCTTGACGGGGGCGGCGCCCGCAGGGTATGATAGAGCCGAAGACGCGGCACGCGTTTTCGAGGAGACGACATGGCTGACTTTTTCGAGGATCAGGAAAACATGGACGAGGACGATGATATAATCGTCCTTTACAACGAGGAACGCGACACGGACGAGGAGTTCTATCATCTCGCCACGCTGGATGTGGACGAGAAGTGGTATGTCGTCCTCAAGCCCGTCGAGAAGCTCCCCGACATCGAGGATGACGAAGTGCTCATCTACGAGATCCGCGAGTCGGACAGCGGCGAGGACATTTTCGCCGCGATAGAAGACGAAGAGGTGCTGGACAAGGTGTTCAACGCTTTCGTCGAGGAAGTGGAAAAGTACGACCAAGAGGACGAGGCGGACGGGGAGAACTGAAAACTCTCCCTGTTTTGCGCGTGGCACCGCCTCGCTCGCCCGTGCGTGAAATTGCGCGCGATTTTTTGCGCGTATTTTGTTGCCAAAACTTTTCCCTTAGTCTATAATCCATAAGCGACCGCACACCCCGGGGGAGCGGAGGAAGTTCCGCAAGGTAGTCTCCGCGTCGAAGCCGGGGGAGGTAAAAACTAATCAAGGAGGACTCTATGGCAGTCACCACAATGAAAGCCCTGCTCGAGGCAGGCGTGCACTTCGGTCATCAAAGCAAGCGCTGGAATCCCAAGATGTCGAAGTACATTTATGCAACCCGCAACGACATCCACATCATCAACCTTCAGCTCTCCGTCGATCTCGTCGAAGAGGCGTACAAGTTCGTGAAGGAACTTTCCGCGGAAGGCAAGTCCATCCTCTTCGTCGGGACCAAGAAGCAGGCGCAGGAAGCCATCAAGCACGAGGCGGAGCGCTGCGACATGTTCTACATCAATCAGAGGTGGCTGGGCGGCACTCTCACCAACTTCAAGACCATCCGCACCCGCATCGACAGGCTGAACAAGATCAATCAGATGGAGATCATCGGCGAGTTCGAACTGCTCCCCAAGAAGGAAGTCCTGAAACTCAAAGCCGAGCGCGATCAGCTCGAGAAGAACCTCGGCGGCATCAAGAACATGAGGAGCCTCCCCGGATGCCTCTTCATCGTCGACCTCAAGAGGGAAGAGAACGCCGTGCGCGAGGCGCGCAAGCTCGGCATCCCCATCGTCGCCGTCGTTGACACCAACTGCGATCCCGATCTCGTCGACTATGTCATCCCCGGCAACGACGACGCGATCCGCGCGATACAGCTTTTCGCTTCCATCATCGCCGACGCGGTGATCGAAGGCAAGCAGGGCGAATCCTTCGGCGCAGCCGAGCAGGCGGAAGAAGCGGAAGTCGCCGAGGAAGCGGCTGCCCCCGCTCCCGCCGAAGAAGCTCCCGCCGAGGAGCCTCTCACTCCCGAGCAGGCGCTCGAGAAAGCCATCGCCGAGAAAGAGAGCGAGGACGAAGAATAATCACGGACGGATAAGAGGAGACAGAATATGGCATTCACAAGCAAAGATGTTATGGAACTTCGTCAGCGCACCGGCGTTGGCATGATGGACTGCAAGAAGGCGCTCGTCGAGACCGACGGCGACATGGAAAAGGCGATCGATTACCTCCGTGAGAAGGGCATCGCTTCCGCCGCCAAGAAGCAGGGCAGGATCGCCTCTCAGGGCATCGTGGACAGCTATATCCACATGAACGGCAAGATCGGCGTGCTGCTCGAGGTCAACTGCGAGACCGACTTCGTCGCCATGAGCCCCGTGTTCAAAGAGCTTGTGCACAACATCGCGATGCACATCGCCGCCGCGGCTCCCACCTATGTCACCAAGGAAGAGGTGCCCGCCGCCGAGCTCGAGAAGGAGCGCGAGATCCTCATCGCTCAGGCGAAGAACGAGCCCAATCCCAAGCCCGACGCCATCATCCACAAAATGGTGGACGGCAGGATCCAGAAATACTACAAGGACGTCTGCCTCATGGAGCAGGTGTACGTCCGCGACTCCTCCAAGACCATCAGCCAGCTCGTGACCGAAGCCATCGCCTCCATCGGCGAGAAGATCACGGTGAGACGCTTCGTGCGTTATCAGATGGGCGAAGGACTGCAGAAGCGCGAGGACAACTTCGCAGAAGAAGTCATGGCGCAGGCAGGCCTCAACAAGTAAGACCGAAAAGGGACGCGCAAGCGTTCCTTTTTTTCCCGCCCGGAGGCGGAAAGGGTGTTTTATGGCACAACTCAAATTCAAAAGAGTCATCATCAAGATCTCGGGCGAAGCGCTCGCCTGCGAGAACGGAGCGGGCATCGACCACAACAAGCTCGCCAAAGTCTCCGAGCAGATCGTGGAAGTGAAGAACATGGGCGCGCAGGTGGGCGTGGTCATCGGCGGCGG